>JAYGEH010000506.1:0-2944 GCA_046582475.1 Rhodospirillales bacterium
GGTGCCGGAATTTGCCGGCGGCCATCACGAAAAGATGGACGGCACCGGCTATCCGCGCGGATTGTCCGAAAAAGACATGTCGGTGCCGGCGCGCATCATGGCCATCGCCGATATCTTCGAAGCCCTGACCGCCGCCGACCGGCCCTATAAATTGCCGAAAAAATTGTCCGAATCGGTGAAGATCATGGGCTTCATGGAAAAAGACGCCCATATCGACCCCGATCTGTTCAAGCTGTTCCTGGGCTCCGGCGTCTATCGGGAATATGCCGAGCGCTATCTCTTGCCGGAACAGATGGACGAGGTCGATGTCGCGTCCTACATGGGCGCGGCGGCGGAATAGACCGGCGCGGCCGGTCGCGGGAATATCCAGGGGGACGGCGAACCGGTGCGGGAAACTTCGATATTAATCGTCGGCGGCGGGCCGGTGGGATTGGCGCTGGCCGGTGATCTCGGCTGGCGCGGCGTCGATTGCGTGCTGGTTGAGCAGACCGACGGCGTCATCCATACGCCGAAGATGAACGAGGTCAATATCCGCACCATGGAGTTCTGCCGCCGCTGGGGCCTTTGGGACGCGGTGATGAACTGCCCGTTCCCGGACGACTACCCGATGGATATCTGTTTCGTGACATCGCTCGGCGGCTATGAATTGTCGCGCATGAAGCGTGCCGCGAAAAAGGACCGGGTGCCGAACCCCAACAGTCCGGCGCTGCGCCAGATCTGCTCGCAGAAATGGTTCGACCCGATCTTGCGCGACTTCGCCGCCGGCGCGGCCTCGGTGCGGCTCCGCCACCGCTGCCGCTTCGACGGCTATGAGGAGACAACCGGCGGCATCCAAGCCCGCATCACCGATCTGGAGACCGGCGGGCAAGACACCGTCCGCGCCGATTACCTGGTCGCCTGCGACGGCGCCGGCAGCGCCATCCGGGACACCCTCGGCATCGATTTTGAGGGGCCCGGCATCCTCGGCCATCCCCTGCATTTCTTTTTCCGGGCGCCGGGATTGCTCGATAATTTGGGGCGCGACGCGGCGACGTTTTTCCTGGCCTTCGACAAGGACGGCCTCTGGGCCAATATCCGCATCATCGATCCCCTGGACGCCCTATGGCGGCTGATGGTGCTGGATACGCCCGAGAATTTCGATTTCGGTGGCATCGATTGGGACGCCTATATCCGGCGCGCCTGAGGCCGCCATGTGGATGTGGAATGGCTCGGCCACTCGCTCTGGACGCGCATGGGGGTGGTCGCGAAAAGCCTGCACGAGGGCCGCGTCTTCCTCGCCGGCGACGCCGCCCACCAGCTCTCGCCCACCGGCGCCATGGGCATGAACACCGGCATCGGCGACGCGGTGGATTTGAGCTGGAAGCTGGCCGCCATGCTGGGCGGCTGGGGCGGCAAACGCCTGCCGGCGTCTTACGATTTCGAGCGCCGCCTGGTGGGCATGCGCAACGTCAATATGGCCTCCGAGTTCCATGCCAGCCATCTGGAATTCCAGGAATTCGAAGGCATCGAGGACGACGGTGCGGCGGGCGATGAATTGCGCAAGCGCCTCGGCGCCGAATTGGAAGACAAAGTGGGCCAGATGTTCCGCACCGAGGGCGTGCAGCTCGGCTACCGCTATGAAGGCTCGCCGATCTGCGTTAGCGATGGCACCCCGGAGCCGCCGGACGCCATCGAGGTTTGCACGCCGTCGGCCCGGCCCGGCGCCCGCGCGCCCCACGCCTGGCTCGCCGATGGCCGCTCGACCCTGGATTTGTACGGGCGCGGTTTCACCCTGATGCGTACCGGCGAGGCCGACCCCGAACCCATCATGCGCGCCGCGGCGGACCGGGGGGTGCCGCTGAAACTGGCCGCCCTCGATGCGCCGGAGGTGGTCCGCCTGCATGAGCGCGCCCTGGTCCTGGTCCGCCCCGACGGCCACGTGGCCTGGCGCGGCGATCAGGCGCCGGATGACCCGGGCGCGATGATCGATGTGGTGCGCGGGGCCTAAGAGATCGTGATCTTAAGCTCGCCGACGCCGTCGATATGGCCGTCCATGACGTCGCCGGCGATGACCGGGCCGACGCCGTCGGGGGTGCCCATATAGATCAGATCGCCGGGCTGCAACTCGACCAGCCCCGACAGATAGCAAATGGTCTCCGGCACCGACCAGATATGCAGATCGATGGTGCTTTCCTGTTGCATCTCGCCATTCACCTTGAGCCAGATATCGCCCGCCGCCGGGTGGCCGATCTCGGACGCGGGCTTGAGCGCCGTGCACGGCGCCGAGTTATCGAAGCCCTTGCCCATGTCCCAGGGGCGGCCCATTTCCTTGGCCTTGTTCTGGATGTCGCGGCGGGTGAGATCGATGCCGACGCCGTAGCCCCAGACGTGGGAGAGGGCGGCGGCTTCGGCGATATCCTTGCCGCCTTGGCCAATGGCGACCACCAGTTCGATCTCGTAATGGAGGTTTTCGGTCTGGGTTGGATAGGGAATGGTGGCGCCGTTTTGGACGATGGCGTCGCCCGGCTTCATGAAAAAGAACGGCGGATCCCGGTCCGGATCGGCGCCCATTTCAATGGCGTGGGCCCGGTAGTTGCGGCCGACGCAATAGATGCGCCGTACCGGATAGCGATCCTCGCTGCCGGCGATGGGCAGCGACGGCGCCTCGCTTTTCGAAACCACGTAGCGCATTGGTTCATTCCTTGTTTGGCCGCAAAAATTTGTTCGCCCGCCTGATAGCGGCTGACGGATCGATTGTCAAAACACCTTGTCCGGCGCCGCCTAATGCGGGCATTGTTGCCACATTGAATTTATCAGGAGACCACCATGGTTCAGCTCGCCGACGCCGATATCGCCACCCGCGAAGTGCTCGAATGGAAGGGCCTGCATCTGTTCCATTTCATGGGCTCGTCGTGCTCCCAGAAAACCAGAATTTTCCTCAATCTGAAGGGCATCGCCTGGGAAT
>JAYGEH010000573.1:0-2700 GCA_046582475.1 Rhodospirillales bacterium
CAGATCTGGTCTTGGGAGCCGACGTGCTCGACGATCACCTGCTGTTCGATGCGAATCGCCTGTTCGGCCAAATCCCTTTTCCCCATCATGTGGCCCTTGAGCGCGGAGAGCGCGTTCAACAGACCGACCGTAAACGATGAACTGGAACCGAGCCCCGAGCGCGCCGGCAGGTCGCCGTCATGATGGATTTCAAGACCGAGATCGATCTTCTGGTCCATGAGTACGGCGCGCACGGCGGGGTGCTGGATTTCGTCGATCTCGGTGACGTTCTCGACCTGGGAATAGACGATCCGGTGACGGTGCTCGAAAAACTGGGGCAGCGGCCGGACGGAAATGTAGCAATACTTGTTGATGGCGAAGCCGAATACGGCACCTCCGTGCTCCCGGAACCACTTGGGATAGTCGGATCCACCGCCGAAAAGCGACACGCGAAAGGGGGTGCGGCTGATAATCATCCTTTATGCCACCGGCGCCACGGTTGTTTGAGCCACGGGCCCACCTGGCCGTCGGCGACGTAGTTTGAGTTGTTCATTCCGCCGCGTCCCGTTCTTCCAACAGCTTCCGCTTGAGGCGGTGACGAGCCATGTCCTCGATGTGCTCGCGGGTTTCCCAACCGAAGGACTGCGTCAACATGTCGAGATACCGGGGGTTGAAAAAATAATCATGAAAGGCATCGCCCCTGAATTGCAAAACCTCGGCGGCGATCAGATGGTCCCTCAGCAGGGGAAGGCAGTCGTAACTGTGCTGCGAATAACCGGACCAGTTCTCGGGCAGGGGCAGATTTTTGGAAACCGCCTGTGCGTATAGGAGCGATCCTGGATAGGCCATGGCCGAATACAGGTTGATAAATTCGCAGTTGAGTTCCACCGCCAGATCGTACGTCTGCTTCATGGTGTCGAGATCATCGTCGGGCAGGCCGAAGATGAAATTGCCGATAACGTAGATGCCGGCTTTCTGGATTTTGCGCACGATGGCGATGATATCATCTTGGGAGAACCCCTTTTTGGCGCCGTCGCGCACGTGGGCCGAACCCGACTCAATTCCCAGCGCCAGCCAGCGAAAGCCGGCGTGCTTGAGTTTATCCAAAATCTCAGGCTTGACCGTATCAACCCTGGCATAGGCCCATATGTTGAGGTCGTAATCGCGTTCGATCAAAAGGTCGCATATGGCGTTCACGTGGCGGTCGTTGAGCACGAACATCTCATCGATGATCTTGAAGGTCTTGACCCCGTAGGTGTCGTGCAGCAGGGCGATTTCATCGACCACCGCCCGGGGATTGCGCATGCGGTAACGGTTTATGTCGAATGGCGAGTTGATGCAGCAAAACACGCACTTATAGGGGCACCCCAGGGTCGTATAGACCGAGGCATAGGGCTGGCGCTCATCAAAGTCGCCGAAGCACTGCCAGTTATGGGCCCGGTATTTGTCCATCGGCAACAGATCCCAGACATTGCCGTGCAGATCGCGATCCAGGTCTATGATCAGGGCAGCGGGCGGGTTGATAACGGGCTCACCATCCCGCATCCAGGCTAGGCCTTCAACGTCTTCAAAGCCGCCGGTCCGATCATCCTTGAGCGCGTCGAGTAATTGCGCCACCGTCACCGGGCCTTCCCCCTTACAGACAAAATCCACGGCTTCTTCCTTCAGCGTGCGTTCGGGCAGGGCCGAGACATGCCCCCCGACCATGATGATCGGTATGTCTTGGTTTTGCTTCTTGATCGCCTGGCACTTTTCACCGGCGCTCGCCATCTGCTGGGTCGAGGCAGAGGGTTGATGACCGAAGACAACCATCGCCACCAGCCGCGGCGCCAATGCCTTGACCTTTTCGGCAATGGCGGCGGTTTCCAGATTATCCGCCTCGCAATCGATGATTTCGATGGAAAAATCATGGTCACGGGCGTATCCCCCGATCAAGCGGCACCACAGCGGCGGCTCAACCGCCGTCAAATTTGCGCCCAGTTTTTGATAGATTTTATACCGGCCGCCCGGATTGATCAGCAGCAAATCCAGTTGGCTTTCATTCATGGTTTCAGTCATGGTTTTAAGTCCCCGGCGGCGGCGGGGCATCGCCTTGTCATTCAGGCCCTTCATCCAGTTTTACGTCGTCGAAATCATGGCCCTTCTTTTGCACCACCCAGTAGCCTTCGTAGCACGGGACATCTTTTTGGAAAAACTCTCCGACGGCCAGGGCAACCCCAGGATGGAAAGCAACGCCCGATGCCGGATCCACGGCCATGTCCAAATCCAGGTGGCGTTTAACGAAATCAACATCAACGCCGCTGAGCTGCATTTCAAGGTCATCACCGCACAAAAGCCCCCCGTCCTTTAGCAGGGGCAGGGCGTTTTTAATATCTTTCTTCACCGCGCCAACCTCATGGTCTCCATCAATATAGATCAAATCGAAGCTGTTATCCTTCAACAAAGGCAGAATTTCCGCCGAATTCCCCACCAATTGCCGACACATGGCGGAAACACCGGCAGCCTTGATGTTACGCTTGAAGAGTTGAAAGATTCTGCCGCTGGCAAGGGCGTGATTCATGATCCTGAGCCGCCACCGGTGATTCTTCTTCAAATCCAGATAACTTTTCCAAGGATCGAGGGAATATACGGTCGCTTCCTTGAAATGATGTTTTTTTAATGCCTGACCCCATTGGATGGCACTGGCCCCCGCATAGGCGCCTATTTCAAGAATACGAACCT
>JAYGEH010000583.1:0-10704 GCA_046582475.1 Rhodospirillales bacterium
AGACAAAGGAAAATGGGGTGCCATGCGGTCCAATTGCGTTTGCGTCAGCCAGAATAAGTCTTTCATTTGATGCCCTCCAAAGGTCCTAAGGACATCATCCGGTGAAATGCTGAATTAATAATTAATGGGTCCTGAGCCTAGTGGATTAAAGCCGCGCGCCAGCGCCGAGCAATATAATAACCTCGCCGGGCTGGCTGTAGCCGAGCATGTAGCGGGCGCGCTCGTCGAGCATGTCCCGGTCGATGGAAGCGCCTGTCAGCAGCGCCACCCGGTTGGCGATTCGCTTTTGCGCCAACCCCATATCGGCGCGCACGATCTTGGCCTGCTCGACCTGGTGGACCAGTTGCCAATAGGCGATCAGGCCCCGCTCGCCCTGCAAGGCGTTATAGGCAATGTACACAATCAGCGCCGCCCCGAGGATGGGGCCGATGACGTGACGGGCGCGCGAACGCGCTTCGGAAATAAACTTCATCCGTCCCCCGGTATTCTCCGGCCGTCTGCCATGCAAAGCCCTTGCCAATAAGCCGAAGCGGCTAAGGCCTTGAATTTCAACGGTTGGATGCGGATGTCCACCCTGGTAGGAGGCAGAATCCGTACCATAATTTTTTATAGCGGCTGTTTTTGCCGACCAGATTCGTTTGTTGTTTAAAAGGCTAAGGGGCGAAAGTTAATGTTTTGTTAATATTATGAGGCGGCGCCGGTTTGGCTTTCCGGCACAATATCCTCAAGCGCCGGCATCACTTCATCGGCGAACAGATTGATCGAGTTCAAGGATTCTTCCAGGCTGAGATCGCCGAAGGCAAAACGGCAGAGCAAGGTGGTGATGCCGGCGGCCTCGTATTGGCGGCGGATCTCGGCGGCGACGGTGGCCGGTGCGCCGGCGATCCCGGTGCCTTCGGCCTCCAATTCCTCGAAGGTCTCGACAAAACGGGCATCGCGCGGCTGGCTGTTGTGGCGGTTCCACAGCCGCATGATATTTTTCTGCCAGACCGGATAGGCGCAGGCGGCGATCTCGCGCGCCTCGGCATCGGTCGCGCCCACATAGATGAAGCGGTTCATGCCCAGGCGCGGCATCGGTCCGGTCACGCCGGCGGCGGCGTGCGCCGCCCGGTAGGCATCTGTCAGCGCCCGCACCGCCTCGACCGGGCCGCTGGTCACCAAGCTGACGCCGTTTTCGGCCGGCCAGCCGGCGCCGTCCGGATTGGACGTGGCGAACCAGAGCGGCGGGTGCGGCCGTTGCACCGGATGCAGCACCCGGGGCATGGCTTCGACCTGGTAATATTTGCCTTTATAGGTCAGCTCGTCGGCATCCAGCCCGGTCAGGATCATCTCCAGGACTTCCCGGTACATTTCCGACCCCTTTTTATAATCGACACCGTAATAGCCCACCTCGAACGGCGAAATGCCGCGCCCGATGCCCATTTCCAAACGGCCGCCGCTCATCTGGTCGAGCATGCATATTTCTTCCATCAGGCGCACCGGGTGATACAGGGGCAGGCAATAGACCAGGGGCCCGAAACGCAGCCGTTTTGTGCGCTGGGCGACGGCGGCCAGGAACAGGTTCGGCGACGGCGCCAGGCCCAGCGGCGTCGCGTGATGCTCGGCCAGGTGATAGGAGCGGATGCCGATGGCGTCGTAGCGCTCCATGAGTTTCAAGCGGTCTTCGTAGTATTCGGTCAGGTCCTGCCCCGGCACCATGTCGAGATGGTCAAAAACGCTGAATTCCATGGAAGCCCCCCTGGTCGCCGCCCGCCTACTTCGAAACACTCGCTGCGCTCGTTCCTCGGCATGAGGGCTTGGGCCATGATGATTATAATAGCCTCAACCCGAGGAAGACCGAAGGTCTGTCTCGAAGGATCGCGGTGCGGAACATCGCGTGCGCCGCTCCTACAGTCTAGCGCAAAACCGCCCTGCCCGCATAGCGGGCTTCGGGGCCGAGGGTTTCTTCGATGCGGATCAACTGATTGTATTTGGCCAACCGGTCGGAGCGCGACAGCGAGCCGGTTTTGATCTGGCCGGCGTTGGTGGCGACCGCGATATCGGCGATGGTGGCGTCCTCGGTTTCGCCGGAGCGGTGCGAGATGACGGCGGTATAGCGGGACTTGTGGGCCATTTCCACCGCTTCCAGGGTCTCTGACAAAGTGCCGATCTGATTGATTTTGATGAGGATCGAGTTGGCGATGCCGCGCGCGATGCCGTCCTTGAGCCGCGCCGTGTTGGTAACGAACAAATCGTCGCCGACCAATTGCACCTTGGACCCCAGCGCCTCGGTCAGCGCCTGCCAGCCGTCCCAGTCATCCTCGGCGAGGCCGTCTTCGATGGAAACGATCGGATAGCGGTCCACCAGGTCGGCGTAGTAATCGGTCATGGCGGCCGCATCCAGGCTCTTGCCCTCGCCGGCCAACTCGTACTTGCCGTCCTTGAAAAACTCGCTGGAGGCGGCATCCAGCGCCAGGACGATGTCATCGCCCGGCGCGTAGCCCGCCGCCTCGATGGACTTCATGATGAAGCCGAGGGCCGCGTCGGCGCTGGCAAGGCCCGGCGCGAAGCCGCCCTCGTCGCCCACATTGGTGTTGTGGCCGGCGTCTTGAAGCGCGCCCTTAAGGACCTGGAACACCTCGGCGCCCATGCGGATGGCATCGGCGACGCTGGCGGCGCCTACCGGCATGATCATGAATTCCTGGATATCGATGGGATTGTCCGCATGCACCCCGCCATTGATTACGTTCATCATCGGCACCGGCAGCAGCGAGGCTTGGGTTCCGCCCATATAGCGGTACAGCGGCAATCCGGCCTCGGTGGCCGCCGCCTTGGATACCGCGAGGGAGACGCCGAGAATAGCGTTGGCGCCGAGGCGGGATTTGTTGGGGGTGTCGTCGAGGGCGATCAGCGTGCGGTCGATATGCAGCTGATCCTCCGCTTCGAAGCCGGAAAGGGTCTCGAAGATCTCGCCATTGACGTTATTGCAGGCCTCCCGGACGCCCTTGCCGCCATAGCGCGCGTCGTCGCCGTCGCGCAGTTCCACCGCCTCATGGGCGCCGGTGGAAGCCCCGGACGGCACCCCGGCCCGGCCCATGGACCCGGTCTCCAGAACCACATCCACCTCGATGGTCGGATTGCCCCGGGAATCGAGGATTTCACGGGCGAGAATGTCGACGATGGCGGTCATGGCGTGCGGTCTCTCCGAAGCAATTGGATGCCGGTTACATAGTCCCTCGTGTTAGGTCTGGCAATGCTGGCCCAGCCATTATCCAATCTCCACCGGGTGCGCTTTTGCCGTCGCATCGAAGTTCTGCAACACCTTAACGATATCCGCCAATTCGTTGATTTTAATCATGTTTGGCCCGTCGCTGGGGGCGTTGTCCGGGTTGTCGTGGGTTTCCATGAAGACGCCCGCCACACCCACCGCCACGGCGGCGCGGGCCAGGACCGGGGCGAATTTGCGCTCGCCGCCGGAAGTGTTCCCCTGGCCGCCGGGCTGCTGCACCGAATGGGTGGCGTCGAAGATCACCGGGTGGCCGGCCTGGGCCAGAACCGGCAGGGCGCGCATGTCCGAGACCAAGGTATTGTAGCCGAAACTGGCGCCGCGCTCGCAGACCATGGCGCGGAGGTTGCCGGTGCTTTCCACCTTGGCAACCACGTTGGCCATGTCCCAAGGGGCCAGGAACTGACCCTTCTTGATGTTCAACGCCAGGCCGGTTTCGCCGGCGGCTACCAGCAAATCGGTCTGGCGGCACAGGAAGGCCGGGATTTGCAGCACGTCCAATACGCCCGCCAGTTCAGCGCATTGTTCCGGCGTGTGCACATCGGTCAGCACCGGCAGGCCGAAGGTTTCCTTGATCTCGGCAAAGATGGGCAGCGCATCGCCCAGGGCCATGCCGCGGACACTGTCGATGCTGGTGCGGTTGGCCTTGTCGAAGGATGATTTGTAGACAATGCCGATATCGAGAGATTTGGTCAGTTCCGCCAGGGATTCGGCCATTTTCATGGCGTGGTCCCGGCTTTCCATGACGCAAGGCCCGGCGATTAGGGACAACGGCAGATCGTTGCCGAAGGTGACACCGCCTGCGCTGACGTGATTGGGCGCGGTCATGTGCCTACACCAGCCGGCTCTGATCGACCGCGGCGCGGATGAAATCGGTGAACAATGGGTGCGGATCGAAGGGCCGGGATTTAAGTTCGGGATGGAACTGGACGCCGATGAACCAGGGATGGACCGGGATTTCGATAATTTCCGGCAGCACGCCGTCCGGGGATTTGCCCGAAAACACCATGCCGGCGCCGGCCAGTTGCGCCTCGTAGGCGATGTTGACCTCGTAGCGGTGGCGGTGGCGTTCGGATATGGCTTGGCTGCCATAAATGCCGCGCACCCGGCTGTTGTCGCCCAAATAACAATCATAGGCGCCGAGGCGCATGGAGCCGCCCTTGTCCGAGTCCTCGCCGCGCTGTTCGGTCTGGCCGTCCTTTTCCCATTCGGTCATCAGCCCCACCACCGGGGCTTCGCAGGGGCCGAACTCGGTAGAGCCGGCGCCCTTGATGCCGGCCATATTGCGCGCCGCCTCGACCACCGCCATCTGCATGCCGAAACAGATGCCGAAATAGGGCACGTCGCGTTCGCGGGCGAACTTGGCGGCCATGATCTTGCCTTCGGCGCCGCGTGCGCCAAAGCCGCCCGGCACCAATATGCCATGCACGTCTTCCAGATGCTCGACGGTATCGGAGTCTTCGAATATCTCCGCCTCCAGCCATTTCAAATTGACCCGCACATTGTTGGCGATGCCGCCATGGGCGAGCGCCTCGGAGAGGGATTTGTAGGCGTCCTTGAGGCCCGTATATTTGCCGACGATGGCGATCGCCACATCGCCCTCCGGCGCCAGCGCGCGCTCCGATATCCGCTCCCAGCGGCTGAGGTCGGGGGCCGCCATCTGTATGCCGAAATGGCGGAGCACCTGGTCGTCGAGGCCTTGCTTGTGGTAGCTGATGGGCACCTGATAGATGGATTTGACGTCCAATGCCGGCACCACGGCATCGACGCGCACATTGCAGAACAAGGCGATCTTTTTGCGGTCGCTGTCGGGAAATTCATGCTCCGAGCGGCACAACAGCAGATCCGGCTGGATGCCCAGGCTCAACAATTCCTTGACCGAATGCTGGGTCGGCTTGGTCTTCAATTCGCCGGCCGCCGCGATATAGGGCAACAGGGTCAGATGCACATACATGGCCCGCTCGCGGCCCAATTCGTTGCCCAATTGACGGATCGCTTCCAGGAACGGCAAGCCCTCGATATCGCCGACCGTGCCGCCGATCTCGCAGAGCACGAAATCCTCGTCATCGATGTCGGCGAGCACGAATTCCTTGATCGCGTCGGTGATGTGCGGGATCACCTGGATGGTGGCGCCCAGATATTCGCCGCGCCGTTCCTTGGCGATCACCTTGGAATAGATTTGCCCGGTGGTGACGTTGTCGGTACGGCGCGCGCTGACCCCGGTAAAGCGCTCATAATGGCCCAGATCCAAATCGGTCTCGGCGCCGTCGTCGGTGACATACACCTCGCCATGCTGATACGGGCTCATGGTACCCGGATCGACGTTGATGTAGGGGTCCAGCTTGCGCAGGCGCACCTTGAAACCGCGCGCCTGCAGCAATGCAGCCAATGAAGCCGAGGCCAAACCTTTGCCGAGAGAGGAAACCACGCCGCCGGTGATAAATACGAAACGCGTCATGGACCGGTGCTGTACAGGATCGGGCGCCCGTGCAAAAGCAGATTAGGCGAATTGGGGAATTTAATTTTAAAACCGTTGCAATGCTGGGATTTTTTATTGCGAAGGTTTCGGCTCGTCTGGCACCGGGATCAAGCTCGGCATGCCTGGAACGCTCGGACCCTGTTGCTGATTCGCCGGCGCCGGCTGGTTCCGATCGAGGATCGAACCGCGGTCTTGGGTGTCATTGGCAAGGATCGCCAAGGTCAGGCTGGAAACCATGAACAAGGCGGCCAGCACGGCCGTCAGCCGGGTCAAAAGATTAGCGGTGGCGCGCCCGGTCATGAAGCCGCCCATGCCGCCGCCGCCGCCGAGACCGCCAATGCCGCCCTCGCTCTGTTGAATGAGAACGATGAATACCATGGCGATGGCCAAAATCAGGTGGATTACGATTAGTACGGCGGTCATGGTCTGTCCCAAGCTTCGAGAAGCGCTTATCTAGGTCGGCAATCGCCAATGTGCAAGGCCAATGATTGGCCCGGCATGGCTGATCCCGAATAGTTGTCAGCCGACGGCCAGCCCGATGGCCCAGAAATCTTCCGCCGACAGGCTGGCGCCGCCGACCAATCCGCCGTCCACATCGGCCAGCGCCAACAGGCCCGCCGCATTGCCTGGCTTGACCGACCCGCCGTAGAGAATGCGGCAATCGCCGGCAACCGTATCACTTGCAACGCCGGCCAGGGTGGCGCGAATCAACGCGTGCACGTCTTGAACTTCGGCCTCGGTCGGCGTGCGCCCGGTGCCGATCGCCCAGACCGGCTCGTAGGCGATCACCATTTGCGAAGGCCCGGCGCCGCCCGGTACCGATGCCTTGATTTGCGCCGCGACCACCTCGCCGGTTTGGCCGGCATCCCGCTCGGCCTCGGTTTCGCCGGCGCAGATGATGGCGATCAAGCCCGCCTCGATAGCGGCGGCGGCCTTGGCACGCACCAGATCGTTTCCCTCGCCGTGATCGGCGCGGCGCTCGGAATGGCCGACGATGACGTGGCTGCACCCAAGATCGGCGAGCATGCCGGCTGAGATATCGCCGGTATGGGCGCCGCCGCCATGGAAATGGCAATCCTGGCCGCCGAGCAGAATCCCTGAGCCCTGTATAGCCGCGCCGATGCCGGCGATGAGCGTCGCCGGCGGGCAAAGCAGCATCTCGAATGGCGGATTGTCGAGGCCTTTCATGCGCGCCGCGAGATCCTCGGCGCGGCCCCGCCCATCGCCCACAAGCCCGTTCATTTTCCAGTTACCGGCGATCAGGGGTGTGCGCGCGTGCGCCATGGCGGCCTCCGTTGCAGAGATATTTCAGGCGCGCTCAATAGCATACCATCGGCGGCCTTGCCACTTCACCGGGCACATCAGAGGTTGGTGGTTGCGGGCCGGTGGTCACGCTTTTATGATGCCGCCCGCATGGCCGGCGGGATATACTCAGCCTCAATTCGGCACTCGGCAAAAATTGGCGGCACATATTGCGGCACAAATTGGGACCCAGATTATGTACGGAAAATTCAGACAAACGTTGATGTCCATCGGCTCCAAGGTCTTGATCAGCCTTTTGGTATTGAGCTTCGCGGTTTGGGGCATCGGCGATCGTTTGAACTTCGGCGCCGGCAACGCCACCACGGTGGCCACGGTTGGTGAGCAGGAAATCGGGCGCCAGGCATATGTCAATGAGGTGCAGCGCCAGGTCTCGCGCCTGCGCCGCGTCTTGGGCAACAATGTGACCGAGGACCAGATTCGCGCCATGGGCGTGAACCAGCGGGTGCTCGAAAACATGATCCGCCAAGCCGTGTTAATCGAAGGCGCCCGCGATATGGGATTGATCGTCAGCGAAGATACGCTGGCCAGGGAAATCCGCACCGATTCTAGGTTCCGAGGCGCCGGCGGTGAATTCAGCCGGGCCCGGTTCGACCGCATTTTGTACGACAACGGCTACGGCGAAAGCACCTTCGTCAATCAGTTCCGCGCCGATTTGATCCGCTCGCAGCTTTTGAGCGGCATCGTCAACGGACAGACCGCGCCCAAATCCATGGCCAAGGCGATTCACGCCTATCGCATGGAACGCCGCATCGCCGACGTGGTCTCGATTCCGAACCGGAATTTGGTGGTCATTGCGCGCCCGACCGGCGGCGAGCTTGCCAAATACCATAAAGACAATGCGCCCCGCTTCACGGCGCCCGAATATCGGAATTTCAGCTTGGTGCGCCTGCAAATCGAAGATGTTCTTGACGAAGTTTCGGTGGCGGAAGACAAGCTCCGCGACGCCTATCAGGACCGGCTGAACGAATTCACGGTGCCGGAATTGCGAACCATCAAACAAATACTGCTGGGCACCGAAGCGGACGCCCAGAAGGCCCATGCGGCGCTGTCTTCTGGCGGTCCATTCAACAAGGTCGCCGCCGATATCGCCAAAATGGACCCGGATTCCACGGAACTTGGCGAGCTGTCGCGCGGCCAGTTGCCGGTGCCGGCCTTGGCCGACGCGGCGTTCGCGCTGGCCCTGTCGTCGGTAAGCCAGCCCATCCAAAGCGATCTCGGCTGGCACATTCTTAAAGTTACCAAAATCAGCCCGCTCAAGGTACGAAACTTCGAAGAAGTGCGCGATCAATTGGAAAAAGAAATGGCGGCTGAACTGGCCGTTGATGTCCTGTTCAAACTGGCCAACAATTTCGAAGATGCCCTGGGCGGCGGCGACACTCTGTCCGAAGCCGCGCGCAAGCTGAATTTCAAAGTGATCCGGTTTACCGGCATAAACCGGGCCGGCACCCGCGAGCTTGGCAAGCCGGTTGCCGGGCTCGATCCGGAAGCGTTGCGGGTGGCCTTTGAAACCGAGGAAAACTATGACAGCCCGCTCATCAGTGCCGGCGAAAGCGGCTATTTCGTGGTGCATTTGGACAAGGTGACACCGCCGGCCTTGCGCCCCCTGGACAAGGTACGCTCCCAGGTGCGCGACGCGCTGCTGACCGAGAAGCGCGCCGAAATGGCGGGCAAACGGGCCGAAACCCTGGTCAAGGATATCGAGGCCGGAAAAAGCCTCGCCGATGTGGTCAAGAGCTTTGGCGCCACGCGCTGGACCAGCAAAGCCTTTACGCGCACCGGCGACGGACTTGAGCGGCGGCTTCCGGGCGCCGTGGTGGCGCAAATTTTTGCCGGGCGGCGCGGCCAGGCGGTTACCGCCGGCGCCGGTGAAGATCAGGTGATCGCCGTATTGACAAATATCGAGCGCGCCAATCCCCTGGCGGACAAGGAAGGCGCCGCGCAAATCCGCGCCCAGTTGAACCAAGGCATCGGTGGCGATTTGACCGCGCAATTGGCGGCGGCGCTGCGCTCCCGGTTCGGCGTTTCGGTCAATCAGGCGGCCCTCAATGCGCCCTTGCGCCGGGGCGGCGGGCGTGGACGCTGAACCCAGTTTCGCGACGTTCGAGGCAGCCTATATCGCCGGGTAACCGCAGGTCCTTTGGGCCCGCATGATCGCCGATTTGGAGACACCGGTGTCGGCCATGATCAAACTGGTCGGCGGCGCCGCTAACAGCTTTCTTTTGGAATCGGTGGAAGGCGGCTCGATTCGCGGGCGCTATTCGTTTCTGGGGCTGAAGCCCGATCTGATCTGGCGCTGCCACGGCAACCGGGCCGAAATAAACCGCCACGCTCTCGATGATCCGGCCGCATTCCAGCCCTGCCCGGTCTCCGAGGATGCCGGCACATTGGCCTCTTTCCGCGCCGTTCTGGTCGAATCCCGCATCGATCTACCGGCCGGACTGCCGTCCATGGCGGCCGGGTTGTTTGGCTATCTGGGCTATGACGCGGTGCGCCTGGCCGAAGACATTCCCGATGCAAATCCCAAATGCCTGGACGTGCCCGACGGCCAGTTCCTGCGCCCGACCATCATCACCGTTTTCGATACCATCGAAGATCTGGTGACCGTGGTCACGCCGGTCTGGCAGGTTGATGGGGTTTCCGCGGATCGGGCCTACCAAGCGGGCCTGAGCCGTTTGGCCAAAGTGCTCGATGATTTCGACCAAAGCCTGGCCCACAATGCCGGCGATCAGACCCGCCAATTCGGCGAGCCCCGTTCCAACATGACCGGGGCGGAATTCTGCGCCATCGTAGAGAAAGGAAAGGAATATATCCTCGCCGGCGATGTGTTTCAGGTGGTCTTGTCGCAGCAATTCTCGATGCCGTTCGATCTGCCGCCGTTGGCGTTTTACCGGGCACTGCGCCGCATTAATCCCTCGCATTCCTGTTTTTCCTGGATTTCGGGAATTTTTCCATCGTCGGGTCCAGCCCCGAACTGCTGGTCCGCATGCGCGCCGGGCGCATCACCATCCGGCCCCTGGCCGGCAACCGCCGGCGCGGCGCCGACGACGCCGAGGATCGCCGCCTAGCCGATGAACTGCTCAGCGATCCGAAGGAACTGGCCGAGCATTTGATGCTGCTCGACCTGGGCCGCAACGATGTGGGCCGCGTCGCCAAGACCGGTAGCGTCCAGGTGACCGAGCGGAACGGTATCGAGCGTTATTCCCACGTCATGTACATCGTCTCCCACGTGGAGGGCGAGCTCGACGATCAATTTGACTCCGTCGATGCCCTGCTGTCGGCTTTCCGGCGGGCACGGTTTCCGGCGCGCCGAAAGTGCGGGCCATGCAAATTATCGATGAATCGGAATCCCTCAGGCGCGGCATCTATGCCGGCGGCATCGGTTATTTCGGTGCCAATGGGGATATGGACACCTGTATTGCTCTCCGCACCGCCGTGTTGACGAAGGATACCCTGTACGTCCAGGCCGGCGCCGGCATCGTCGCCGACAGTGACCCCAAGTCGGAACACGAAGAATGCCGCAACAAGGCCTTAGGTCCTATTGACAGTTACCGCAGCCAAATGATGGCGCCAACGAGGCACAGCATGGCTAGGTAGGCAATGGCTGTTTTTTCGTAGCGCGTGGCGATGCGGCGGAAGT
>JAYGEH010000586.1:0-9786 GCA_046582475.1 Rhodospirillales bacterium
CTTGCCTGTGATGTCGGCGTGGGCGGGAAGCGACAGGAGTGGCCCTCCCCAGAAAAAGTGGTCCACTTTGAATGTTAGTGCATGACCGGTTCCCGGCAATCGATATGGTCACTATACCCCAGTCAATGCTCAAACGGCGTCGGCTCGACAAAGGGGTAGCGGGCGGCGGCCTTGGTGCCGACAGCACTGGCGTTACGCACGTAGCGCTGGTCGTCTCCCGCCCGGGCCACGTAGGCCCAACTTGGCTCGCCGCTAGTGGCGTTATGGATGAACATGCGTTCCTTCTGGCTTTGGATGCAGGCCGCGCTGACCGCATCCGGATCCCAGCCGTCCATGATTTCCGCCGCCAGTCCGGTTTCGGCCTCGGCTACTTCGGGTCGGCCAGCCAGGTTATCGACCTCCAGCGGGTCCTTCGCCAAGTCGTACATCAAAGGCGGATGGCCATGGGTGTAGATGTATTTGTAATTGTCGCGGCGGACCATGCGGCATGGGGCGATCACGCCTTCGCCCGTGTATTCGGAAATGACCCTGTTGTCCCAGTTTTCGTCGTCGCCGGCGAGAAGCCCCGTCAACGAATGACCGTCCAAGGACGAAACCGGTTCAGGCGCATTGCCATCGGTCGCTAAGTCCATAAATGTCGGCAATAGATCGACCAGCGAGACCAGTTCCGATACCCGCCCGGGCTTATAACGGTTGGGTGAGCGGATAATAAGAGGCACCCCGGTGGAGGGTTCATAGAAATACTGTTTGAACCAGGCTCCGCGCTCACCCAGCATTTCGCCGTGGTCCGAGGTCAGAACTACAACCGTGTCGTCGTCCAGGTCCATTTCGGCCAGTGTCGCCATAATACGCCCCACCTTTTCGTCCAGGTAACTGACCATGCCATAATACGCATGGCGGGCGTTCCGTACGTGTTCATCGGCGATGGTCAGCAAGTCCTGGGCATGGGCGTAATGGAGCCATCGGCTCATCTCGTCCTGATTGTCTACCGGAATGGGGCCGACCTTCGGCATGTCAATGGCGTCGTGATCGTAGAGGTCCCAGTATTTATGTGTCGTCACGAAAGGCGAATGGGGGTGGGTGAAGGATACCCACAGAAGGAACGGCTTGTCCCTGTTGAACCGGGCCAGATCATAGATTTTCTGGATGCCCGCGTGTTCGACTTCGTCGTCGTAGTCAATCTGCAGGGACCGTTTGCAAACCCCGGCATCAACCACCGCGCGTGTGTTGATGCCCGTGGGCCGGTAGCGTTCGCCAGCGATCCAGTCAGGCGTCCAGGTAAAATTGGCCGGGTAGATGTCGGTGGTAATTCGTTCGTCAAAACCATGCACCTGGTCGGGACCGATAAAATGCATCTTGCCGCAAAGTGCTGTGTGATAGCCGACGGAACGCAGGTAATGAGCGAGCGTCGGCACCGCGGCCGGCAGTTCGATGGCGTTGTCCCATTGTTCGATGGCGCTGGTGTACCGGCCTGTCAGCACGGACATGCGTGACGGCACGCAAAGGGGAAAGTTGCAATAGGCGTTCTCGAACAGCACCCCCTCGTCGGCCAGTTTGGTCATGTGCGGCGCCTTGACCGTATGGTGGCCGTAGGCCGGCAGGACGCCCGGCGTCATCTGATCCAGTTGAATGACCAGGAAATTGGGGGCGTCTTTGTGGGCATTGTTCGTCATGTCATTAAGCATCGTGTCCTGAGGCGTAGATACCGCCCCGGGGGTCGCCTGGGGTCACGCTGCCCCAGCGCTCGATGTACCAGGGCGGCAGCGGGCGGCTGTTGGGAACGCTGAGCCATGCGCGGAGCATATGGCGCTTCTTGTCCGGTGCGTCGTGGTCGACAAACTCAGTCCGGGAATGGAAGGTGCAGTAGTTGTTGATCAACTGGATGTCACCCGGCGCCATTTGGAAATCGAAGCTGACGTCCGGGCGGACGACGATTTCCTCCATGAAATCCAAGGCCGTGTTCATACGATCGGTCAGACGCGGCGCGCTCTCGAACCGCTGGGCCGAATGGATGTAGGACCGGGGTACCATGCGGGCCGTCAGGTAGCCGTCGTGATAGTTCAAAATCGGCAGTATGTAGAATGGATCGTCCCCTTCGTCGGGTCGTCCAGGTTCGCCCCGCCGGTCGAAGGCAAAAGGCTCGAACAGTTCGCGGGTGAGCGCCGGGTTTTCCGCCCACATGGCGTTGAAGAGCGCCGGGATGCTAGCCAGCCGCGAGCGCCCGCCTTGCTTGGCAGTGCGCCGGCACATCAGCATCAAAACGTCGCAGGAATCATTATGGAAGAAAAGTTCCGCCGTGGTTTGGTAGTTTCGGACCTTGGTGTCGTTGATATCGAGGCCCAGGTCCCGAACATGGCCCAACACATGGCCCATGGCGTTTTGCGACATGGGATGGCCTAGATGGACCATGAGGCCCCAGAACAGAATCTCGGCCTCATCCTCATCGAAGGCGTCCGGCGGGATGCCTCGAATGACGGCGAACCCATTCCCCGTCTCCAAATCGGCGAGGATGGCATGCAATTCATCGGCAATGGTTGGAAGCGGGAAATCTTTTTTGTCAAAGCGGGGGGGGGTCTTACCCGACTTCTTGACCGTGGCGACCGCGACCGGCAGTTCCCTCAGCGCCCGCTCGGACCATTGGGTCACCCAATCGTTATTTTCCAAGAAACCGCTTCCCCGCCAGTTGCCCGGGTTATCGATGGGCCCTTCTGGTATGGGGAAAACGGTCTCGCTTGTGATCCTCATCGTGTCCTCAAGTGGCCAGCCACGCCGGTGCGTCGCGTTCACGTCTTCTTTGGTCGTGCAGTGAAACAGGCCGGCGACGGCAAACGCCGCCGCCCGAGACCCTTGACAACCAGTGGATTACTTGACCGTCAGTCCAACCCGTTCGGCGACCTTCTTGAACGTTTCGAATTGGATTTTCACGAATGCCTTGGTATCGGCCGGACCCATGATCGAAGGAATCGAGCCTAAGCCCTTGGTCATCTTGTTCCAGGCCTTGTCCTTTTTCAATTTGCCAAGGACGTCGACCCATTTATCGACCACTTCCTTGGGCAGGCCCTTGGGACCCCAGATGCCGCTCCAACCGACGACCACATGCAGAGCGGGATGACCCACCTCGGTGGCGGTCGGAACGTCGGGTATCGTCGGCGCACGTTTCTTGGTCGTAACTACCAATGCCCGCAACATCTTACCCCGGATCTGGCTGATCACGCCGGACAGGTTCTGGAAGAGCATATCTGTATGACCCCCGGCGACTGCGGCCGCGGCCTTTCCTCCGCCCTTAAAGGGAATGTGGATGAGCGCATCTGGCGGAAGGCCCAGTTCGTCAAGCACGATGACCATGGCGACATGCAACAACGTGCCGACACCGGCCGAGGAATAGGACAGTTTCTTGCCCGACTTGATGGCTTTTTTCAGATCATCAAATGTCTTGTAGGGCGAATCCGTTTTGACCGACAAAACGAAGGGGTTCTGTTCAAGCAGGCCTAAGAACGTGAAGTCGTCCCATTTGTAAGGAATTTTGGGATTGATCGCCGGCACGGCGGCCTGCGAGCCGACCCGCGACAGCAACAGCGTGTAGCCATCGGTCCGGCCCTTGGCGACATAAGTTGACCCCGTGACGCCCGCAGCGCCCGTGCGGTTGACGACCAGAACGCTTTTGCCCAAATAGCCGGGCGCGGTCGCGGACACGATACGTGCGGCCAAATCAGAAGCACCGCCAGGACCGTACGGGGCAACCAGGGTCACTGGTTTTTTGGGATATTCAGCAATAGCGACGCCGGCCGTGAAAAACACCGCCAACGCCATCAGCACGCCTGAAAACGCGCCAAGACGGAAAAACATCTAATGGTACCTCCCTCTGGACATTTTGCGGACCGTTTCCGCATGGAGTGGCCCGTCTCGATTATTCAATAATATTTATGAAATCATATTTGATTACAGTAAGCAACTATTTATAGTCTCTCGATGATTTTCTCCAATCAACATCGCACCCATGTCGATCTTGGCCGCACGAACCGGAGGGAAGTCCTTGCCCTAATCGCGTTGCAAGGCCCCCTGTCCCGAACGGAGATCGCGACCACTACGGACCTAACCAATGCATCAGTATCCCGCATCACCCGGGATCTGATCGAGGCGGACCTTGTTGTCGAGCTGCCCGACGAGAAAATGGACAGCGCCCAGCGGGGACCCGGCCGACGGTTTGTTGGCCTGGATATAAATTCGCGGGGCGGCTACGCGCTGGGTATTGGCGTTAACGTGTTCTCACAATCGGTCACCCTGGCCGACCTAAAGAACCGGCGCATCGCCCGCATGGATCTGAAGCTAGGGGATCTCTCCGATCCGGATACGGTCATTTCCAGATTGATTGACGAAGCCAACAATATAATCGACGCCCATGTGGCCGACCGGCAGCGCCTGCTGGGTGCTAGTTTTGCCATCACCGGGGCCGTCGATCCGGCCGAAGGCGTGGTCCGAACGTCGCCTTATCTCCGATGGGGCGAGGTATCGTTAGGTCCGCGCCTGAGGAAAGCGCTGGGCGTTCCCGTCCGCATCGAAAGTCTCCCCACCGCCCTGACGATGGCAGAAAACCGCTTCGGCATCGCCCAGGGGTTACGCAATCTACTGACCCTGAACTGTTCGCTCGGCATCGGGGCCGCCATGCTCATAGATGGGCGCCTGGTCCAGGGGCATGAGTTCTCGGCCGGACTGATCGGCGATATTTCGCCGCCGCATGAACCCGCAGGGTCCCTGGACACGCTCGCCGGCGGCCACGGCGTGCTGTTACGATTGCACTGCAATGGCCTCGACATCGACGACATTCCCTCCGACCGGGTGGCTAAACTGCTGTTGGACGCCATCGACCGGGCCACGAACGGTGACGGCCTTGCCCGCCGAGCCATGGCCGCGGCCGGTCGGGTCTTGGGTCAAACCGCGGCCCCTTTCGTGGCCCTGCTGCGCCCGGAGGCAGTGATGATCGCCGGGCCCCTGGCCTCCGTCGACGCCTATGTGGAGGCCTTCCAGAAAACCTTGCAACCACAGGCGTCGGCCTATGGCGCCGACCTTCTGGTTAGCACCATGAGCGCCCAGGCAGCAGCCCGATGGGTCGCCATCGGCGAGATCTTCTTGGGGCGGGAACTGGATATGGAAGCCCTGAAGCTGTCAAAGGCCGTATGATGGAAAATACAAATCGTGACATCTGGATCGGCGGCACCGCCATCGCCATCGCAGGGTTTGGTTGGTTTGTGGTCATTCCCATCGGCGTCGACGTGCCGTCGTCGGTGAAAATCCTCGCCCTATCGCCCGATTTCTGGCCGCGTATCATCATGGGCATGATGGCCGCCTGTGGCCTGGTCGTTCTGGCACAGGGATTTTTGGCTAGGCAAAGTGACGATAATGCGCTGCAATCGGAGCCTGACGACGCGGCGGAACCCGCATCGGCGGACAAAATCGTTCATTTCGAAACCCGGGGCCAATTTGTCCGGGTCGCGATGGCGTTTGCTGGGCTGTTCGCCTTCTACTTCGCCGTGCCCTACATCGGCGTGGTCATTGGCGCCATGATCATCATCCTGTTGTCGACCCGGTTCTTGGGCGTCAAGTCCTGGCTCCGGGCCGGGCTGCTGGCGGTGATCATGCCGGTGGCGCTCTATTTCTTTTTCACCGAGGTCGCCCAAATTCCCATCCCCTTGGGCCTGTTCGAGGAAATGCGTTAGTCATGACCGCCGACCTGATTACCCAAGCCTTCCAAATCTTCCTAAGCGTCGACAACCTGCTGGCGGTGTTCCTGGGCGTGTTGATCGGCACCGTGGTTGGAGCGATTCCGGGGATGACTACACCCATGGGAGTGGCGCTGGTCCTACCCTTCACCTTTACCATGCAGCCGGTAACCGGGATTCTGCTGCTGTTAGGGGTCTACAAGGGCGGGCTTTACGGTGGCTCCATCACGGCCATCCTGATCAAGGCGCCCGGCACACCGGCTGCGTCCTGCACCGTCTTGGACGGTTTTCCGATGGCACAAAAAGGCGAGGCCCGAAAGGCCCTGGACATGGCGCTTTACGCATCTTGCTTCGCCGATTTCATTTCCAATTTATCGCTGATCCTTCTCACCGGCGTGCTGGCCACGTTCGCGCTGCGTTTCGGCCCGCCGGAATTTTTTACACTGATTGTGTTCTCGCTCACCATCATTGCCGGTGTCTCCGGCGACAGCCTAGCCAAGGGCATCCTATCTGCCTGCCTGGGCTTGGTCTTGGCGACCATCGGGTTGGACATCATCTACGGCACCAACCGCTTCGTATTCGGTGAGGTCGAATTGATGGCGGGTCTCAGCTTCATCCCCGTGCTCATCGGCTTATTCGCGCTACCGGAAATCCTCAACCAGTTCACAATTAAGAAGGAGGAGCGCTTGTCAGCGGGGGCGTTGGGCTACGTCGGTGCTAGCTTCGCCGACTTCAAACGGTGTTTTAAATCGATACTGCGCGGCAGTCTGATAGGCGTTGTTCTGGGCGCCATCCCTGGCATCGGCGGCTCACCCTCGGCGTTTCTGTCTTATTCGGAGGCCAAACGTACATCCAAACATCCGGAAACGTTCGGTAAGGGAGAGATAGAAGGCATCGCCGCCGCCGAGGCTGGTAACAACGGTGTTGCCGGGGCAACGATGATCCCTCTTCTGGCGCTGGGCATACCCGGCGACGTCATCACGGCTGTAATCCTGGGCGCCTTCATGATCCACGGGCTTCGCCCCGGCCCGATGATGTTCCAGCAGAACCTGCCGCTGATTTACGCCATCTTTATGGGCATCATGCTTTCGTCTGCCTATCTGTTCGTCATCGGTAAGCTGACCATCAAGACCATCAGCAAGATCGCCAACATCCCAAACAACATGCTGTATCCCGCCGTGTTAATTTTGTGTATTTACGGCGCCTACGCCATCAACACGAATGTCTTTGACGTGCTGGTCATGTTTATCGTCGGCATCCTGGGATTCATCATGCTGCGCCTGAACGTTCCCGCCGCCCCTTTCCTCATCGCCTTTATCCTGGGGCCGTTGCTGGAAGACAATTTCCGCCAGGCCCTGTTGATGTCCCAGGGCACGCCAACGATCTTTTTTCGGAACGAAATCTGTATTGTTTTCTGGATCCTGACGACGCTATCTATTTTCTTCATGGTCAAAAATCACATCCAGGCGAAACGCCGGGAAAAGACGGCTTGAGCGGCCGCCGGTCCCAGGCCCACGTGACATTACAGAACAATGAGAGGTCCTTGAATGCCGGACAACCTGGGTAAGCGCCTGTTCACTTATGCCGTCATTACCGACACCCATCTGAACCAGGGCGAAACCGAGTGCAATTCGCCCTACGAGGTCAACAAGCTCGCCAATGGCCGCATGCGCCACGTGGTTCGCGACCTTAACCGGCGGCAACTGGAATTCGTCATCCACCTGGGCGATCTGCTGCACCCGGTCCCGGCCATACCACACCTTTATGAACGGGCCGCGCAATGTTTCAAGGATCAGGTCGCCGACTTGCGTCATTCCCTTTATGTGGTCCCCGGCAATCACGATGTCGGCGACAAGCCGATCGACTGGGGCCCGGCAGGTATCGTCAAGGACGCTTTCCTGGACCTATGGAAGGAACATTTCGGCGCCCATTACCAGACCTTCGACCACGGCGACTGCCGTTTCATCCTGGTGGATGCGCAGGTCATCAATTCGGGGTTGTCCGCAGAGGCCAAGCAGAAAGCCTGGTTCGAAGACCTGTTGGCTGCGGGGACCGATCAAGGCAAAAGGATCTTCCTCAACATCCATTACCCCCCCTATCTGACCTATGCTGACGAGGACGAGCATTATGACAACATCGGCGAACCGGGCCGGTCTTGGCTGCTGGACTTGATGGAACGTTACAAGTTCGAAGCCCTTTTCGCCGGGCACGTCCATAATTTCTGGTATCACCGGTACGGCGAGACGGATTGTTATCTCCTCCCCTCCACCGCCTTTGTCCGCCACGATTATGCCGAAATGTATCGCGCCGCACCGCCACCGGAGACCGAGGCCGGGCGCAATGACGCGGCCAAGCTGGGCTATTTCGTCGTTCACGTGCACGAACAGGGCCACTTGTGCGAAATCGTCAGGACCTATGGCGAAGTGACGGAACCTGGTGCCGCAGAGCCCGCAGCCATCGACCGCGTCAAAACCGTCCACCCGATTGAAAACCCCGTCACCCGTTTCGGCTTTGACATGCGCCAGAACTGGCTGGAGATCATTGAAATCCCGCCATCGGGCGGCTTGGACGAGTTCGACCGCAAGCGCGCCCGCAACGACTATGCCCTGATGGCACTGATTGAGATGGGGGTGCGGCGGTTGCGCATACCGGCCAGAGATTTGCTGGATCCGGAGCACCGGGCGCGGTTAGCCGAACTGGCTGGGCTCGGCTTCCTGTTCACCCTGTTTACGTTTGGCGAACCCGATGCAAGCCTCACCGCCGCTGTCGAAGGCGCCAGGGGCCTCATCGATACCTGGGAGATTGCCCAGGCCCTGGGCGAACTGCCGGCCGTGGCTGCCGCCGCCGGACCCGTCGCCGAGGCTGCGGGCGCGGTGCTCTACCTGTCTAAGCTACGCTCAAAGGACGAGATGGAGCGCGGCGGCGAAAAGTATTACCATATGATCAACCATGGCTTTACGCCGGACGAGGGCGACCAGATCGCCCAAATTGCGGAATTGGAGGGCATCAGTGGCGTTGTGTTCCGGGTCGCCGGTGAGACCACACCCTGGCGGGCAGCAGGAGACGCGACCCGGGCTTGCGCTAGGCATGGGCTCAAGGCGTCGCTCCATATCCGCATGTCGATGGGCAGCCCGGGCACAGCCCAGTCCGATGAAGCCTGGGTTTCCAACCGCGGTGCCGAGGCCCTGGCTGCGGCCGCGGCGTACAGTGACGCACACGTCTATCTGGACACGTTTGCGGATGTGGACCGCGGCTATTTCGTGCGACAAGGCGTTGTCGACCGGCTTTATAACCCACGTCAGGCCTTTCACGTGTTGCGGCATATGAACGGGGCACTTGCCGCCGGGCTCAGCGGCATGGACAACGGAAATTACCTGCCCTGGAAGGATGAAGACGGCATCATCCTCGTCAATGGGGAAAATCGACGCTACTATCTGATGGCGACGGGTAGCACGTTCCCATCAAATGAGTCCGCGTCATCGGGCCGGGTGATCGACCTATTGTCGGGTGAGCGTATCCAAACCAAGCGAACCTCGATCGGAGACTTTGAACCGCCGCTGCCGTTGGACCTTTGCCTGTGGGTGCCTGATGGTTAGGCGTACCGGTGAACCCAAAAGCTGCACCCGTTGACCGAGACAACACTTCCATGTCTCCTGTCAGCCTCGAGAGGTTTCACATCAAAGCGCCCCGTTGTGAACCCATGCGCACATCTTTCGCCATCACCCCCTATTGACAGTTGACCGTCAGCGAGATCTTGGAATGGCAAACGCCTTATCAATTATGCTTCACCCGAAATCCTTCGCTATTATCGGTGCCTCACCCGATGCCAATAAGCTTAATGGGCGGCCTTTTCATTTTCTACAACGTGACTGCTACACGGGCGTCTTATATCCCGTGAATCCAAAGCATGCGGAGTTGATGCTGGATGATTTGCAGGGCCACGCTATCCTTGAGGGTGCGCGGGGGAATCCGAGGTCGATTGCCATGCCTTGATTAAAATGATTTGTGATCTTTCCCTTTTTGCTCTCGCCCGCCCCGAGGTTGTGGAATTGGAATTAAATTCAGTGGT
>JAYGEH010000004.1:0-3492 GCA_046582475.1 Rhodospirillales bacterium
ATCGCTGATGCCCAGCGCGATGCGGGTGCGCTTCACCGCATCCGGGACCGAGGCCACGCTGTTGGCGCTGCGCCTCGCGCGCGCCCATACGGGGGCCGCAAAGTTCGTCCGTTTCAAAGGTCATTTTCACGGCTGGCACGATCATGTGGTCACCGGTTATGCGGGCCATTTCGACGGATCGCCGGCGCCCGGCGTTTTGCCGCAAGTGGCGGCGGCGGCGATCACCGTTGCCGCCGGCGATATTGCCGCCACCGGCCGCGCCTTTGAGGCCGAGCCCGATATCGCCGCCGTCATCATCGAGCCCACCGGCGCCCATTTCGGGCGCACGCCGCTGGATCCCGGCTTTCTGGAGTTTCTGCGCGCCGAGACGGCGGCCCGGGGCATTGTCCTGATCTTCGACGAAGTGGTTACCGGCTTTCGCGTTTCCCCCGGCGGCGCACAAGAATTGTTCGGCGTCCGCCCGGACCTCACCGCCTTGGGAAAAATCGTCGCCGGCGGCTTGCCCGGCGGCGCCCTGGCCGGGTGCACGGAAATCATGGAACGTATCGATTTTGCGGCCAGTGCCGAAGCCGGCGCCGAGAAAATCAGCCATCAGGGAACCTTCAACGCCAACCCGGTCAGCGCCGCCGCCGGCATCGCGGCGCTTCGCCTGATCGGCGATTCCGATGCCTGCGCCCGCGCCAACGATTTTGCCGGCCAACTGCGCCGCCGGATGAACGAAGTGCTGGCCCAACATTCCGTGCCCTGGGCGGTCTATGGGGACTATTCCGGATTTCACCTGTTCGCCAATTCCGGGAAGCGGGAAATCGATCCGCTCAATTTCGATGCCGGCGCCATCGATCCCGATGAATTGATCCGCGCCGAACCCGAATTGCTGTCGTCGCTGCGTCTGGCCATGCTGCTGGGCGGGGTCGATCTGACGCCCCGCTTCTCCGGCTGGACCTCGGCAGCACATGGACCGGACGAGATGGAAGCCACCATCGATGGCTTCCGCTTCGCGTTGCAGAGCTTAAAAGCCGAATAGGGAGGCCGCCAATGCCCGATATTCTCATCCGCCAGGGACGCATCATCACCGCCGCCGACAATTATACCGCCGACATTCTGGTGCGCGGCGGCCGCGTGGCGATGATCGGCGCCGGCATCGAGGTGGGCACGGATACCGAAATTCACGACGCCAGCAGCCTTCTGGTGATGCCCGGCGGCATCGATGTGCACACCCATCTGGAAACCGCCGTCGGCCTCGCCAACACCGTCGATACCTTCGAGACCGGCACCATGGCGGCGGCCTTCGGCGGTACCACGACCCTGGTGGATTACGCCAAGCAGACCAAAGGGGAAAGCCCCATTGCCGGGCTCGCCGACTGGCGGGCCCGCGCGGCGGGCGCCGCCATCGACGTGGCCGCCCATATGATCATCGTCGATTTCAACGACCAGACTTTGGTGGATATGAAATCGCTTCTGCATGGCGACGGCATCACCAGCTTCAAGATGTTCATGGTGCGCCCCGGCGAGCTGCTCATCGACGACGGCCAGCTGTTGAAAATCTTGCGCATGACCGGCGACAACGGCGCGCTAAGTTGCGTGCATGCGGAGAACGGCTTGATCATCGAGGCGCTGGTAGAAGAAGCCATCGCGGCGGGCCACAACGATCCCATCTATCACGCCCGCACCCGGCCGTCTTCCACCGAGGGCGAGGCCACGCACCGGGCCATCCGTATCGCGGAATTGGCCGAAGCGCCGCTGTATGTGGTGCATGTGTCGGCGTCCGAAGCCCTCGATAACATTACCGAGGCCCGCGACCGGGGGGTTCCCATCTTCGCCGAAACCTGCCCCCATTATCTGTTCCTGAGCGAAGAAGAATATAACAAGCCCGGGTTCGAGCCGGCCAAATATGTCATGTCGCCGCCGTTGCGCGCAAAATCCCACCAGGACGCGCTCTGGCGCGGGCTGGCCAGCGACGATCTGCAGGTGGTGTCCACCGACCATTGCCCGTTCTGCTTCACCGAGCACGCCCACGGGCTCAAATATTCCAAGCAAATTGGCCGCGACTCCTTTGCCCGCATTCCCAACGGCGCGCCGGGCGTCGAAACGCGCCTGCCGCTGATATTTTCGGGCGGCGTGGTTGGCGGGCGCATCTCCCTCAACCGATTTGTGCAACTGACCGCCACCGGCCCGGCCAAGTTGTTCGGCCTGTTCCCGACGAAAGGCACCATCGCCGTCGGCTCGGACGCCGATCTGGTCCTGTTCGATGCCGGCGAGACTTGGACCATCCGCGCCGCCGAGCACCACAGCCGCGTCGATTACAGCCTGTTCGAGGGGCGCGAGATCACCGGCCGCATCAAAAAGGTGTTCCTCCGCGGCCGGATGATCGTCGATGGCGAGACCTGGCTGGGCCGCAAGGGCGGCGGCGAAATTATCCGGCGCGGCGCATCGGGGGCGATGTAGCGGTTACTCTTCCGGCGGCGGCGTGATGCCGGCTTGGCTGGTGATCGGGCCGTAGGCGTCGATCTGCCGGTTGACCGCGAAATTCAGGAGGTTCTGCTTCAAGCCCTCAGCCAGATCCAGATCGCAATCGGCGCTGATCAGCTCGTCTTCCCGGCTGGTGCATTGGGCGACGATTTCCCCCGTGGGCGCGACGATGCAGCTGCCGCCGATCAAGCCGGCGCCATCCTCGATGCCGGCCTTGGCGGTGCCCACCACCCACATGCAGTTCTGGTAGGCGCCGGCCTGCATGCTGAGATGGTTGTGAAAATCGGACAATGGGTTCTCTTGGCTCTCCCAAAAAGGTTTGGTCGGGGTGTTGTAGCCGAGCACCACCATCTCGGCGCCGCGGAGCGCCAGCACCCGGTAGGTTTCGGCCCAGCGCCGGTCGTTGCAGATGCAACTGCCGAGGACGCCGCCGAAGGCGCGCACGGCGGTAAAGCCTAAATCGCCGACCTCGAAATATTTCTTTTCCAGATGCTGAATCTCGTAATTGGGATCCACCTCGGCGCGGCCGGGCAGATGAATTTTCCGGTATTTGTGGATAATGGCGCCGCTCTTATCCACCAAGATGGCCGTATTGAAGCGCCGCTTGGCCCCCGCAGAGTTATCGATCTCGCCGTAACCTAGATAGAATCCGATCCCCAGATTTTTCGCCTCGTCGAACAGGGCCTGGGTCGCTGGCGATGGCATTTCGGTCTCGCAATAGGCATCCAGCTCGCCTTCGTCCTCTATCACCCAGCGCGGAAAAAACGTGGTCAGGGCCAATTCCGGAAATACCACCAGATCGCAGCCCCGGGCGTGGGCGGCGCGCAAATGATGCAAAGGCCGCGCCATCACCGAGGCCCGGCTGTCGTCCCGGCTTATGGCCCCAAGCTGCGCCGCCGCTACATGTATGGATCGTGCCATTTGCTCCTCACCGCGCCCGTTCGGTGCGCAACAGGTAATAGGAGCTGACGATAATAATGGCGGCGCCGCCATAACTCCAGGCGGATGGAACCTCGGCGAACC
>JAYGEH010000013.1:0-3725 GCA_046582475.1 Rhodospirillales bacterium
TGCCCACCTCTCGATTGGCGATCAGCTATGGAGCACCCCGCCTTACGCCCGGCCGATGATGACAATGATCGCCGACACTTTGGCAGGTCAGGATTATCCGGAGGGCGTTAAACCCCATGATCTTTTATTCTGCCGCTGCGATTCCCGCCACTACGAGATTAATTTTGGCGATGCCGGACTGCCCAATTGCCAGAACAATCTAGCGGATGCGATTGCAGTCCATAATCTGAGTGAAGCCGATGTTCATGATCCACTTAACCTTTTCATGACGACCGGCATGAATGAAGATGGCCGGCCATACTATCTCCCGGCGGTCTCGAAGAAAGGCGATTACGTAGAATTCGTCGCCGAGATTGATTGTCTGGTTGCCATTTCGGCGTGTCCCGGCGGTTCCAGCGGATCGGTCAGTCATGGCCTGGAGATCAGCGTTTTCAAAGAGGCCTAAATCGGATTTAGCGCTAAACTTCTCGCTATCTGGTAAGGAGAACCCATGAATTTCCCTATGTATTCAAGTTTCGCCGCATCGGCGGTGACGGATTTCAGCCGATATACTATTGGCGGCCTTGGCCACGGCCCAATCCGCCAAAGGCCGTTATTCTGCCACCGCCGGTAAACGCGATAATTCGTTCATATCCCGAACAGGCGGCGAATGAACGATGTGAATCGACCCCAGAATGTGGCTCTTAGGTATTTGCTTGCGTCCAGAGTGGCGGCCGTTTCGGCCGCCGGCGCGCCAGACAAACGTGCTTCCAGGTTTTCGGCGAACGACGCCGTGAGGTGATCGGCGACGTTCTGTCGACCACGATCGGCGGGGATTCTATCGCGCCGATTACGGCGCGGAATACGTTCCGGTCAGGATCATGGAGGACGGCGCCGATTGCATGGGCGAATTCTCCCGCTTTCTGGTTGAACTTGCAAAAACCCCAGCGGGCAATCTTGGACATTCTCGGCACGCGCACCGACTGAATCAACTCGTCGGCTTCAAGGGCCGTGGTAAAAGACGAGACCATCAAGTCGCCGGCGGCGATTGTTCGGGTGCCGCGTGGGCTACAGACCAGGATTTCGGCATCAAGCAACGGCAGGACGGATATCCAGTCCGCGGCCGGGTCGGCGTGGGCCAGGCTGCCGCCAATCGTCCCACGATTGCGAACGGCCCGGTAAGCGATGCCGCCGGCAACTTTTGCCAGCAAACCTCTCGACGGGTCTTCGATGCGGCCATCTTCAATATTGGCATGGGTGATACAGGCGCCGATGTTAACGAACTCTCTTTCCGATTGCACCGATGTCATTTCGGGAATGCCTGTTATATCGACCAACAAATCCGGTTGAGCCAAACGAAGGTTCAACATCGGCCCCAGGGACTGGCTGCCGGCAATGGCTTTGGCAAATAGTTCCCTCTCGTTCAGCAAGGTGCCGGCTTCCTGGAGGCTTGCCGGGCGCTCATAAAAGAATGCTTTGGGTTTCATATCAGGATCTTAAAGTTTTTCCTTGTTCGACAAGGTGTCGGTTATCAGATCGCGAAGGAGTGGACGGTGCGGTAGCGGGTCGATCTGCGTCTCTCCGGTATGCAGCCTGGCGATGCAGGCATACTCCACCTCGCCATCGATCAGCATGGTGCATTCCTTGCACACATTGGCATTGAAGCAGGAAAAACGGACGGCCAGATCAGGCACGCGGTCTCGACGCAGCGCAACCAGGGCGTCCAACACGGATTCACCTAATATCAAATTCCTGATATCTGCCATCGTCGCGCGAGGCACCGCGCCAAATCCTCAATCGTGCGGATTTCAAATGGTCCGCCTGGGCGGCCTTGGCGTCTGTCACCTCTGGTCCTCCCGGAAGCTCGAAGCCAGTTCGCCGTTTTCGAGTGTGATCCGCTGGCTTCGTTGGTAGGTATCGAGGGTTTCGGGAAAATCGTCGCGCTGGTGAGCGCCACGGCTTTCCCGTCGATTGAGGGCCGCCAGCGTCAGTGATTCGGCGGCCAGCAAGCCGTTTCGCAATTCGAACCATTCGACAAGGCTCGTATTGTGAATCGTTTCGGCGGAAACGGCCAAGTTGGGTAATTCGGTCTTCCGCAGGGCCCGAATATTCCTGTTGGCGGCGGTGAGATCCTTTTTGTTTCGGAACATACCGACCTTGGTCCACATCAAATCCTTGAGTTCATCGTAGAGGCTTGCAGGGGAAACGCCATCGCCCGCGTTTTTACCGAGGACACCCGCGATGCGTTCGACATGAGGACCGGCACGCGATTTGTTCCAGCGGCGTTTGGATTTCTTTGCCGCGAACATCGCCGCCGTTTCTCCCGCTCTTTCACCGAACACCATAGCCTCGGGCAGGGCGTTTCCCGACAATCGATTGGCGCCGTTCGCGCCGCCGGCAATTTCACCAGCCGCATAAAGCCCCGGAACGCAAGTTTCCATGTCCGTATTGACTTCGACGCCGCCCATTTGGTAATGCGCGATCGGATAGACTTCGACAGCCTGCTTGGTCAGATCGATATTATTGCGGTGAAAGATTTCCAGGAACGGGCCCAGGGCTTTTTCAAGCGCATCCTGTTCAATGTGCTGAAACGAAAGAAAGACGCCGCCGTGAGGACTGCCCCGGCCTGACTCGACTTCCTTGTATATGGCGTGGGCCAACGCGTCGCGCGTCGTATTGTATTTTTCACCGGCGCCTTCGCCGTAATTTTCGAGGAACTCGTTGCCCTCGCCGTTCAACAAACGGCCACCTAATTTTACCCGGGTTGGTTCCCAGGTCGTCGGGTCGAGCCCCACCATTCTGGGCGCCATATGTCCGTTTGGATAGAATTGCAGAAATTCAATATCGACGATCTTGGCGCCGGCGCGCAGCGCTAATCCCAATCCTTCGCCGGCAATATTGTTTGGCGCCGTGGTGCGCCTGAACATCTTCGTCATGCCGCCGAGACATAAGATGACGGCGGATGATTGTATGGTCACGGGCATTGCTGTGGTGATATCAAATCCGGTGGCACCGATGACCTCGCCATCGTCCGTTACGAGGTCCGTGAGACTGACATTGCTTAGTTTTCGGATCGCATCGTTGCGACTTGTTTGATTGCGAAGGGCGGCCGAGATTGCCGCGCCGGTTCTCAGAAAATCGACATAAACACACCGTTTGCGGCTATGGCCGGGGGCTATCACCTGCCGGATCTTGCCATTTTCCTGGCGTGCCCATTGGACCTTCCAATCTTCCAGTTCACGGATGCGTTTTGGGCTGTTATCACAAAGCAGGGCGGCAAGGTTTTCATCGCATAGGCCCTTGCCGGCCTCCAGTGTATCGATCAAATGCTGATCCGGGCCGTCCGGTTCTTCTTCTCCAAGCGCCGAGGCACAAGTCATTTGAGCCATAATGGTGGCGCCGCCGCGACCGACAACATTCTTGTCGATGAGGACGACCTCTGCGCCGTTGCGCGCGGCCGAAACGGCCGCGAACATGCCGGCCGCTCCACCACCAACGACCAGGACGTCAGTTTCAATATGACAAATGCTATTGTGCCGACTAGCCATTATCGACGCTGTCGCTCCAGGGCCTCTATTATCCGGCGAGGCGTGACGGGAACCTGGAGGATTTCAACGCCAAGCGGCGCCAAGGCGTCGTTAATTGCATTCGCGATCGCCCCGGCCGGCCCGATCGCCCCGCCTTCTCCGACGCCTTTTTGGCCGAAATTCGTGTAGGGCGACGGGGTTTCCATATGCAGCAGGCGA
>JAYGEH010000313.1:0-2271 GCA_046582475.1 Rhodospirillales bacterium
TCACACGAACCGGATTATCCTCGCTCACCCAGTCTTCAAGCCGTTCCGGAAATAACGTGCTCTGGCTACGATCCGCACCCTCAATAAATCGCTTCATCCCAATCCCTCGTCCGTATCAGGACGCGATTCTATCATAGCTCATGTTTTCACACAGCCTGGGTCAATAGCCGCCGTTCAGTACAGTCCGCCGGAATGACCGCTTTTGGGGGCATAGCGGACGTTAAAATTCGTTACCCGATTCATTATTCCAATTGGTTTTAAAGGCGCACCGGGCCTTGCCGGCGCCGAAAATCAGACTATTTAAGCTGTGGCGCCCGGTTGCGCCGGTGCTCTTGGATATTGTGCATAGGAATGCCAGGCAACGCCCGCCGGCCGGCGGTGAGGCAGCCTGTTCGGCTGCGAAGGACTGGCCGGTCTGGCTGATCTCCGATCACAAACAGGTGCCACGTACGGCGCCCACATGGCCAACCCAAGCTTGGTTTGTTTATGCGGGGACACCCCGGGCCCCATGTGGGCTGCGCCGATGCGTTACCCCCATAAACCCCCACCGCCCCCCATACCCGTTTTCGCGGTTTGTGTCGCATTCGGGGAAATCATACCAGGGGTGGTGGGGTGTCTCTTTCGGGGCGGCGGGTAACCCGTGCACGTCAATTGGGGCGCGCACGGGCCAGCTATGCCATCCCCCGTGCGCGCGGACTTGCCTCACCGGGCTTGGGCAAAAACCGTAAGAAACCGTCATAGCCGTAAGGGGGGGTGCGGGCCATGTCGCACGAGATTTATGGGCCCATTACACCCATCGGTGCAAAAATCCGGGCGCCGTTCCCTATCGAAACTTAGCGGCTAAAAAACTTCCGGCGTCAAGCTTTGGCGAGCACGTTGGACAAGGTTCCGATGCGCTCGATCTCGATCTCGATCAAATCGCCGTCTTTCATGAATACCGGCGGCTTGCGCCCGACGCCGACCCCCGCCGGCGAGCCGGTGGTGATCAAATCACCCGGTTGCAGCAGGTACCATTGGGAGAAGTAGGAAACCATCTTCGGCACGTTGTGGACCAGATCGTCGGTTTTGGTCGATTGCATGACGGTGCCGTTGAGGCGCGTGGTCAGTTGCAGATCGTGGGGATCGGGGATCTCGTCGGCGGTGGTGATCACCGGACCGCAGGGCGAAAAGCTGGGCAGGTTCTTGCCCATGATGTTGCGCTCCCAGGCGATACAAATATCAATCTTGTCGGTGGCGTCTCTATATCCGGGAATCCAGTCGCGCGCCGAGACATCGTTGACGATGGTGTAGCCGGCAATGTAGTCTAGCGCCTCGTCCTCGCTTACCCGGTGGCAATTGCGCCCGATGACGATGGTAAACTCGCCCTCGTAATCGATATGGTCGGGGCATTGGGGCGGCACAAAGATGGGCTTGCCCGATCCGGTCAGCGACGACTGCAGCTTGATAAATGCGGTCGGATAGGAGGGCGGCTTCTCGCCGCCCATTTCGGCCAGATGTTTGCCGTAGTTGCGCCCTTCCGAGAGGATCAGCCTGGGATCTGGTACCGGCGCCAGCAACGGCGCCCCGTCATAGGGCAATAGCGCGCCCAATTCGGCGAGCCGGTCGGCTTCGCTGCCATCGGCGGTGTTGACCTGGTCCACAAGGCGGCGGACCATATCCAGCCCCTCAGGCCCGGCATCGAGGATCGAGCGAACCGACGTGGGAAGCCAGGTCCCCAGGCCCTCGCCAGGATCAAGCTTGAGGAGATCGATAATTTCCCCGTTGGCGGACAATGCGCCGGGACGCCCGCCCCGGGGCGCGTCGATGGTCAAAAGTTTCATGTCTATTCAGCCTCTCGTTTTTTGGTTATTCGGATGGCGGGGTGGTGCCGAGATAATGCCGCTGGCCCAGCGCGGCGCCACTCTATCACCACATCCCAGGAAGGGAAATTCCTGGGATGTGGTGAAAAATTAAAGGTTAGTTTGACCAGGCGGTTTGATTAGGAGCTGAAGTTTGAATCTATCGGGGGAGCGTATCCAAGTGCTGACACTGGAAAAATCCAACGAAATTGCGAACGCTATTCTGACCAAGGGCCGGGAGATGAACTTGCGGCCCCTTTCCAGCGCATGGCCGACTTAAATTTTAAGCTTCCAAGTGCCCGGCGCAGGCCGGGCGCAGTGCGAGGCTAGCGGCTCTCGGCTGTTGTTCTTCGGCCACGGGATCGATAATGTCGAGCTTCGAAGAGGCGTCGAAGGCAAACCCTTGGTCTGCAATGACACAAAAGAAACGACA
>JAYGEH010000411.1:0-6104 GCA_046582475.1 Rhodospirillales bacterium
CGGCAAGAAGTGCGAACGCCACTACGTTAAAATCCACTTCGGATCCGAGGAAGACAGGCCGTTCGAGAGGGACTTTCGAACCCTCAAGGAAGCCTTGGCCTACGCCAACGGAGATGATGGGGCCACGTTTGGCCGGGAAACACGGCCAGCGGAAACGGGTGAATTTCCGAGGAGCCAGGAGGCGGACACCCATATCACGGGTTTCAGCCGAAAAGATGGCCGTCTCCAACCAAACTTCACGGTCAACATTCCCGGTCGATTTACGGACTGACCCAGAGTTCGGAAAATCAAGTCGATTTGTGCCGACAGCATGTGTTGTCATGTGCTGTCGGCACCGACATTGACTGTAGTTGGCTGATAACTTAGGCAGCTGCCTCGAACCGCTCGAAGCGCAGGGCGAGGCGATCCCGGTCTGGATGATCCTTGGCCCGAGTCGGTGGGTGAATCGTTCCTCCGTTCAACTGTTTCAGCGCTTCGAGCATCGGGCCATCCTGCTGACCGAGCATGCGCGCTGACACGTGCAATCGGTAACGGAGTAAAGCTGGAGCGCATGTCTGCTACTGGGGGAAGAGCGGACATAAATCAGAGACGCCGGAACTTCGCTTCGTAGCCAGGAACGGACATTTGGCGACCACTCACAATATTTCTTCCAAATAACCATAAATTATTTCGTGTTAATCTAGTGTGGCAACGCGAGGAGAAAATCCATGGTTCGCGTGATGATCGACTGCCCCGATGCGGGCAAGGCTATTTATACTCACATGAACTTCGAATGGTGCGGTTACGAAGTGGTTCCGATCGGCACCAAGTCGGTACAGTGTCCGGTATGCGGCAAGGTCCACGATTGGACCCGTGACGACAGCTATCTCGAAGAAGACGGCTGCAGCGGCTGAGTCCTGCCCTCATCATCCTTGAGGGTTCTTTCCTTCTTTGGTCGGCCGCGATAGGTCACCTTGTCGTCCCAGATTCGGATTTCCCGGCCGATGCCATGGCCAGGCGTGTCTGATCCTCAATCCAAACCGGATGGTCGTGTTTCGCGAAAACATGCGGATGACTGTAGTAGAGCGGCGATGGCGTGCAGCCGGAGTAAGCTACAGACCGCCCGGTGACTCGATCCCCAGGGCCGGTGCATAAGGAATTTCCAGATGCCTTTCGGGCCCGGTCCGGATTTCGCCGATCGTAACATGTCCCCTATCGATGACATCAAACAATTGGGTTAAAGACTTACCATTTCCCAATCGTCAGGCCCTTCGGTTTCATGCCGGCCCGTTCGACGATTGTATCGTCATCGATACCGGTTCGGGTGCGGCGGTTCCTGAGCCAGTGAAACAGGCGTTCGTGCAGATCAGCGCGGATATCCGCGTGATCGGCGCTTTCGCCCAAGTCATGCAGCTCATCGGCGTCATTTACCACGTCGAACAATTGCGGGCGGTAGTTTTCGTAAAAAATGTATTTCCAGTGCTCCGTCAGCGCCATGAAGCCATGCCCGCCCATGGCGCCGACATTGAGAATTTTGCCGGCTTCGAGAAATGCGTAGTCTGCCTCGCTGAAGGCAATATCGCGCCATTCGTCTAACATGCCGCCCCGGATCAACGGCATCAGGGAGCGGCCTTCCAGGCGGTGCGGCACCTGTTTGCCGCCACAAACCTCGATGAAAGTGGGGAGCAGATCGATGGCTTCCACCAGCCGCTCATCTACCGTGCCCCGCGTTCCATCCGCTGCCGGGTCGGGATCGACAATCACCATGGGAATGCGCGCGCTGGGGTCATGAAACAGTTGTTTTTCCCCAAGCCAGTGATCACCCAGGAAGTCACCGTGGTCGCTGGTAAAAACGATCATGGTGTCGTCAAGTCGCCCTTGTTCCTCCATGAATGTCATCAGGCGCCCGATGTTGTCGTCGATCTGTTTAACCAGCCCCATGTACGTGGGGATCACCTTTTCAATCACGTCATCGCGCTGAAATTCCCGAGTTTCATCCTGATCCATAAAGGCGGCGATGACTGGGTGTGGATTGCCGCGTTCTTCCTGAGAGCGTACTACCGGCTTGATGTCATCAATACCGAACATGTTGTGATAGGGGGCCGGCGCGACATAAGGCCAATGGGGCTTGATGAAGCTGAGATGCATGCACCAAGGGTCTTCCCCTGCATCGCGAATGAAATCCATCGCCCGGTTGGTCATGTAGGGCGTTTCTGAATGTTCCTCGGCGACTCGGGCCGGAAGATCGGCATACCGCATGTGCCAGCCGGACAGGATTTCGCCATCTGGCCCTTCGGCGGAATTTGCGAAATCATGCCACGGATTCTCGCCATCGTAGCCTTTCGAGCGCAAATAGGTGTTATAGGCCAGATTGGGATCGACGATGGGGGTGGGGTGTAGGCCATCATCGCGCTCAAAAGCTTCGAAGCCGCATTGGTCGAGAAACGCACCATCGGACGCTTTCGGATCGATCCCCAGCCGTTTCATACCCTCCACGTCGGGGACGAAGTGGGTCTTGCCGACCAGAACCGTGCGTAAGCCTAAGGGTCTGAGATAATCCCCCATTGTCCATTCGCCGACATTCAGCGGCACGGCATTCCAAGTCGAGCCATGCGTAAACATGTAGCGGCCAGTATAAAAGCTCATGCGCGACGGGCCGCAAATGGGGGACTGACAGTAGGTGCGATTAAAGTTGACGCCGCGCGCCGCCAGCGCGTCAATATTTGGTGTCGGCAGCGTCGGATGGCCCGCATAAGACAGATAGTCCCAGCGAAGTTGATCCGCCATGATGAACAGAATGTTTCTGACAGTTCCCATCGAAACGCATCTCCCAGCTAATTAATTAATGTGACAGGCTTCATCGAACAAAAGCCGGCGAAGTTGTTGGGCATGATGTTATCCATGTTTGAACCAACTGCGGTACCCGGGCCGGATGCGACCTTCTCAGCGACGCCCCTGCTAGTGGCCGTAGACCAGGGCGGGCAGCCATAACGCCAAGGAAGGAATAAACACGACCAGGGCAAGGCGGACCAGATCGGCGATAAAAAACGGCGTGATGCCCTTGAAGATGGTCTTCAACGGCACATCCGGCAACATCGATTTGATGACAAAGACGTTGAGCCCGATCGGTGGCGTGATCAGGCTGATTTCAACAACCATGACCATGACGATGCCGAACCAGATCAAATCGAAACCCAGCCCCTCGACCAAGGGCACGAAGATCGGCACGGTCAGGAAAATCATGGCCAGGCCCTCGATCACGGTGCCGAGCGCCACATAAAAGGCGAGGATAATCAGCATCACGGTCATCGGAGAAAATTCGAGCGTCTGCACCCATTCGACCATGGCGGCGGGCAGGCCGGACAGGGTGACGAAGTTGTTGAGCACCAACGCACCGATGACAATCACCAGAACCATGGCCGTGGTGTGGACCGCTTCGAGCAGGGATTCGAAGAAAATTTTGAGGCTCATCCGGCCCCGGAACATGGAGAAGACCAAGGCGCCGATGGCGCCGATGGCGCCGGCCTCATTGGGGGTGAATACGCCGAACGAAATGCCGCCCATGATCAGTAAGAACAGCAAGACAACACCCCACACCCGCGCCAGCGTGCGAAACCGCACCCCCCAACCCGAACGTTCGCCGGGGGGGCCGATGTCGGGCCAAATATGGGTCACCAGCTTGATCACCGAAATATAAGCGAAGACGGTGATAATGCCGGGCACGATGCCGGCCACGAACAGGGCGGCGATGTCTTCTTCGGTTAGGATGCCGTAAATAATCAGCGCAGCACTGGGCGGGATCAGGATACCCATGGTGCCGCCGGCGGCCACGGTTCCCGCCGCCAGGCTGTCAGCGTATTTGTATTTGCGCATCGACGGCACCGCCACCTTGGCCATGGTCGCCGCCGTCGCCAAGGAACTGCCCGACACCGCGGCGAACCCGCCGCAGGCGGCGATGGTGGCCATGGCCAGGCCGCCCTGGTAATGGCCGAGCCAGGCATCGGCGGCTTCGTACAGATCATCGGCCAACGCCGCCCGGTGCACGAACGCGCCCATCAACAGGAACATCGGCAACACCGCGAAATTGGTGTTGAGCGTCACGTCGAGGATTTGCTGGCTGATCATTTCCAGCGCCGGTTCAGTGCCGCGCAGGATCGCGAACCCCGCGCCGCCGACCACCAGCATGGTGAATCCCAACGGAAAGCCCAAAAAGGCGACCAGGAACAGAATGGCGAAACCGATCAGCGATATGATCATATCTAAAACGGCCTTCGATCAAACACCAAGCAATCCGCCCGTTATCCTACCCACCGTCTTGGCCGCCGGACCCATTCCCCGTATCGGAACGGCCACTCAAATACCGCCAGCACATGACCAGCAGCAGTACGCTGGTCAAAAAGGCCAACGCCGCCATCAGGTAGATCAGCGGCGCCCGCGTAATCCCGAGATCCTCGGTGACGAAATCGTTGGCTGCCTCGTCGAGCCCGGCCGTCAACAGCCGGTGCCCGATAAAGGCGACGGTCAGGGCACTGCCTGCCAAGACCAGGAATCCCCGCACCCGGCGAAAACCACCGCGGATGAAACCATCGAACAGATCGACCGTGATATGGGTCTGGTTGCTGGAGACCAACGGCAGACCGGTAAAGGCGACGACGCCCAGCAACAGTCCGACGATTTCAAAGGTGCCGGGGATGGGGCTGGCGAAGAGATAGCGTCCTAGGACATCGACGAACGTCAGCGCCGACATGGAGAAAATAGCCGCCGCGGCAACCAGATTCAGGGGCGTGAAAACCCAAGGATTGTGCCGGGTGCCGTTCTCTTCGGCACCCGGCGGTCTTCCTTCAGTCAAGACCTCGTCGCTCACTGCTGCGCGGCTACCTGTTGACGGTAGTAGGCCAGCGCCGCCTCGCCGTCGACGCCTTTCTTGGCTGCTTGCTTGACCCAGTCCTTTGCCGCATAGGCCAGTTTGGCCCTAAGGTCGTTGACGAAGGCCGGGCTGGCGGTTTCCAGCGTAATGCCTTTTTCTTTGGCCATTTTTAGAGCCTTGATGTCAAGCTGATCGACCTTTTTACCGGCGTTGCGGGCGACGGTTTCACCGGAAACGCTCATCACCAAGTCCTTGTCCTTCTTTGACAATTTATTCCATTTCTTCTTGTTCAACAGCAAAGAGAAGGTCACCGATGAGACACCACCCGGCACCTTTGTGATGTGTTTGATATAGGGCATGGTCTTGAAGGCATTCATGCCGTAGGGCGAGGTCACCTTGCCGTTGACGATCCCCTTGGAAACAACATTGAACATCTTGACGCCCGGTACCGAGACGACGACGGCGCCCAGCGACGTAATCATCTTATTGGGCAGACCGGCGATAACCCACATTTTTTCATTTTTCAGGTCGCTTACGGCGCGGATCGGCTTTTTGCCGTGGAAAAAATAGGCACCTGAAAGTGTCCATAGGCCCAACAGCTTTACACCTTTATATTCGTTAGCCTTTTCGAAATATTTCTTATACGTCCGCCAAAAAGCAATGCCTCGGTGCTCGGCCTTTTCGCCCAGGAACGGCAGATCGCCGATGGCATTCATCGTCAACCTGTTGCGTTCAAAAATGTTAGCGAGCATGGCGACATCGGCGATGCCCTTGGTAATCATATTCCATTGTTTGGGCGGCGGCGCCAGGGTCGAGGAGGTGAATTTGACTTTGACCCGGCCCTCGGTGACCCGCATCACGTCCTTGGCCCAGGGGATGAACATGCCGGTGTTGAAAGGATGTTTCAGCGGCACAAATCTATTGAACAACAATTCAGTTTCGGCCATGGCTGGCGCCGCCGCAGACAGGCTGACGACGGTCAGAAATACAACCAAAACGCATTTTGAGAAGCAGGATAATATTTTCATTTTGTTCTCCGTTCATTGATGCTGCGATTTTGTCATCGCTCGCCCTGTACTACGATGCGATACAGGTGTATCACTAGTGATTGTCCGTTATCAAAACATTTGGGACAACTGAACCTGTTTTATAAAGGAGGATCTGGCTCACCTCGGTTTGATGTTAAGCCGCTTGTCGCTGATGGTTCAAGCGGCGTTTCTGGATGGTCAGTTTCTTGATCATTTTTCTCCTTTCGATG
>JAYGEH010000514.1:0-17224 GCA_046582475.1 Rhodospirillales bacterium
GGGAACGAAATACCTTTCAACTGTCCCTTCAATGTATCTAATCCTTGCTTCGGATTTGGATGGTTTTTCTCTTTTCCACCAAGTTTTGTAGAGTTTGAGAAAATCATACGTTTCAATCTCAAGGTTGTTTGCGATTTTGTAGCTCAGAGTGGCGAATTCTTGTCTCGCAACGTCTTCTGCTAAATGTGCGTCACGTTCCTTTGTGGAACGGCGAATGTAACCAGTACCGTTAGGAATTTTTATTCTCATGTGCCATTTGGGACTGTCAGGACGTTTGTAAATAAACACCTTGTCTGGGACTACCCATTTGCTTTGCTCGTAATATTGAATAATTGGAACCTTCGCAGATGCTGGAATTTTGTGAACGATCTTCACAAAAAATAAACAAGAACCTACGTCAAGTCAATGGGTTGTGAATTATTTGTGAATAAAAAAAAGAGGTTGGAAAAACTCCAACCCTTTGATTTTAAATGATTAATTTTAAGAATATGTCATCGTTTCGAGAACTGGAAACTCTGCCTTGCCTTGGCGCGGCCGTATTTTTTGCGCTCGACGACGCGGCTGTCGCGGGTCAGGAAGCCGCCCTTCTTGAGCGCCGGGCGCAAACCCGGCTCGTAATAGGTCAGCGCCTTGGAGATGCCGTGGCGCACGGCGCCGGCTTGGCCCGATAGGCCGCCGCCCTTGACCGTGCAGGTGACGTCATATTGCTCGGCGCGGGCCGCCGCTTCGAACGGCTGGTTGATGATCATGCGCAGCACCGGGCGCGCGAAATAGGTTTCCCAATCGCGGCCATTGACGTTGATCTTGCCGCTGCCGGGCTTGATCCAGACCCGGGCGACGGCGTCTTTGCGCTTGCCGGTGGCGTAGGAGCGGCCATGGTCATCAATAACCGGCTCCACGGTTACCACCGGCGCTTCTTCTTCCGGCGGCGGCGGGGCCGCTTCTTCCGCTTTTTCCGCCGCTTCGGCTTCGGGCGCCGCCTCCGCTGCCTCCTGCGCCCCGGCCTCGGCGGCGGCGGAGCTTTCCATGGCTTGCTTCAAATTATCGAGCGTCACATTTTCTTCGGCCATGCTCAGGCGCTCCTTTTGTTTTTCGGATTCATGGCGGCCAGATCGATTTCCTCGGGCTGTTGCGCCGCGTGCGGATGTTCGGACCCGCCATAGACATGCAGTTTCCGCATCTGCTGGCGGCCCAGCGGGTTGCGCGAGATCATCCGCTCCACCGCCTTGATCACCACCCTTTCGGGGTGTGCGCCGTCGAGGATCTTGCCGGCGGTGCGGCTCTTGATGCCGCCCGGCCAGCCGGTGTGCCAGTAATAGGTCTTGTCGGCCCGCTTGTTGCCGGTCAGCGCCACTTTTTGGGCGTTGATGACGATGATGTTGTCGCCGCAATCGATGTGCGGGGTGTACATGGGCTTGTGCTTGCCGCGCAGGCGCATGGAGACAAAGCTGGCCAGCCGGCCGAGCACCATGTTCTCGGCGTCGATCAGGTACCAACCGCGCTCCACATCGGCGGGCTTGGCGGAATAGGTTTTCATGGCAACCATGGTTCGGGTCTCTTCTTAAGTTCTTGAGATGGGTTCCGCTCGCACCGGAACGGCGCGTAGTATGCCCATAATATATGGAACGTCAAACCGAAATAATACTGATATTACTTAGGTTTAGGTATACGGTATTATATTACCGTAACTTCAAACTGCTCCATGACTCCGGCCTGCCGGCCCGGCCTAGGCCTCCCACGAGGTAATCGAAGTTGGGGCAATCATGAGCCTGATCGTGTTTGGAATTTATAGTGATGGCGCGCCCGCTGCTCCTCGGTATCGCCCCAGAGTGGCCTGGCGAGCAGCGCCTGCGCTTTCATGGCGATTGGCGCAGCGCGTGCCTCGCCACCGGCAAAAAGTTGGAAGCCCCCCAAAACTTGAAGACGCGGCACTGCCATCGCCTCGCCTCTCCGTATCCATATGCCAGATTAAGCTAAGCCTGATTATTGATACAACCTATATTAATTGCATTTTGCCGATTTTTTGCCGCCTCCTTTGCCTAGGGTTTGCCGCAGTCACGTTAGCCTGACGCCTTCATGAAATGCCCGGATCAACCGGGAGCACGGGAGGCTGACTTTGGGAATTATCAAATCAACGGCGGTGGTGCTTGTTACCATTGCAGTCACCGCCGCACCGGCACTGGCCCAGGAGTTTTACCAGAGACGCGCCGCCCATAACGCCGGCGACTACGCCGCCGCCCTCGGCCATTGGCGGCCATTGGCGGAAAAAGGTCACGCCGATGCGCAGGCGGCGCTCGCTTACATGTACTGGAACGGCCAGGGCGTCACCCAGGATGACGCGACAGCGACCGATTGGTATCTGCGCGCCGCCCGCCAGCAGCAGCCTAACGTGGTCTATGCCCTGGGCACCATGTATCTGGCCGGCGAGGGCGTGCAGAAAGATTACTTGCGCGCCTACGTGCTCTGCAACGTGGCCCTGGCCGGGGGCAATGCACGCGGGCTCCACTGCCACGATGATGCCGCCCATTACCTCACCAAGGCGGAAAAAGAACGCGCCGCCAATATGGTGGTCAAATGGCAGGAGCTTTCGGCGGGGCAATAGCGGGCCAGTGAGGCTCGCAACGGCGGAGAATACAAGTTAATGTCTGCCCATCTATGGGATGGGAGATATTCATGGCCGACGATACCGATAGCGGAACCAACGAGCCCATATTGCTGCGCGAAGACGCCGACGGCATTTGCACCCTGACCCTGAACCGGCCGCAAAAGCGCAACGCCCTTTCCCTCGAGCTTTTGCAGGTGCTGGGCAAGGCACTGGTCGAAATCGCCGCCGACAAAAGCTGCAAAGTGATCATCCTGGCCGGCAACGGGCCGGTGTTTTCTTCCGGCCACGATCTCAACGAAATGCGCGCCGATTCCGGCTACGCCGCGATCCATGAATTGTTCACCAAATGCTCCGATGTGATGGCCGCCATGACGCGGATGCCGCAGCCGATCATCGCCCGGGTGCACGGGATCGCCACGGCGGCGGGCTGCCAACTGGTGGCGTCGTGCGATCTGGCGGTGGCCGCCGATACCGCCCGCTTCGCGGTTCCCGGCGTTACCAACGGGCTTTTTTGTTCGACCCCGGCGGTCGCCTTGGGGCGCGCCATCGGGCGCAAGAACACTATGGAAATGCTGCTCATGGGCGAATTGATCGACGCCGAATCGGCGCTCCGCCACGGGCTGATAAACAAAATGGTGGCCGCCGAGGATTTGGACGCGGCGGTGATGGGTTATGCGCAAAGCATCGCCGGGCGCTCGACCATGACCATGTCCATGGGCAAGGCCGCCTTTTACCAGCAGATGGATATGGAATTGGACGAGGCCTACGCCTTCGCCAGCGACGTGATGGCGCGCAACATGCAGGAACACGACGCCCACGAGGGCATCGATGCGTTCCTGCAAAAGCGCCAACCGCAATGGAAGGGCCGTTAGGCGGCGCCCGATGGCAGAACTTGAATACGACGATGCCAAAATCGCCGGCATCCTGGAGCGCACCGAAACCATCGCCATGGTCGGCGCCAGCGGCAATTGGGTGCGGCCCAGCCACTTCGCCATGAAATACCTGCAAAGCAAGGGCTACCGGGTGATCCCGGTCAATCCCGGAGAGGCCGGAGCCACGCTTCTGGGCGAAACCGTCTATGGTGATCTGGCCGCCATCCCCGATGATTTTCAGATGGTCGATATTTTTCGGAATTCGAACGCCGCCGGCCGGATGACCGACCAGGTGGTGGCAATCAAAAACAAAGGAATAGAAGTGATCTGGATGCAATTGGGGGTGCGCAACGACGCAGCCGCGAAGCGCGCCGAGGCGGCCGGGCTCACGGTGATCATGAACCGCTGCCCGAAGATCGAATTTGGCCGCCTCTATGGCGAGCTCGGTTGGAGCGGCGTCAATTCGCGCATCATCTCGGCCAAGCGCCCGCGCCTGCATAGCCGTATCGGTAGGCGCGCGGTAAGCCGCCATGGCTGACCGGGGCAAGCACCAGACTGCCTTCGGCTTCGAGACCAGGGCCATCCATGCCGGCGCTCGCCCCGAACCGGTGACCGGGGCGCGCAACACGCCGATCTACCAGACCACCTCCTACGTGTTCGAGGACGCCGAGCACGCCGCCGATCTGTTCAACCTGTCGCGCTTCGGTTTTCTCTATTCGCGGATCACCAACCCCACCATTTCGGTCCTGGAAGAGCGCGTCGCTTCCCTGGAAAACGGGCGCGCCGCGGTGGCCGCCGCGACCGGGCACGCCGCCCAGTTCCTGACCTTTTTCACCCTGTTGGAGCCCGGCGACGAGTTCGTGTCGTCGCGCAATCTCTATGGCGGCTCGTTGACCCAGTTCGGTTTGTCTTTCAAGAAGCTGGGCTGGACCTGTCATTTCGTCGACGGTACCGATCCGGAGTATTTCCGCCGCGCCATCACGCCGAAAACCAAGGCATTGTTTTTGGAAGTGCTGGCCAATCCGGGCGGTATCATCATCGATTTGGAAAAAGTGGTCGAGATCGGCCGCGAAGCCGGTATTCCGGTCATCGTCGACAACACCATGGCGTCCCCTTACCTGCACCAGCCCTTGGATTGGGGCGCCGACATCGTTATCCATTCGACCACCAAATATTTGAGCGGGCACGGCACCTCGATGGGCGGCGTGGTGGTCGAGAGCGGCAAATTCGATTGGACCCAGGGCGGAAAATTTCCGTCGCTGACCGAACCGGAGCCGGCCTATCACGGGTTGACATTCTACGAGACCTTCGGCGATTTCGGCTTCACCACCAAGGCGCGCGCCGTGGCGCTCCGGGATTTCGGCCCGTCGCAAGCGCCGATGAACGCCTTTTTGACCATCACCGGCATCGAAACCCTGCATTTGCGTATGGAGCGGCACGTGGCCAACGCGCAAATTGTCGCCGAATTTCTGGAAGGCCACGGGCGCGTCGCCTGGGTTTCCTACGCCGGGCTCAAATCCAGCCCCTACCGGGCGCTCGCCCAAAAATACCTGCCCAAGGGCCCCGGCGCGGTCTTCACCTTCGGCGTCAAGGGCGGCTTTGACGCCGGTATTGCGATGGTCGAAGCGGTGGAGCTGTTTTCCCATCTTGCCAATGTGGGCGACACCCGCAGCCTGATCATTCACCCCGCCTCCACCACCCATCGCCAATTGAACGAAGAGCAGCTCTTGGCGGCCGGCGCCGGACCCGACGTTATCCGCTTGTCAGTGGGACTGGAATCGGTGGATGATTTGATCCGCGATCTGGACCAAGCCCTCGGATAGGATGCCCGATCATCCTTTTCCCGGGGCTGCGGGGTCGGGGAAAAGGGCGTGTATGCGCATTTGAAGCGGGCCACACATTTGTTCAATTTCCCGGAGGTAACAGCTTGAGCCTGGTCCTTAAACCCCTCGACAATTTCGGCGCCGAGGTGTCCCGCCAAAAGCTCGACACGGGCGCCATCGAAGCGGTCACCGCCGCCATCGACAATCATGGCGTCCTGGTGTTTCGGGGTCCCGAACCCCTCACCGATACCCAGCAGATCGCTTTCACCGGCTTCTTCGGCCCGTTGTAGCATTTGCGCATGATAAAAATGCTCGGCGGCGGCGCCACCCTGCTTGCCCACACCGAGCTGATCGATGTCAGTAACCTGGATGAAAGCGGCGAAATCATCGCCGCCGACGACCGCCGCCGCGGATTCCATGACGCCAATCTCAACTGGCATACGGACGTATCGTTCGATGCCAACCGGGGCGTTTATTCGATGCTGTCGGCCAAGGTGTTACCGCCCACCGGCGGCGATAAAGATTTTGCCGACATGCGCGACGCCTTTCAGGCATTGGCGGCGGAACGCCAGGCCGAACTGGCCGAGTTGGAGGCCGAACATTCGATCTGGTATTCGCCGGCCCGGGGCGGCTTTACCGAAGTCAGCGAGGACGAGAAGGCTACCCGCCCGCCGTCCCTCCCGCCAGCCGTTGGTGCTGGCCAACCCGCGCACCGGAGAAAAAGCGCTGTACCTGGCGTCGCACGCCTCGCACATCATCGGCTGGCCCGAAGATGCGGGCCGCGCCCTGTTGGATGAATTGATGGACTATGCGACTGAAGAGCGTTTTACCTATAGCCATGTCTGGCGCGCCGGCAATGTGGTCATGTGGGACAACCAGGCGACCATGCACCGGGCGACGGAATTCGACGGCCTCGATCATGTGCGCGATATGCGCCGGGTGACCACCCTGGAACGGGAAATGGCGCTTTAGGTTTGCTGGGCGGCGCCGAGCCGGGCCAGCAATTGCAAGCTATCTTTTGCCAATTGCCGGGTTAATTCGCCGGCGCCCATTTCGGTGGCGAGACCGGCGGCCTGGCCGGACCAGAGCGATGAGAAATCGTCAAGCCCGGCTGCCTCGGCCTTGGCTTTCAAGGGTGCCAAGGCGCCTCCGGCGGTGGGATAGGCCGGCGCCGCATCGGACATCGGTCCGGCCTCGCGCATGACGCGGTTCATCAATCCCCGCGCAGGGCGGCCCGAGGACAGATTTGTGAGCGCCGTCTGATCGTCCCCGGCGCGCAGCAAGGCCGCCCGGTGAAGATCGGAAATCGTCGCTTCCGGCGTCAGCAGGTAGGCCGTGCCCATCTGGCCGCCGGCGGCGCCGAGGGCGAAGGCAGCCGCGATACCCCTTGCGTCGCTGATGCCGCCGGCGGCGATCACCGGCACCGTCACCGCATCCACCACCTGGGGTACCAGGGCGAACGTTCCGGCCTGGATTGTAATATCGGAGTTCAGGAACATCCCCCGATGCCCGCCCGCTTCATAGCCCTGGGCAATGACCGCATCGCAGCCATTGTCTTCCAGCCAGCGTGCTTCGGCGGCGCTTGTCGCCGAGGCGATGACGACGCAGCCATGCGCCTTCACCCGGCGCAGCAATTCCGGGGCCGGCAGCCCGAAGTGGAAGCTGACCACTTCGGGCTTGAGTTCCTCGACAAGGGCGCACATCTGGTCATCGAATGGCGCCCGGTTTGGCACCGGCGCCGTGGCCGAAGTATCCAGACCCAATTCCGCGTAGTAGGGCGCCAGCGTCTGCCGCCAGTTTTGCTCCCGGGCCGGGTCCGGCTCGGGGGGCGTATGGCAGAAAAAATTCACGTTGACCGGTTTCGACGTTTGTTGCCGGATGACACCGATTTCGGCGCGCACTTTGTCCGGCCCAAGCATGCCGCAGGGCAAAGAGCCGAGCCCGCCGGCCTGGCTGGCGGCAATCGCCATGGCGGCGCCATTGGCGCCGGCCATCGGCACCTGAATGATTGGCAGCGCGAATCCCAAGAGCTCAAGAAGTCTCCGGTCGGGCCACGTGTCCTGTCCCATTACTCTTTACCCGGTGTCCAAAAGCCGGCCAAATGCCTCGGCCAGCCGTTCGAATACATCTTCCCAGCGGCCGGGCTGGGATTGCCGGAACACGCGGAGCGACGGGTGCCAGTCATGACCGTCGCCGGCCAGCCCGAAGCGCCATTCCGGCGCGTGGCTGAGCAGGGTGAAAGTGGGGATGCCTTGGGCGCCGGAAACCTGGATGGTGGAATTGTCCACCGAAATTACCAGATCCATGGCCGCCACCTGGGCAAACCAATCTTCGGCGTTGGTCAGGGGATTCACTTCTTCGTCCACATAGATATCGGCGCCGTAGGCGATGCGCGCCGCTTCCGTATCGGCGGCGGTTTCGCCATATTGCAGGCTGACGAAATTACAGCCGGCGCGGGTTAGAATTTCGCGCCAAAGGCCCAAGGGGGCGCTGCGCTCAACGCCGACGATGGGGTTGCCGCTACGCCAGCAGATGCCGATATTGAGCCCCGAACCCAGCGCCGAATACCGCCGGCGCAGCTCGGCGCTGCGCACCGGATCGGGTTCAAGGTAGCGGCCCCGGTTGGCGGCAAAGCTAATTTTGGAGTTCCGGTAATAGGTGCAGAGAGACGCCAGCGGCGCCTGCCAGTCGGGAGAAGCGGCGGCGATGGCCGCGTCTGGCGGATCGGACCTGGCCACCACCAGAGCGTCTGGGAACGAGCGCTGGAAAATTGGAACCAGCCGGTCGTTGCTTTCCAGCACCAGCTTGGCGCCCGAGCCTAAGAGATCGGCAATGGGGTTCGCGAACATGATCTCGTCGCCGATGCCCTGCTCGCCCCAAACCAGAATGGTGCGCGCGTTCAAGGGCTCGCCGCGCCAATGGGGATAGGGAAATTGCCGCCAAGTGGAGGGAAAGTCCGGGCACTTCCAGCGCCATTCGTTCTCGCTCCAGCCTTCTTGGTAATTGCCCTGCATCAACAATATACGGCTCAAATTGAAATGGGCTTCGGGAAATTCGGGATCGGCGGCAACGGCCTGGCGCAAGGCGCCCTCGGCTTCGGTCCAGCGGTGCTGGGCGGCCCGGGCTAGCCCTAAATTGCTGAACGCCTGGGCATTGCCGGGATCAAGGGCTATGGCTTGTTCGTAGTGTCCGGCGGCTTCACCGGCCTCGCCCTCGCCGAGGCGGGCATTGCCGAGATTGACATGGGCGGCGGCATAGTCCGGGTCCCTTTCGAGGGCCCGGCCGAAGGCTTTGACCGCCAGTCCTGTTTTGCCCATGGCGAGATAGGCGAGGCCCGCCTTGTCCTCGGGCTCCGCCAATTCGGGCGCGCCCTTGGCGGCAAGCTGGGCGGCGGCCAGGGCTTCGTGGGCGCGTCCCATGCGGCTTAGCACGAACGCCATGCGGCACAAAAAATCGGTATCGCCGGGCTGGCAATTGAGCGCCAACTGCAAGGCCGCGCGGGCTTCGGAATAGGCGCCCTTGCCAGTCTCAGACTTGGCCAGGCCGTTCAAGGCATGTAGGAGATTGCGGCTGAATTCGGGTCGCTCCGGGTCCGATTTGCGGGCCGATTGCAGCAAACCGGCGGCTTCCGGCCAGCGCGCCTGGCGCATGCGGATCAGGCCCAGCGCGTGATGGGCATCGCCATTTTCCGGTTGCGCCGCCAGCACCTGCATGGCGACCGTTTCGATCTCGGCCAGCTTGGCTTCGGCGGCGGCTTCGGTCACGTTCATCAGGCATAGGTCCGGTGGTCGAGGCCGCCGACAATTTTGGATTGGCCATAGGCGCGCCCGGGAATGTTGCTCCACACCAGGGCATCGGGAAAATCATAAAGCTGGTCGCAATCGGAGCAATAGGAGATGTCGTCAAAGCGCCCGTCCCGGTGGGCGGCGCGCAATTTTTCGTAAGGTTCGCCGCCGATAACCTCGGCGATGGATTGGTCGTCGAGGTGGCCGAGCACCGCTTCGCCGTCCTTGCCGAGCACCATGCAGCAAGCGACGACGGCGCCATGATGGCCATCCAGGCCGCCGGCGCGCACCTGCAACAATTCGGAAAACGGCCGCCCGCAGGACCGCTTGGCCGGCGCCGAGGTCATTTCTGCGCGGTCATAAGGGGATGCATAGCCGCCGGACCAGTTGTGCATCATCCATATCTCGGCAAAGGCGCCGGTGAAGTCGACCCAGTTTTTCCGGTATGCGGCGATTTCCTCTTCGCGGCGCTCCACATCGGTGAGCAGATGATAGAGATGAATCTCGGTGCCCGTGCCCTTTGCCAACTGCGCGAAGCGGGCGACATTGTCGCGCACGCTGTCGAACACATCCATGCTCATCCAACGATGATAACTCACGGGCTCGGCGCCGATGGCGGACACCCGCAAGATATCGATACCGGCATCGATCAGGCGCTTGGACAAAGCTTCGCCCAGCCGGTAGCCGTTGGAAAAGGAGATGCATTTGAGCCCGCGCGCCTTGATGGCGGCGACCACGTCGGGCATATCATGGTTGAGGGTGGGCTCGCCGGAGCCGTGCAGGGAAACCGATTCGACGCCGTATTGCATGGCGTCGTCGAGGATTTTTTCGAGGACCCCGGCCGGCATTTTCTTCAAGAAATCCGGCTCCCGGCCATGCGCCTGCGGGCACATCTCGCATTTGAAATTGCAGCCGCCGTTGAGCTCCAGATCGAGCTGCTTGATGGTGATGGCCTCAGGAACCGGCATGGCGGGTCCCGCCTCCCTCCTTGAGCTCCAGGATCAAATCGCAGACTTCGCGCACGGCGCCATCGCCACCATTCTTTTGCGTCACATAAAGGGCCGCATCCTTGGCCGCCGGCATGGCATCGGCGACGCTCATCGGGCAGCCGACCGCTTCCAGCACCGGCAGATCATTGACGTCGTCGCCCACATGGGCCACCTGATCCAGATCGATACCCATCTTGTCGCACAGGGCCACCAGCGCCGCCAGCTTGTCTTCGGTTTCCAGATACACATGTTCGAGGCCGAGGCGATGGCCCCGGTGAGCGATCGCCGGCGCCGAAGAGGCGGTAATGATGACCACTTCTACCCCGGCGCTCTGCAGCATGCGCATGCCCATGCCGTCCTTGACGTTAAACTTGCGCATCTCGTCGCCGGCGTCGGTGTAGTAGAGGCCGCCGTCGGTGAGCACGCCGTCGGTATCCAGCGACAGCAGCTTGAGACCGGCCAGGCGATCTTTCAGAATATCATCCATGGATGATTATCCACCAGTGCTAAGGATATCCGCAACCCGGGCCGCGTCCTCAGGCGTATCGACGCCGATGGACCCGGGCGCCACGGCGACGCAGGCGATGCGCTCGCCATGCTCCAAAAAGCGCAGCATCTCGCCACTTTCGGCGCGCTCCACCGGGCCCCGCTCCCACGCCGCAAAGCGCCCCAGCGCGCCGGCCGTAAGCGCATAGAGGCCCACATGGACGGTGCGCGCCATGGTCTCGGCCATGGGAAATGGCAGCGGAAACCGGGACAGCATCATGACGCAGCCGTCCAGGCTCGGCACCAGATGCACCACCGACGGATCGTCCAGTTGTTGATCATCGGCGCCGTCGATATAGCCGGTCGAAACCTCGATGCCGCGCCCCAGGTTATCGGTCAGGCAATTGACCACCGCGTCGATGGCGGCGGGATCGATGAGCGGCTCGTCGCCCTGCACATTGACATAGATGTCCGCATCCAGGTTTTTCGCCACTTCCGCGCCGCGGTCGGTTCCGGTCAGGTGATCGGACGATGTCATCACCGCTTGCATGGAGTTGGCGGCGCAATACTCGGCGATCACCTGGTCCTCGGTGGCGATCACCACCTGATCGACGGTGGCGGCGGCACTGGCCCGCTCCCACACCCAGGCGATCATCGGCCTGCCGGCGATATCGGCCAGCGGCTTGCCGGGAAAGCGGGTGGAAGCCATGCGCGCCGGTATGATGGCCAGGGTGCTCATTCGCCGAGCAAGGCCCGGAGCGCCGGATGCAAGTGGATCAGCCCTTCCAGGCGGCCGTCTTCGCCGAGGACGGGAAGATCGAATATTTCACGCTCTTGCAACAGGTTCAGGGCATCGGCGATGCTGGTTCCAGGGCTGACCGATGTAAATTCCCGGCGCGCGTGATCGATGATGTCATCGGCAAACAAGGCCGACAGGGGCTTTTGGCTGCGCAGCAGCAACCGGCGCAAGTCGCCATCGGTGAACAGTCCGATCAGGCGTCCGTCGGCATCGACAATGCAGGCAAGGCCCAGCTTGCTGGCCGACATGCGCTCCAACGCCTCCTTGACCAGGGTGCGCGGCGGCATCACCGGGATCGCCTCCGGCGGCAACAGGATGTCGGCAATGGTCCGACTAGTCGTCGAGGTGGACACGGTCCTCTCCCCATTCCTGCAAAAGGTCTTGGCGCAGGGCGTGCATCGCCTTGGCCTGGGACAGTATATTCTCCAGATACCGGATATCCAGTTGCGTGTTGGGGTCCGACAAGGCCTGGTTGGGATTGTCGTGGACTTCCATGAAGAGCGCGTTGATGCCGGCGCCGGCGGCGGCGCGCACCAGATGCGGAATAAATTCCCGCTGGCCGCCCGACACGTTGCCCATGGAGGTGGGCATTTGCACCGAATGGGTGGCGTCGAAGCAAACCGGATAGCCGGTTTCGAGCATGATCGGGAAATTCCGGTAATCGTTGATCAGCATATTATAGCCGAAAAACGTGCCGCGGTCGGTCAGCAGAATTTGCTCGTTGCCGGTGGCTTCGATCTTGCGCACCGAGTTTTTCATGTTCCAGGGGCTCATGAACTGCCCCTTCTTGACATGCAAGGGCCTTCCGGTTTCGCCGGCCGCCTTTAAGATATGTGTTTGGCGGCATAGATAGGCCGGGATCTGCAACAGATCGACCACCTCGGCCGTCTGCGCCGCCCAGGCGGCATCGGAAAAATCGCAGACGACGGGTATTTTGCAGGTGCTGCGCACCTCGGCCAGGATATCCAGCCCGGCATCGATGCCGATGCCGTGGAACGAGTTTTCGGACGAGCGGCAATCCTTGTCGTAGCAGCTTTTGTAGACCCAAGGGATGTCGAGGCGGGCGCAAATCTCACCGATGCGCATCGCCATCTCCAGAGCGTGGTCGCGGGTCTCGATGGCGCAGGGACCGCCGAGAAATGCCAGCGGCAGGGTGCCGCCGATGGCGACCTCGGCGACGTCGTTTCCGCCGATGCTGATGACCTTGGGAATCATGGGCGGATTTTAACGCCGCCCCCGTTAAGGAAACATGAAATCAGTCCACCGGTTCCCACGCCCCGGACCGCACTTCGGCCATGCGCAAGGAGGTCACGTCGAGCCCCAGATGATCGTCGGCGTTGATCCGGTAAATGCCGCTGGTCCCTACCAGCCCGCGCGTCGCCTCGATGGTGCGGCGCAAGGCGGCCTTGTTGGTACTGCGCGCCTTGCGGATCGCCGCGATCAGGATCTGAATGGCGTCGTGGGCGTGGGCGCCATAGACCGACGGCAAGACCTCCCACCGGCCCAGGTAGAGCTTGTTATAGGCGGCGATCACCGGGCGCACCGGATCGCCGATTTCCAGCTTTCCCGACAGCACCAGCGGCGCCACCGGCATGCGCACCCCCTCGGCGGCGGGGCCGGCCAGATCCAGGCAATCCTGGTTGGCGGCGGCGTGGGATTGATAAAGGGGTATCTTAAATTTCATCCGCCGGAATTGCTGCGTGATGTAGGCGGTGGTGCCGCCAAAACCGATATTGACCACCGCCGCCACGTCCGCGTTGTCTTGGATGCGTTGCATCTGGCGCAACACCCGGCGGGTGCGCGAACGGTACACTTCATCGGCGACGATCTTGATGCCCATGGGTCCGGCCAATTGCCGGCAATGGCCGGCCATGGCGCTGCCGAAACCGTCATCGCCGGACAACAGCGCGATGTTTTTGATGCCCCTTTTCGCGATGTCGGCCAGAATTTTGGCGCAGGCCAGGCGCTCGGTGGGCGAGGATTTGAACACCCATTTGCGCACCGGAGACGTGATCGACGCCGATCCGGCGAGGGCCAGAAACGGCACCCCCGCCTGCTCGATGATCGGGATCACCGCCATCGCGGCGCCGGTTGTGGAGCCGCCGATGATGGCGTCCACCTTGTCCTTGTCGATCAGGCGGCGGACCGCGGTCTGCGCGGCGCGGGTATCGATGCCCACATCATATTGAATGAGCGACAGGCGGCGCCCAAGCAAGCCGCCCTGGGCGTTGGTCAAATCCACATAGAGTTTCAATGTGGCCCGGGCCGGCGCCCCCAAAAATGCGCCGGCGCCGGTCACCGACAGGAACGTGCCGATGCGGATCGGCTCCTGGGCGCGCAATTGGGTTGGCGCCACGATCACCAAAGCGCCAACGATAAAGGCAGCCGCAAGCGACCGCTTGAAGAATTGGGTTAATAATTTTTGTGCGCGTCTCATGGTTTACCGGGGAAGATAATTCCATGGGCACAGGCACGCGGCAACTGAAAACACTTAGGCCGAAGCGTGAGCCGCCCCTATTCCGCCTGGATACCTGGCACCGGTTCGCCGTCCCCATCCGGCGCGCCGGCGCCGGCGCCGTACCATTTGAGGGTTCGGAGCAATGTGGCGATGGTGATCGAGCCGAAGGTGGCGCGCGCGATATCGTCGATCTCGCCCTGCACGTGCAAAAGAGCGGCGCCGATATCGGTGGCCTCGCCCTCGCCTGAAGCGCCGCTATTGCCGCCGGCGCCGATGTCTTCGAAGATATTGATCACGTCCAAGAGCGTGGTACGCCGCGCATTGCCGGCAAAGCGGTAGCCGCCGCCGGCGCCGCGCACCGAAGCCACCAGCCCGGCGCGCCCCAGATCGCGCAGCACCTTGGCCAGGTGGTTGGCCGATATGCCGTAGATACCGGCGATATCGGTGGCCGAAAGCTGGCGCATCGGATCGCGCGCCAGTTCCAAAATGGAATAGAGGCCAAACAAGGTGGCTTTTTGCAGCCTCATCGCCGCCGCCCGCCAATATTGCCCGTTCTAATCTTCATGTTCGAACTTCCAGGCGACCGGCTTTTCCAGCTCGATAAACGGTCCCGCCATCATACCCTGGGCGCGGAAAAAGGACATGTTCAGATGGTCGGCGCGGGCGATCATGGTGCGCACCGTCTCGATGCCATCCGCTTCCAGCTTCCCGCACATGGCGTTGAACAGGCGCTCGCCGATGCGGTGCACCCGCTGCTCGGGAACCACGCCGATGGCGACGATCCAGCCACAAGGGTCCGATCCGAATTCCCAGGCGCGGACTTCGCCGATGATAAAACCGGCGAAACCGCTTTCGCCCCCGCCGCCATTCTCGGCGAGGCTTTCGGCGATCAGCACATGGCGGCCGTCGCGGCCGACGAAACGCTCCAGGGTGCTCTGCCAAAATTCATCCTTGCGCAGCCCGGTGTTCAAGGCATCGAGCGCCGCCACCGGCTCGCAATCAGCCATGGTTGCGGCGCGAATGGTAATCCTTTTAGCGCAGTTAGAGTCATTTTCGGGCACGGATATTCTCACCTTGCCTGGTTTCAAATGGTGCGGCTCACCATTCTCAAATCGCCGGTTGACAGCTTGCCGCGAGTCGCGCATATATTAAATAGGTAATCTGGTACCGTTTTACGACACCAGACAATAACAGTCAATAAAATTGCCGGAAACAGCCGTTTAGAGTATAAAATTGGGCAGTTTTTGCGATCCATGATCGAAGGAATTTGTCGGCACAATGATTGATTTTTCCACCCAACCCGAGCAGTACAAACACTGGAAACTGAGCTTCGACGGTCCGGTGGCCACCCTGACCATGGATGTCGCCGAAGACGGCGGCATGGTGCCGGGCTACGATTTGAAACTGAATTCCTATGACCTGGGCGTCGATATCGAATTGCACGACGCCATCCAGCGGCTGCGCTTCGAGCATCCCGAAGTCAAATGCGTCATCATGACTTCGGCCAAGGACCGGGTCTTTTGCGCCGGCGCCAATATTGCCATGCTCGGCACCTCGAGCCATGCGCACAAGGTGAATTTCTGCAAATTCACCAACGAGACCCGCAACGGTATCGAGGACGCTTCCAAATATTCGGACCAGCGCTATATCTGCCTGATCAACGGCACCGCCGCCGGCGGCGGTTACGAGCTGGCGCTGGCCGCCGACTACATCATGCTGATCGACGATGGCTCTTCGGCGATCTCGCTGCCGGAAGTGCCTTTGCTGGCGGTATTGCCGGGCACCGGCGGGCTGACCCGGGTTGTCGACAAGCGCCACGTGCGCCGCGACCGCGCCGATTTCTTCTGCACCCTGACCGAAGGCATCAAGGGCAAGCGCGCCGTCGAATGGGACCTGGTCGATGAATTAGTGCCGCGCTCCAAACTGATGAAAACGGCTTTGCAAAGGGCGCGGGAATTCGCCGCCGATTCCCGCCGCCCGGACGGCGCCAAGGGCATCGCACTGACACCCCTGAAGCGGGAGATCACCAGGACACAATCGTTTACGCCTACCTGACCGCCAAGTTCGACCGGGCCCGCGCCACCGCCGAGGTGACGTTGCTTGGGCCCAGTGCCGAACCGGAAAGCGATGCCGCCGCCATTCACGCCGCCGGTGTCGATTTCTGGCCCTTCGCCTTCGCCCGCGAATTGGATGATTTCATCCTGCACATGCGCGCCAACGAGCCCGAAATTTCCACCTGGGTGGTGCGCTCCAGCGGCAATGCCGATCTGGTCGAGGCCGCCGACAAGGCGCTCCTGGGTAACGCCGATGACTGGCTGGTGCGCGAGATCACGCTGTTCCTGAAGCGCGCCCTCAAGCGCCTCGACGTTTCGTCCCGGTCCATCATCACGCTGATCGAGCCGGGCAGTTGTTTTACCGGCTCGTTGATGGAATTCGTGCTGGCGGCGGATCGAAGTTTCATGCTGGACGGCACCTTCGAAGGCTCCAACTTGCCCCCCGCCAGTTTGCGCCCCACCGGCATGAATTTCGGCCCTTTGCCCATGTGCAACAATCTGACGCGCCTGCAAACCCGGTTTCTGGACGGCGATAGCGCGTTGAGCGCAATCCGCGCCAAGACCGGCGAGGATCTGGACGCCATCGAGGCCGAGGAACTTGGCCTGGTCACCTTCGCCCCCGACGATATCGATTGGCAGGACGAAGTGCGCATCGCCATTGAAGAACGCGCCAGCTTTTCCACCGATGCCCTCACCGGCATGGAAGCCAGCCTCCGCTTCGCTGGACCGGAAACCCTGGAGACCAAAATATTCGGCCGCCTCAGCGCCTGGCAGAACTGGATCTTCCAGCGCCCCAACGCGGTCGGCGACGAAGGCGCGCTGAAACTGTACGGCTCCGGCAAGCAGGCCAATTTTGACAAGAAACGGGTATAACGGTCATGAGCACCATCGACTATTCGCAAAAAATCCCCAACAACGTGAACCTCGCCGACGACCGGCGGCTGCAACGGGCCCTGGAAAACTGGCAGCCCGCCTATTTGGGCTGGTGGAACCAGCTCGGCCCGGCCGGCACGTCCGAGTATGAAATTTACCTGCGCACCGCGGTCGCCGTCGATGCCGAGGGTTGGGCCCAGTTCGGCATGGTCAAGATGCCCGAATACCGCTGGGGCATTTTCCTCGCCGATGCCGAAGAAGGGCGCAAAATAAACTTCGGCATGCACAAGGGCGAAGACGCCTGGCAGGACGTGCCCGGCGAATACCGGTCCGATCTCAGGCGCCTGATCGTGACCCAGGGCGACACCGAACCGGCCAGCGTCGAACAGCAGCGGCGCCTGGGGCGCACCTGCCCGTCTTTATATGATCTCCGCAGCCTGTTTCAGGTGAATGTGGAGGAAGGCCGCCATCTTTGGGCCA
>JAYGEH010000550.1:0-5804 GCA_046582475.1 Rhodospirillales bacterium
GATGCGCCCGCGCAATTGGTGCAGTTGGGCGAGGCCGAAGCGCTCCGCATGTTCGATCACCATGACCGAGGCTTCGGGCACGTCGACGCCAACCTCGATCACCGTCGTGGCAACCAGAATCCGGGTTCGGCCTTCCGCAAAATCGGCCATCGCGGCGTCCTTGTCGGCGCCCTTCATCTGGCCGTGGACCAGCCCGACCCGGTCACCGAACACCCTTTTCAGATGGGCGTGGCGCTCTTCGGCCGCCGCCAGATCGAGGGTTTCGGATTCTTCCACCAGCGGACAGACCCAGTAAATGCGGGCGCCCGTGTCCAAGGCGCGCCGCGCCGCGCCGACCACTTCGTCGAGCCGCTCCAGCGAAATGGTGCGGGTCTGGATGGGCTGGCGGCCGGCCGGCTTTTCGTCCAGCTTGGAGACATCCATATCGCCATAGAAGGTGAGCGTCAGGGTCCGCGGGATTGGCGTCGCGGTCATGACCAGGACATCTGGTGTTTGGCCCTTTTCGGCGAGCGCCAGCCTTTGATGGACGCCGAACCGGTGCTGCTCGTCCACCACCGCGAAGGCCAGGTCGTGAAATTGCACATGCTCCTGGAACAAGGCGTGGGTGCCGATCATCATCTGGATTTCGCCGGACGCGATGGCGGCCAGAATCCGCTCGCGGTTCTTGCCCTTTTCACGCCCTGTCAAGATGGCAATCTTGATGCCGTCGCTCGTCGCCAAAGGCTCGATCATCGCCTCGATATTGGCGAAATGCTGACGGGTGAGAATTTCGGTGGGCGCCAATAAAGCCGCCTGGGCGCCGCTTTCGAGGGCCGTCAGCATGCTCAGCACCGCAACGATGGTCTTGCCGGCGCCGACGTCGCCCTGCAGCAAGCGGTGCATGCGCAAGGGCGACGCCATGTCGGCGGAAATCTCTTCGATTGTGCGTTGTTGCGCACCGGTCAGCTGAAACGGCAGGGCGCCCAGGATGCGTTTCCGGTACCGGCCATCGCCTTCGATGGTGCGGCCGTTCGCACGCCGCAGGTTGATGCGCACCAGGGCCAGGGCCAATTGGTTGGCCAGCAATTCATCGAAGGCCAGGCGCGAGCGTTCCGCCACCAACGGCAGCAGCGCGGTCTCATCGGGCGGCGCGTGGGCGGCGCGCAAGGATGCTTTCCAGCCGGGCCAGCCCTGCTGTCTGACATAGGCCGCGTCCTGCCATTCCTCCAGTTCCGGCGCCAGATCCAAGGCGCCATTGATGGCCTTCGACAGAACCTTGAGGGTCAGCCCCTGGGTCAAGGGATAGACCGGCTCCACCGTTTTCAGGTTTTCCAGTTCCTCCAGCTTGCCGATGTGATCGGGATGCGCCATCTGCAATTCATCGCCGAATTTTTCCAGGCTGCCCGAAATCACCCTTTGCTCGCCCTCCGGCAGGGTGCGGCGCAAATAATCGGCGCGGGCGTGAAAGAAAACCAGCGCCATGGTGCCGGTGCCATCGGAACAGATCACTTTGTAGGGCTGCCGCTTGTTGGGGGCGGGCTTGTGCCGCTCAACCGTGACCGTCATGGTCGCCACCCGGCCGGGAGCGGCCTCGCTGATGCTGGGTGCATAGCGCCGGTCGATGATGCCGGCCGGCAAATGCCAGAGCAAATCCACCAGCTGCGGGCCGACGCATTTTTCAACGAGTTTGGCGATCCTCGGCCCGACACCCGGCAATTTGGTGACCGGAGCAAAGAGCGGAAAAAGAATTTCCGGGCGCATGCAAATTCCGATCCGAAGGGGCTGACAGAAGGGCGTTTTGGATTTATATCCTGCACCCAGGGCTGAGTACATACCACAGAATATCACGCTGGGCTTCCATGGATACGCGCCGCAAAAGAATACTGTACCGCGCCAAACACCGCGGCATGACGGAAACCGACCGGTTGCTCGGCGGGTTCGCCGATTTGCGCCTGCACGCCATGACCGAGGAGGAAATGAGCGCGTTTGAATTGCTTCTCGACCAGAGCGATAACTTATTGATGGATTGGATTATGGCGGATCGGCCGGACGATCCCGATTTCGCCGGCAACCAGATTCTGCAACAGATCATCCGCTTCAAGAACACACTTTGATGGATCGCCATGACTTTCATTAATAAGGGCAAGCAGACGCTGCTGGCCGGCGTGCCGGAAGGCTACGAAGGCGCCGTCCTCGCCGCCATGGCGGGGGATGCGGGCCCGGTCCTGTTTGTCGCCCGCGACGACCGGCGCATGGCGGCGGTGGCCGGTGCCATCCGGTTTTTTGGGCGCGACGTGGATTGCATCGCCGTGCCCGCCTGGGACTGCCTGCCCTATGACCGGGTTAGCCCGCGCGCCGATATTTTGGCCCGCCGCGTCGATGCCCTGACGACGCTTTCCGAACGCCAAGCGTCCGGAGACAGTGGGGCTCCGGCCGTGGTTCTGACCACGGTCGCCGCGATCTTGCAAAAACTGCCGCCGCCAGCCCAATTCGCCGGCGCCCGCTTCGGCGTGTCCCTGCAAGCCGGCGCCAGCCGCCAGCGCATAACCGAATATCTGCTGAGCAACAATTTCCAGCGCACCGCAACGGTGATGGAGCCCGGAGAATATGCCATCCGGGGCGGCATATTGGATTTGTTCCCGCCCGGCCGCGAGGCGCCTTTGCGCCTGGATTTTTTCGGCGACGATCTGGACAGCATCCGCGTCTTCGATCCGAACAGCCAATTGACCACCGGCGACGAAGACGCGTTCGATATGGAACCGGTCGGCGAGATTACCCTGAACGAGGAAACCATCGAGCGTTTTCGCGTCGGCTACCGGGCCTTGTTCGGCGCCGCGTCGGACAAAGACATCTTGTACGAATCGATTTCCGCCGGGCGCCGCTACCAAGGCATGGAACATTGGCTGCCCTTGTTTCACGAAATCCTGGGCACCCTGTTCGATTATCTGCCGGACGCGGTTCTGGTCTGCGATCATAAATTCGAAGACGCCCGCCGGGCACGCGGCGAAATGATTTCCGACTGCTTCGAGGCGCGCCAATCGACATCGGCGCGCGGCCTATCGCTTTTGGATATCCCTTATCATCCGTTGCCCCCGGACCGATTGTATCTGACCGGCGACGACTGGAGCCGAGCCTTGGACGGGCGTTCGATGCTGACCTTGCAGCCATTTGCGGCCCCCGGCGATGCCGCCGGGATCGAGGATGCCGGCGGCAGGCCGGGCCGCGATTTCGCCGATGCGCGGGCGCGGCCCGGGACAAATATCTACGATGCCTTGCGCGGCTTCATCGACGAGACCGTGGCCGGCGGGCGCAGCGTCATCCTGGCGGCGGTTAGCGAGGGCTCGCGGCAACGGTTTTTGAAGATCGCCGCCGAGCATGGAATAGCGGCCACGCCGGCTCCGGCTGATGCCTCCTGGCCCGAATTGAACGCCGGTGGGGGCATCAATGTCTGGGCCGCCGTGCTCGACATCGCCCATGGCTTCAGCGCTCCCGGATTTGTCGTGGTGAGCGAACAGGATGTGCTTGGCGAGCGCGTCGGAGCGCACGCCAAGCGCCGCGTCAAGCCGGAGAATTTCCTGGCCGAAGCCGCCAGCCTCAGCCCCGGCGATCTGGTGGTGCACGAAGAGCACGGCATCGGCCGCTTTCACGATCTGATCACCCTCAAGGTCGCCGCCGCCTCCCACGATTGCCTGCAAATCGAATATGAGCGCGGCGACAAGCTGTTCGTGCCGGTCGAGAATATCGAGATTCTGTCCCGCTATGGCGAAGATGAGGGCGGCGTCAAGCTGGACAGCCTGGGCGGCGCCGGCTGGCAGGCGCGGAAAGCCCGCATGAAGGACCGCATCCGCGAAATGGCCAGCCAGTTGATCCAAGTGGCGGCGGCGCGGGAACTGAGCCAAGGCGAGGTGTTCAAGTTTGAGGCCGGGCCGTACGAGGAATTCAGCGCCGCCTTCCCCTATCAGGAGACCGACGATCAGTCGGCGGCCATCGAAGACGTGTTGTCCGATTTGAAAAAAGGCCGGCCCATGGACCGCTTGATCTGCGGCGATGTGGGTTTCGGAAAAACCGAAGTTGCCTTGCGCGCCGCCTTCGTCACCGCCATGGAAGGCAAGCAGACCGCCATCGTCGTTCCGACCACGTTGCTGGCGCGCCAGCATTACCAGGTGTTCGCCCAGCGATTTGCGGATTTTCCGGTTGAGGTGGCGCAAATTTCGCGCCTGGTTCCGGCGGCCACGATTAAGAAGGTCAAGGCCGGCCTGGATAGCGGCACCGTCGATATCGTCATCGGCACGCACGCGCTGCTGGCCAAAGACCTGCGCTTTGACCGGCTTGGCCTGTTGATCGTCGACGAGGAGCAGCATTTCGGCGTGGCCCACAAGGAACGGCTGAAATCGCTCAAAACCAATGTGCATGTGCTGACCATGACGGCGACGCCGATCCCGCGCACCCTGCAAATGGCGCTGACCGGGGTCCGCGAGATGAGCCTGATCACCACGCCGCCGGTGGACCGGCTGGCGGTACGCACCTTTATCCTGCCCCAGGACCCGGTGGTGATCATGGAGGCCATCAACCGCGAGCGCTTTCGCGGCGGCCAGACATTTTATGTGACGCCAAGGGTCGCCGATATTCCGCGCCTACGGGCGTTCCTTGGGGAGCTGGTTCCGGACGTGAAGATGGCCGTCGCCCATGGCCAGATGCCGGCGGCCGAATTGGAAGATGTGATCGGCGATTTTTACGACGGCGCCTATGATCTGTTGCTGTCGACCAATATTATCGAATCGGGCCTGGATCTGCCGTCGGTGAACACCATCATCATCAACCGCGCCGATATGTTCGGTCTGGCCCAGCTGTACCAACTGCGCGGGCGTATCGGCCGTTCCAAGGTGCGCGGCTACGCCTATTTGACCCTGCCCGGAGACCGGCGCCTGACGCCGGCGGCGCAGCGGCGCCTGGAAGTGATGCAGGCGCTGGATTCCCTCGGCGCCGGCTTCATGCTGGCCAGCTACGATTTGGATATCCGCGGCGCCGGCAATCTCCTCGGCGAGGAGCAGTCGGGGCATATAAGGGAAGTTGGTATCGAGCTGTACCAACAGATGCTGGAGGATGCGGTGGCCGAAGCGCGCGCCGGCGCGGTTGGCGGCGACACCGCCCGGACTTCCACCAGCACCGAATATTCGCCGAGCATCGATTTGGGTATCCCGGTTCTGATCCCGGACGATTATGTGGCCGATCTCGGGGTTCGCCTGTCCCTCTACCGGCGCATCGCCAATCTGACCGGGCGCGGCGAGATCGAAGCCTTTGCGGTTGAATTGATCGACCGCTTCGGCTCGTTGCCCGATGCGGTGGAGAATTTGCTGGAAACCGTCGCCATCAAGCGCTTGTGCCTGGAAGCCGGGGTCGCCCGATTGGAGGCCGGCTCTAAAGGCGCGGTGATCGGCTTCCACGAGGATCAATTCGAAAATGTCGAGGGGCTGGTCAAATTTATCACCACCCAGGCCGGCACCGCGCGCCTCCGGCCCGATCACAAACTGGTCTTCAACCGCAACTGGGAGGAGCCGGCGGACCGCATGGACGGGGTGCGCTATCTGTTGGGGGAATTATCGGCCCTCCGGCAATCGCCGCAATGATTCAGCGGCCATAGTCCTGTTCAGGACGGCGCTCCGGAAATTTGGTTGCCGGTATCCAATATCTCACCGCGTTTTTCGCGGGCCACTTCCAGGAGCCGGTGAATCACTTGCGGATCCTGGGCGCCGGACAGGGAAAACTGCCCATCGACGATAAACGCCGGTACGCCCGAGATGCCGAGCCGGTGGGCGCGGATATTT
>JAYGEH010000557.1:0-19820 GCA_046582475.1 Rhodospirillales bacterium
CATGCGCCCGATCCTGGCTGAACGTATCCCCAGGCTACCGGCGGCCAAGCATTATTCGGATTTAGACTTTTAGAGCATTTTCCAACCAAATCCGATGAAATGGACCGGATTTGGCTGGAAAGTGCTTTAGGTCACGAACTCATAAATGGCGGCTATTTGCCGACCCCTCTCGGGGCGTGGTTCTTTTGCCCCCTGGACTGCGTCCCGTCGTCGGTCATGATGCTTTGGCATCACTCCCTCCTAGCTCCTTGCCAGGGAACAAAATAACTAAACTCACAGTCGTCGCCATTTATGAGTTCATGACCTAACGCTCCGGTCCGTCCATTTGCCGCAGATACGCGCGCGCCGAGCGGGCCGCACGGTTGCCGGGCGCGCGCTGGATAACCTCAAGCCAGCGGGTTCGCGCTGCCGCCTTGCAATGGTGCGCCGCATCGCCGCCGCCGAGGCCGAGCCAACGCGTCGCCCGGCCGAACCCCAGTTCCGGATTTTCCCGCGCCAGCGTCATGCATTCCCGGTAGTCCCACGCTGGAATAATCTTCTGGCCCTCCGATGGCGCAGCCAGGGCAGGACGGCGATCAAGACCATGGCGCCCGTCGATGCATTGCAATTCGGCAATTTCATATCCCGGCTTTTCCGAGGCGCCCGACAATTCTACACTCCGAGCGCGGGTTAATACCAAGGATCAGTGATCTTTGGTATTATGGAAACAACATCGAAAAATTAGGAACGCGGGGATGAGCGAGGCAGGCGCAAATCTGTTGTGCTTCGGCATGGGATACACCGCAAATGCGTTGGCGGCATCCCTGGACCGGGGCCGCTGGACGGTGACCGGCACCTTTCGCGATGGCGATACCAACCCCTCCGGCGATAGTAATATGGTGGCTTTCGATGGCGCCGAAGCGGACTTGGCCTCCGCCAGCCATGTTCTGGTTTCAACGCCGCCGGGCGAGGCCGGCGATCCGGTGCTCGCCCGGTATGGCGAGCCGTTGGCGGCGTCCAAAAACCTCGAATGGATCGGCTATCTTTCGACCACCGGCGTCTATGGCGATACCGGCGGCGCGCTTGCCGATGAAACGGCGGCGTGCGCGCCCACCAACGACCGTAGCCGCTGGCGGCTGGATGCCGAAATGGCATGGCAGGCCCAGGAAATACCCCTGCATATATTCCGCCTCGCCGGTATCTATGGGCGCGGGCGCAGCACCTTCGATCAGTTACGCTCCGGCGCCGCGCGGCGCATCGAGCGGCCCGGTTATAAATTTTCGCGCATTCATGTGAAGGATGTGGCCAATATTTTGCGCGCCTCGATGGCCGCGCCGGCGCCGGGCGCCATCTACAACGTGTGCGACGACGAGCCGGCAGCGCAAGCCGAGGTCATCGCCTATGCCTGCGGACTTTTGCATATGGCGCCGCCGCCGCTGATCCCATTCGAGGATGCGGAGCCAAAGATGAGCCCCATGGCGCGCAGTTTTTGGTCCGACAACCGGTTGATCGATAATGCCCGCATCAAGCGGGATTTGGGCGTTACGCTGATCTATCCCAATTACCGCTCCGGCCTGGACGCCATCCTCGCCGCCGAGAACTCTGAGTGAGAAATTGGCGGCAAACTGATTTAGCAGGCTGCTGAAAATGCGCCCGCGCCAGCCCGGCCAGGCAAAATCCGCGCTTATGGCGGCCTTGTCCGGCCCCTATCTGCATCCCAATCTGGCGATCGCCGTGGACGAAGATATCGGCGCCGACGATTTGCGTCCGATCGCCTGGTCCAAGGTTACCCGCCTGCATGCGGGCGACGAAGTGACGATGATCCCCAATACACGGGTCTTCGCCCCCGGCAGCATCTCGCCCAAGGTTCCGGGCATGGGCGATTTTACCCGGCTCGGCACCAAATGGATGATCGATGCCACCCTGCCGGTGAATTTGAGCGACGCCGAGCGGCGCGAATTCATGGCCGCCTGTCCGAAGAATTACGCCTCGGTGCGGCTCGAGGAATTTCTGCCCTGATCCAATAAGCAGCCCAGTGTCCGGGTGAGCCGGTCCAAATCATCGGGCTCGCTCAGCCGATGATCGCCATCCTTAACCAGCGTCACTTCCACATCACCGCCGCGCAGCCTTGCTTGCAGGCGCAGCGCCGTTTCGAAGGGAACGGAATCATCGGCCAGGCCATGGATCAGGCGCACCGGGCAGTCGAGGGCGATTTCGTCTCTGAGCAGCAACAGCTTTTTGCCCTCGACCAGCAATTCCCTGGTGATGATATGGTCGTCTTCGTATTCGCTGGGTATCAAGGTGCGGCCCTGGTTTTCGATTTCGGCCCGTTGCGCCGGGCTCAGATCGCCGGTCAGTAAATCCTCGGTGAAATCGGGCGCCGCGGCGATGCCGATCAGTGCGGCCACCCGCTCCGGCCGTGCCAGCGCGGTTAGCAGCATGATCCAGCCGCCCATGCTGGAGCCGATCAGTATTTGCGGGCCCTCGGTCAGGTTATCCAGGGCGGCGATGGCGTCTTCGCGCCAGACGCCAATATGGCTGTCTGCGAAGGCGCCGGACGAGGCGCCGTGGCCCTGGTAATCGAAACGCAGAAACGCCTGCCCGCGGGCCCGGCAAAACGCTTCCAGAGCCACCGCCTTGCCGCCGCTCATGTCGGACATAAAACCGCTCAGGAACACGACACCGGGCGCAGCGCCAAGCGTCCGGTGGTAAGCGATGGACGCGCCGTTCTCAAGTGTTAGTATCTTGGGGTCATCGGCATTGGATACAGGCATTCAGTACCCCTTCGATGGATAAGGATTCCGAACACACAATTGGGGAAGCGGCGGCGGAAAGCAAGACGGGCGCGCAAGAGGCACGGCCGCCAAATGTCTTGCAGGTTTTGCCGGCCCTGGTGACCGGCGGCGTCGAGCGCGGCACCGTCGATATCGCCGAGGCCATCGTCCGCGCCGGCGGGCGGGCACTGGTGGCGTCCGAAGGCGGGCCCATGGTGGGCGAGTTGAACCGCGCCGGCGCCGAACATATCGAGCTGCCCCTGGCGTCCAAAAACCCGCTGATAATTTATAAGAATATCGAGCGCTTGGTCGAGCTGATCCGCCGGGAAAGCGTCGATATCATCCACGCCCGCTCGCGGGCGCCGGCCTGGAGCGCTTGGTACGCGGCCCGGCGGACCAACCGCTCGCTAATCACCACCTTCCACGGCACCTATGGCCACGCAACGGGGCCCAAGCGCTGGTACAATTCGGTGATGACCAGGGGCGAGCGGGTGATCGCCATATCCGATTTCATCGGCGGCCATGTGCACCAGATATACGGCGTCCCGGCGGCGCGCATCCGGGTTGTCCACCGGGGCATCGACGTGCACCGCTTCGATGCCGCAAATATCACCGCCGAGCGGGTAATCCACCTGGCCGACGAATGGCGCCTTCCCGATGGCCAGCCGGTGGTCATGCTGCCTGGGCGCCTGACCCGCTGGAAGGGTCAGAACGTTTTTATCGAGGCGGTCAAGTTGCTCAACCGCACCGGTGTTCAGTTTCTCATGGTCGGGTCCGATCAGGGGCGCCTGGATTACCGCCGGGAATTGGAACAACGTATTAAATCCGAAGGCATGGCCGGCATTATCCATGTGATCGATCATTGTGACGATATGCCCGCCGCCTACATGCTGACCGATGTGGTGGTGTCGGCCTCGACCGAGCCGGAAGCCTTTGGCCGGGTGGTCGCCGAGGCCCAATCCCTCGGCCGCCCAGTGATCGCCACCGATCATGGCGGCGCCCGCGAAACGGTGATCGACGGTGAAACCGGCTGGCTGACCAAGCCCGGCGATGCGAAATCCCTGGCCGCCGCCATCGGCGTTGCCCTCGATCAAAGCGAGGAAGAGCGCAAGGCTTTTGCGTCACGCTGTGTCAGCTATATCCGCGAAAACTTTTCCAAGGACCAGATGTGCGGGCGCACCCTCGATATCTATGAAGAAGTCTTAAGCGAGCGCGGGCGCACCCAATGACCGCCAGCGCCGCCGCCCGAGCCGGAAACCGCACGTGAGGACAAACATCCTGGTTATCAAGCTGGGCGCGCTCGGCGATTTCGTGCAGGCGGGTGGCCCCTTCGCCGCCATCCGGGCGTACCACCGCCCCGCCCATATCACGCTGTTGACCACGTTGCCGTTCTCCGCGTTCGCCACCGGCGCGCCCTGGTTCGACGCGGTCTGGCTGGATGAGCGGCCCAAGCTTTGGCAGGTTGGCGATTGGCTCGGCCTTCGCGCCCGCCTTCGCGGCGGCGAATTTACACGGATCTATGATCTCCAAACCTCAAGCCGCTCGAGCCATTACCACCGCCTGTGGTGGCCCGGCGTGGCGCCGGAATGGTCGGGCATCGCCAAGGGATGCACCTACCCGCACGCCAATCCGAGGCGCGATTTCATGCACACCATCGAGCGCCAGGCCGAGCAACTGGCCATGGCCGGCATCGATCAAGTGCCGGCCGCGGATTATTCGTGGGCTGAGGAGGGTGGCCTGGCGGCGTTCGCTTTGCCCGAAGCCTACGCCGTCATGGCGCCCGGCGGCGCCCTGCACCGCCCCGAAAAACGCTGGCCGGTAGACCGCTTCGCCGCCATCGCCGGCGATCTCGCCGCCAGCGGCACGACGCCGGTCATCATCGGCGCCAAGGCGGAGCAGCCGATAGCCGCCGAAATTCTGGGCGCCGAGCCCGGGGCCCGTGATTTGACCGGCAAAACCACAATCGCCCAGCTATTTGCGCTGGTCCGGGGCGCCCGCCTGGCGATCGGCAACGACACCGGTCCCATGCACGTGGCCGCGGTAACCGGCTGCGCCACGCTGGTGCTCTATTCCGATGCGTCCGATCCGGCCCTCTGTGCCCAGCGCGGACCCCGAACCGTAATTTTGCGGGAAAACAGATTGGACCAGTTAAGCGTCGCCCAGGTCACCGAAGCCATCGCCAAATTGGTTTCGCCGGAACCTTGACAGGGTGGCAAAAGCAATTACATTCCGCCGCCGGTTCGACACCCTGGATTTCGGCGCAAAATAGAGCAAAATACCATGGTCGCTTTGACCCTCCCGGACGGCAGCGTCCGCAAATTCGACGGCCCGGTCACCGGGCAAACGGTGGCCGCCGATATCGGACCCGGCCTCGCCAAGGCGGCGCTAGCGGTGCGCGTCGATGGCGTTATGTGGGACCTGTCCCGCGCCATCGAAGCGGACGCCGAATTTTCCGTGGTGACGGCCAAGGATGAGGACGCGCTGGAGCTTTTGCGCCACGACGCCGCCCACGTGATGGCGCAGGCGGTGCAGGAATTGTTTCCCGGAACGCAGGTCACCATCGGGCCGGCCATCGAGAACGGCTTCTATTATGATTTCGCCCGGGACGAGCCTTTTTCCACGGAAGATTTCGAGACCATCGAGGCGCGCATGACCGAGATCATCGAGCGCGACCTGGATTTTGTGCGCGAGGTGTGGGACCGGGACAAGGCTATCGCGTATTTCAAATCCGCCGGCGAAGATTACAAGGCCGAGCTGGTCGCCGCCATTCCCGATGGCGAGGAGGTGTCCATCTACCGCCAGGGCGATTGGACCGATCTTTGCCGCGGCCCGCATCTGCCCTCCACCGGCAAGCTGCCGAAAGCGTTCAAGCTGATGAAGCTGGCCGGCGCTTACTGGCGCGGCGATTCCAACAACGCCATGCTGCAGCGCATCTATGGTACCGCCTGGGCCGACGCCAAGGCGTTGCAGGCTTACCTGACGATGCTGGAAGAGGCGGAAAAGCGCGATCACCGGCGATTGGGGCGCGAAATGGATCTGTTCCATTTTCAGGAAGAGGCCATGGGATCGGTGTTCTGGCACGAAAAAGGGTGGGTGCTCTACCGCGTCATCGAGAACTATATGCGCCGCCGTCTGGAAGCCGCCGGTTATGTTGAGGTTAAGACGCCGCAATTGGTGGACCGGTCGTTATGGGAATTGTCCGGTCATTGGGAAAAGTTCCGCGAAAACATGTTCGTCGCCGAAGTGGACGAGGGCAAGGCGAGGCAGGCGACCGAGAGCCGGAGCGCCGGCGGCTCCGGTGTCGGCGTCGAAGGCGGCAGCGATACCACCCACTACCTGGCGCTGAAGCCGATGAATTGTCCCTGCCACGTGCAGATATTCAACCAAGGCATCAAGAGTTATCGCAGCCTGCCTTTGCGCATGGCCGAATTCGGCACCTGTCACCGTTACGAGCCGTCGGGCGCTTTGCACGGGCTGATGCGGGTCCGCGCTTTCACCCAGGACGACGCCCACATCTTCTGCACGCCCGAACAGATCGGTGGTGAAACGGCAGCCTTCATCGAGCTTCTTTCGGCCATCTATGCCGATTTCGGCTTTGCCGATTTCGTCATAAAATTCGCTGACCGGCCGGAGGTGCGCGCCGGCGAGGACGCGGTCTGGGACCGCGCCGAGGTAGCCCTCCTGGATGCCACCGCCGCCGCCGGGGTCAAGCTCGAGATGAATCCGGGCGAGGGTGCTTTCTACGGGCCCAAGCTGGAATTCGTGCTGCGCGATGCCATCGGCCGCGACTGGCAGTGCGGCACCCTGCAGGTGGATTTCGTGCTGCCCGAGCGGCTCGGCGCCAATTACGTGGCTGACGATGGCGTCAAATACCGCCCGGTGATGCTGCACCGGGCCATCTTGGGCTCTTTCGAGCGCTTCATCGGCATCCTGATCGAACATTATGCCGGGCGCTTTCCCCTGTGGCTGGCGCCAGTGCAAGTGGTTGTCGCCACCATCACCGAAGCCGCCGACGATTATGCGGCCGAAGTTCTGGCCGTCCTGAAAAAGGCGGGATTGCGGGCCGAATTGGATTTGCGCAACGAAAAAATCAATTACAAAGTCCGCGAACACAGCCTCGCCAAGGTGCCGATTATGCTGGTTGTCGGCGCCCGCGAAGTCGAAACGCGCGCCGTCGCCATGCGCCGCCTGGGCGGCAAGGCGCAAGAAATTGTTGCGCTTGACGCTGCCCTTGATACACTGGGCGGCGAAGCGCGGATTCCGGGCGGTTAATCGTGCCGGGAACGCGCCAAAAATAAATTCGGAGAAATGACCTTTGGTTCCATTTGGGAGAATGAGCGATTGCGAATAGCTGAAAAATCCCCGAGACTTGGGGGTACGGATAAAAAGGAGAAGGCTAGATCGCACGCCCACCGATGAACGCCCGCCCAACCAAGGAGGGGCCGGCCATTAATTCCGACATCGCCGCTGCTTCGATCAGATTGATCGGTGTCGAGGGTGAAAATGTCGGTGTCGTATCCATAGATGAAGCCATGCAAATGGCCGAGAATGTCGGATTGGATCTGGTCGAGATATCGCCCGATGCCGATCCGCCGGTCTGCAAGATTCTCGACTACGGTAAATTCAAGTACGAAGCCCAGAAGAAAAAGAGCGAGGCGCGTAAAAAGCAAAAGACCATCGACGTCAAGGAAATCAAAATGCGCCCGGGCATCGAGGAACATGACTATCAGGTCAAGATGCGGGCCATGAACCGGTTTTTGGATTCCGGCGACAAGGTCAAGGTGACCCTGCGCTTCCGGGGCCGCGAAATGGCCCATCAGGAGCTGGGCGCCAAGGTTCTGGAGCGCGTGCAGGGCGATCTTGAGGAACAGGCCAAGGTCGAACAATTTCCGAAAATGGAAGGCCGCCAGATGACCATGGTGCTGGCGCCCCGATAATTCCCGTCCATAATTTTAATACGACGCCCGCGCCGGCCTCTACCGGCGCGGGCGTTTTGATTGCCGCCGGCCTGGGCGCGCATTTGTTACAATTTTATACATTCACGACATATTCAGTTTACGTGGGTCGGCTAAGGTTTCTTTCAGACACGGAATGCGTTTCACGTAATCAGCGATTGATGGAGAGACAAAATGCCGAACAACGTTGCCAGCTTTTAGATTAAGAATGACGGAAACATCTGGGTCGAGATAGTGGCCAGCGATCACCGGCCGGCAACCGAGATCGAATGGATTGAAATTTGGAAGAGCAATCCCGCCCTGACCTTGCAAATTTGCGACGTGGACGAGAAGTTGGCGGCGTAGGTTCCTGTATCGTAACCGGCCAATCGGTCGCAATAATTGAACCGGCCCGTCTAGGGGCCGGTTTATTTTTGACCGGTTATTGCCAGCCACGGCGGACAGGCGCCCGCGATAATGCTTTGCCAGGGCCGCACCGCTACCGCTTGCATTCCCCAAGGCCCGGCGCTATAACCCGCGCTTCTCATGGCGGTACGGCTGAGGGGCCAGAGCAAATTCTCAAACCCCCGGGCATGCCCAGCCGCCTCGAATAAGTATCAAATCGAGGAAATGAAAATGCCCAAGATGAAGACCAAATCCAGCGCCAAAAAGCGCTTTCGGACCACTGCGTCCGGCAAGGTCCGGGCCAACCCGGCTTCCAAGCAGCACAATCTCCGCAAGCGCTCCATCAAGATGCGCCGCAAGGCGCGTGGCACCACCATTCTTTCTGATCCCGATGCACGCAAGGTGCTTTCCTATATGCCCTATTCGAGGAGGAAATAACCATGTCCCGTGCCCAAGGAAAAGTCGCCAGCCGCGCCCGCCACAAGAAGCTCATCGCCAAAGCCAAAGGCTTTCGGGGCCGCTCCAAGAGCAGCTTCCGCATTGCCAAACTGCGCCTCGAACGGGCGATGCAGTATCAGTATCGGGACCGCCGCAACCGCAAGCGCAATTTCCGCGCCCTTTGGATTCAGCGCATTAATGCCGGTGCGCGGCTCAACGGGCTCACCTATTCCCGATTCATGAACGGCCTCAACCGGGCCGGGATCGAGTTGGACCGCAAGGTGCTGTCCGATCTGGCCGTCCACGAGCCGGATTCGTTTAAAAGCCTGGTCGATGCGGCCCAGGCGGCCCTCGGCCAGGATGCATCCGCGCCCAAAGAGTCGGCGCCCAAGGAAGCCGCTTCCAAGGAAACCGCACCGGCAGAATCGGCTTAATACCAACCTGCGATTACCGGTGAGAAATTCGAGGGGCGGTCCTGATCAGGGCGGCCCCTCTTTTACTTATCGCACGAACATTAGGCTGAAATGGACAACCTTGAATCACTGAAATCGGAAATCACGGACCAGGTGGCCGCCGCCTCCGACCTGGATGCGCTGGAACAGGCGCGCATCGCCGCCCTCGGCAAGAAGGGCCGGGTTACCGAATTGATGAAGGGTCTGGGCAACCTGTCGCCCGATGAGCGTAAAGAAGCCGGCCAGGCCTTGAACGCGCTGAAATCCGATATCAACGCCGCCATCGAAGCGCGTAAAGTTACCCTGGAAGGCGCCCAAATCGATTCGAGGCTGGATGCCGAGCGCATCGATGTTACTTTACCGGCGCGCGACCAAAGCCCCGGCGCCATCCATCCCATCAGCCAGACAATCGACGAAGTGGTTTCGATCTTCGGCGAGATGGGCTTCACCGTGGCCGAGGGCCCCGATATCGAGGAAGATTGGTACAATTTCACCGCCCTCAACATTCCGCCCGATCATCCGGCCCGCCAGGAACATGACACCTTCTATGTGAACGCGATAAAAGACGGCCAGCGCATGGTGCTTCGCACCCATACCAGCCCGGTGCAGATCCGCACCATGCAGGTGCAAAAGCCGCCGATCCGCATCATCGTTCCGGGGCGCACCTACCGCTGCGATCACGACGCCACCCATTCGCCCATGTTCCATCAGGTGGAAGGGCTGATGATCGACGAGGCCACCCATATGGGTCATTTGAGGGGCTGTTTGATCGATTTCTGCCGTGCTTTTTTCAAGTCCGCCGAGTTGCCGGTGCGCTTCCGCCCGTCCTATTTTCCGTTCACCGAGCCCTCCGCCGAAGTGGATATCGGCTGCAGCTTCGAAGGCGGTACCTTGAAAATCGGCGGCGGCGACGACTGGCTGGAAATTTTGGGCTCGGGCATGGTCCATCCCAACGTTCTTGAAAATTGCGGCATCGACAGCACCAAATATCAGGGTTTCGCCTTCGGCATGGGCATCGAGCGTATCGCCATGCTCAAATACGGCATTCCCGATTTGCGCACTTTTTACGATTCCGACCTCCGCTGGCTGCGCCATTACGGGTTCGCCAGCCTCGACGTGCCGTCCATGGTGGGGAGGGCGGCGCGATGAAGTTTTCCTTGGCTTGGCTGGAGAATGACTTGGAAACGACGGCCTCGGCCCAAGAGATCGCCGAGACCCTGACCAGGATCGGACTGGAAATCGAGAGCGTCGATGATCCCGCCGAGCGGCTGAAAGATTTCACCGTCGCCCATGTGATCGAAGCCAAACAGCATCCCGATGCCGACCGATTGCAGGTCTGCACCGTCGATGCCGGCGATGAAATCTTCGAAGTGGTGTGCGGCGCGCCCAATGCGCGTACCGGCATGAAGGGCGTCTTCGCCCGCGAAGGCAGTCATATTCCGGGCACCGGCATCACCTTGAAGAAAACCAAAATCCGCGGCGTGGAAAGCAACGGCATGCTTTTGTCGGAGCGCGAATTGGGCCTCTCGGACGACCATGAGGGCATTGTGGAACTGCCCGACGACGCCCCCATCGGCGCGCTGGCGGCCGATATCATGGGCCTATCCGATGCGGTTTTCGATATCCAGATCACCCCCAACCGGGCCGATTGCCTGGGCGTTCGCGGCGTCGCCCGGGATTTGGCGGCGGCCGGTATCGGCACCCTGAAACCGATAGAAAGCCACGATGTGAAACCCACCTTCGAAAGCCCGGTGAATGTGCTTCTGGATTTCGATGCCGATACCAAAGACGCCTGCCCCTATTTCGTTGGCCGTTATTTCCGGGGCATCAAAAACGGGCCGAGCCCCGACTGGCTGCAGCAAAAGCTGATCCAAATCGGCCTGCGCCCGATTTCGGCGCTGGTCGATATCACAAATTTGATGACCATCGCCTATTGCCGGCCCTTGCATGTGTTCGACGTTGGCAAGCTGAAGGGCGATATCCATGTGCGCCTCGCCAAAAAGGGAGAGAAGCTTTTGGCCCTGGACGGCAAGGAGTACGAGCTGGACGCCGAGATGACGGTGATCGCGGACGAAGCCGAGGCCGAAGCCTTGGGCGGCGTCATGGGCGGCGAGGCAACGGGGTGCACGGGTGACACCGTCGATGTGTTTTTGGAATCGGCCTATTTCGATCCGATCCGCACCGCCATGACCGGGCGCAAGCTGAACCTCCAATCAGACGCCCGCTTCCGCTTCGAGCGCGGCATCGATCCGGCCTTCATGATCGAAGGCGCCGAGATCGCCAGCGACTTGATCCTCGGCATCTGCGGCGGCGAGGCCAGCCAGATGATCATCGCCGGCGAGGAGCCGAAATGGCAGCGCAGCTATCAGCTTCGCGCCGGGCGCATCGAGGCGCTTGGCGGCGTCCAGGTTGCGCCGGAGCGGATCGAGGAAATTTTGGGCAAACTGGGCTTCACGGTGACGGCCACGGATGATGGTTGGGATGTCGCCGTGCCGTCCTGGCGACACGACGTGGTCGGCGAGGCGGATCTGGTGGAGGAAGTGCTGCGCATCCACGGTTTCGACAAAATTCCGACCGTGTCCCTGCCGCGCGCGACGCCGCTGCCCATTGCTGCCGTCAATCTGGTTCAGGAGCGGCGCGGCCAGGCGCGGCGCGCGCTGGCGGCGCGGGGATTGATCGAAGCGGTCACCTATTCGTTTCTGCCGTCCGATCATGCCCGGTTGTTCGGCGGCGCCCCCGACGCCGTCCGACTGGTCAATCCGATCTCCAGCGATCTGGACGTCATGCGGCCGTCGATCCTGCCCAATTTGATCGCTGCCGCCGGGCGCAACGCCGCCCGCGGCTACGCTGATATCGCCCTGTTTGAAGTGGGTCCCCAATTCGCCGGCGAAAATCCGGACGATCAGTCCATCAACGCCGCTGGGGTGCGTGCCGGCAACGCGGTACCGAGGGGCTGGTCGATGCCCATGCGCGCCGCCGATGCCTTCGACGCCAAGGCCGATGTGCTCGACGTGCTCGGCCAGATCGGTGCGCCGGTGGCCTCAATGCAGGTCGTCGCCGAGGCGCCGGACTGGTACCATCCGGGGCGCTCCGGCCAGGTTCGGCTGGGCCCCAAAACGGTGCTGGCCTGTTTCGGCGAAGTGCATCCCCGCATCCTGAAGGCGATGGATGTGGCCGGACCCATGGCCGCCTTTGAAATCCATCTTGAAGCCGTACCGATGCCGAAAACAGATCGCGGCCCGGCGCGCCCGGCCCTGGATTTGTCGCCGTTCCAACCGGTGTCGCGGGATTTCGCCTTTATCGTCGATGCGGCGATCGAGGCGGGGACGCTCGTGCGCGCCGCCCGAAGCGCCGATAGAAAGCTGATCACCGATGTCAGCGTGTTCGATGTGTTTACCGGCGGCGCCTTGGGCGCGGATCAAAAATCCATCGCCATCGCGGTTACCTTGCAGCCGACGCAGGCGACCCTGACCGATGCCGAGATCGAAGCGGTCTCGGACAAGATCGTCGCCAATGTGGCCAAACAGACCGGCGGGGCGCTAAGGGGATAAAGCGGGTCAGGAGGGGGGGATTGAATAAAGATAAATATTCGCGGCTGTTTGAGCCCGGCCGCATCGGGGGAATGGAATTGCCCAACCGGTTCGTGGTGGCGCCCATGGCGCGCATCAGTGCCGATGAAAACGGTGTTCCCGGCGCCTTGATGCGGGATCATTATGCCGCCTTCGCCGAGGGCGGCTTCGGCTTGGTCATCGCCGAGGGTACCTATACCGACCTTGCTTCGAGCCAATGTTTTCCCACCCAGCCGGGTATCGCCAACCAGGCGCAGATCGACGGCTGGCGGACGGTCACCGACGCGGTCCATGCGAAGGGCTGCCATATTCTGCTGCAATTGATGCATACCGGCGCCCTGTTGGCCACCAACACCTTCGGCGCGCCGCCCCTGGCACCTTCGGCGGTCCTGCCCGAGGGCGAAAAATCGCCGCGCTACGGCGGATCGGGTCCTTACACCGTGCCGGTGGAATTGCGCCGGGACGACATCGAGATCATCATCGATAGCCATGGCCAGGCCGCCAGAAACGCCATCGCCGCCGGTTTCGACGGCATTGAAGTACACAACGCCAACGGCTATCTGCTGGATGAGTTTCTGACCGATTACACGAATTTGCGGGACGACGACTATGGCGGTTCTTTGGAAAATCGGATGCGCATGCCGGGGGCGGTCATGGGCGCCGTTAAATCCGCCGTCGGCGGCGGCGTTGCCGGCGTCCGCCTGTCGCAGGGCAAGATCAACAATTTCGAGCACCAATGGGCCGGCGGCGCCGGCGATGCGCGCGCCATATTTACCGCCCTCGCCGAGGCCGGCGCCGATTACCTTCACCTGACCACCCGCCAGGCCGGCGCCGAGGTGTTCGGCAGCGGGCGCTCCCTGGCTGGCCTCGCCCGCGATTACTCAGGGCTTCCCGCCATTGCCTGCGGCAGCCTGCACGATGCGGACGCGGCCCTGGGCGTTCTGGAACGCGGCGAAGCGGATTTCGTCAGTATTGCCAAGGGCGCCATCGGCGATCCGGCGCTGCCCAAGAAGATCGCCAGTGGCGAGATACCGCTGCCGTTCCAGCCCGAAATGCTGATGCCGCTGGCAACTTTGGAATGCACAAATGCCTGGCGGGCAGCCAATATGCCAGGCTGAATCCCGGCCCGGCCCACGAACGGTCTAACGGGCGCCCGCTGAGCTACTGCCGAGCCGACGTTAAGGGAAGGGAACCAGGTCATATCTATCCGGAACCGCTCTAGATCGACGGCGAACGCATCTGTACCATGCTGGATGATCTGCAGCGGGAGTACGGGTGAGGCGAATACCCTAACCGATCTTCTTCATCACCTGTTCGAGCTGTCGCCGCTTCAAATAGTGCCGGCCGTGGCCGCCGCGGTCGCCGCCGACGCGGAATACTTCCTGGCCTGATTTATCAAAAATATAGGCGGCGGGGATGGAAAGGACGCCGCCGAAATCGCGGACCACGTCCTTGGTGCCGATGACCACCTTGATGGATGGATGAATATCGCGGAGGAAGCTGCGCAGCCGGGCCGGCGAACGCCCCGCCAGCCCTTCGATCCAGTTGACGGCGACGATGTGGATCTTATCGGCGCCGTTGGCTTCGATATAGCGGGCAAGGCCGCGCATTTCGGTGCGGCAGGGCGGACACCAGGAAGCGAAAAAAGTGACCAGTACCGGACGCCCGGCTAAGAAACCAGCATCCACCTTGGCGCCGCGCAAAGCTTCCAACGCCATCAGGCGCGCCTTGACGCCGTCACCGAGGGTGATGGTGCCTTGGCCATTTGCCAACCCGCCCCAGCCGATGCCGATAACCAAAATTGCGGCCAACAGAGGCCATCGCCGAATGGTCATTTCCCTATCTCCAAATCAGTTGTTGAGCCCCAATGCCCGTTCCAGTTGCCCGCGGTTGAGGTGGTGGCGGCCGGGCGGTCCCGGATCGCCGCCGACGCGGAATATTTCGTTGCCCTTGCCGTCGAACAAATAGGCGGCGGGGATCGAGTGCACGCCGTCGAAATCGCGCGCCGTCGCCCGGTTGCCGCGCACCACATCGATGCTGGGATGGATGGTGCGTTTGAGCATGCGCGCCAATTTCCGATCGGTGCCGCCGTAAGATTCCTGCCAGTTGACCGAGATGACGGCGATCTTGCCGGCCCCCCGGTCCTTGATGAATTTCCCGAGTTCCCCGAACTCGGCGTAGCAAGGGGGTCACCAACTGGCAAAAAAGGTGACCAGAACCGGCCGGCCATCGAAGGCATCGGCGCTGATGCCGTTGCGCCGCAGCGGCGTCAAGGCCATCAGCCGTGCCTTGATGCCATCATCAAGAAGAATGCGGTTTTCGGCGGCCGGTGAATCGGTACGGATGGCGATTAACGCGACAACCACCAGCACCGTCAGCGATAATGGATTTGGAACCAGTTTCATGATCCGGATTTAATTGGCGGCGGCCCTTTTGGTCAACGAAAGGATGATCACAGGTGAGTGACCGGCTTCTATTCGCGGAATGGCCGACCTTGCCGATAGAGCTTAAGGCGGGCTTCGAATACGGCAACTTTGTCCTGGTGGTCCTGGCTCAGCAGCAATTTTATTGCGCGCTCCTGTTCGCGGACGGCGGCGGGAAAATCACCCGCTTCCGCGTGTGCCGCCGCGAGCGTGTCCCGGTAGGTGGCATCGTCGCTGATGGAAATGGCTTTCTCTGCGAAACGAACGGCCTGACGCCCGTTGCGGAAGTTCTTGTTTTTATCGGTGGCCATATAGTGCGCCCACCGATTTAATATATTAGCGTCTTTGCTAATCAGCCGGTAGAGATAATCAAAATCCGTATTGGCCGCGCCGTTCTGACCGATGGACTGATAGGCGAGTGCACGCCCGCCAAAGGCCGCCGCATTACCTGGTTGGCGGCGAATGACCCGATTAAAATCTCGGATCGCCATGTCGGTTTGCCCCGTGTGGTGATAGGCCAGGCCACGTTGGTAGAGGGCGCCGGCATCCTTCGGATTTAAACGGACGATCTGGTCGTAATCCCGGATTGACTCGGCGAATTGACCCAGGGCGTAGTAGATGCTGCTCCGGTTGTAGAGGGCGGCGGCATCCTCAGGGTTCAAGCGGATTGCCTCACCGTAATCCCGGATTGCCTGGTCTCGCTGGCCTTTGTCTGCGTAGGCATTGCCCCGGTGCGGAGGGCGGCTGCATCCTCCGGGTCCAGATGGATCGCTTGATCAAAATCCTGGATCGCTTGGTCGGTTTGGCCCTTGCGCCGGTAAACTAATCCCCGCTCGCGGAAAGCCGCGGCGTATTTCGGGTTCAATCCTATTGCCTTGTCGTAATCCTGGATCGCGCGGTCGATCAGCCCTTTAACGCCATACGCAATGCCCCGGTTATAGAAGGCGCCCGCATCCCTTGGGTCCAAGCGGATGGCCTGATCAAAATCCCGGATCGCCCTATCGATTTGGCCTTTGCGGCCATGAGTTCTGCCACGTTCGCGGAATGACTCCGCGCTGGCCGGTTTTAAAAGTATGGCCGCATCGTAATCTTGGATCGCTAGATCGATATTGCCCTTCTGCCGGTAGGCGTCGGCCCGGTCCAAGAATATCTCGGCATCCTCTGAGTTCAGGCGGATGGCCTCATCGAAATTCCGGATCGCCGGGTCCATCTGGCCTCGGCCGTAATAAAAATTTCCCCGGTTGCGGAAGATGCGGGCATTCCCCGGGTCCAAACGAATGGCCGCATCGAAATCCTGGATCGCCCGTTCGGTCTGGCCCAAGCGTCGGTAAGCATTGCCCCGGTTGTTGAGGGCAATGACATGTCCCGGGTTCAAACGGATGGCTGCATCATAATCCTGGATCGCGCGGGCGGTTTGGCCAATTTCGTCATATGCCAAGCCCCGGTTGCTGAAGGCGTCGGCATATTCGGGGTTCAAACGTATGGCCGCATCGTAATCCTGGATCGCCGGGCTGTATTGACGATTGCCGCTCCGGGCAAAGCCACGGTTGAAAAAGGCACGGGCCAAAGCGGCGCCACCAAGCCCACCCGACTGAATTTGTCTTGTGCAGGCACTGATGGCGGCATCGGGATCGGTCTTACCATCGGCGCAAAACTGCCTGTCCGCGTCGAAGCCTTGACCGTGGACGCCGGGCGCGACTGGTAAGGTCAATGCGGTCAGTGCGGTGATGACAACAAATCGTCTCACGGGAGGCCTGCCTCCTGCTTGATCAGCCCTTGTTCTTGCCCGCCAGCCGGAGCCGGAGCGCATTCAGTTTGATGAAACCCTCGGCGTCGCGCTGGTCGTAGACGCCGCCAGCCTCGAAGGTGACCATGTCTTGGTCATAGAGGCTGTTCGGCGATTGGCGCCCGGTGACCATGACGTTGCCCTTATAGAGCTTCAAGCGCACGCGCCCCGTCACCCGCTCCGACGCTTTATCGATGGCGGCCTGCATCATGACCCGCTCGGGCGCGAACCAGAAACCGTTGTAAACCATCTCCGCATAGCCGGGCATCATGGCGTCCTTGGCGTGCATGGCGCCCGCATCGAGGGTCAGGCTCTCGGCGGCGCGGCGCGCGGTGAACAGGATGGTGCCGCCGGGTGTCTCATAGACGCCCCGGGATTTCATGCCGACAAAGCGGTTCTCGACAATGTCAATGCAACCGATCCCGTTGGCGCCGCCGAGGGCATTGAGCCGGGCGAGAAGCGGTGCCGGGTCCAGGGCCTCGCCATCGATGGCGATGGGATCGCCGGCTTCGAAATCGATTGCGATCTCGGTGGCCGCGTCGGGGGCATCGAAGGGTGTCACCATGCGCGTCAGGATATGGCTGTAATCAGGTTCGATCCATGGGTCTTCCAGGATTTTGCCTTCCGACGAAATATGCAGAAGGTTGGCGTCCTGGGAATACGGCGCCTCGCCGCGCTTATCCCTGGGCACCGAAATCCGGTGCTTTTCGGCATACTCGATCAGCTTGGTGCGGCTGTCCAAATCCCATTCCCGCCACGGCGCGATGACCTTGATATCCGGATTGAGGGCATAATATCCGAGCTCGAAGCGCACCTGGTCGTTGCCCTTGCCGGTGGCGCCATGGGCGACGGCATCGGCGCCGACCTCGCGGGCGATCTCGATCTGGCGCTTGGCGATCAGGGGGCGGGCGATAGAGGTGCCGAGAAGATAGGTGCCTTCGTAGAGGGCGTTGGCGCGGAACATGGGAAACACGTAATTGCGCACGAATTCGTCCTGTAAATCCTCGATGAAGATTTCCTTGACGCCGGCGGCTTCGGCCTTTTTGCGGGCTTCATCCACCTCGTTGCCCTGGCCGATATCGGCGGTGAAGGTGACCACCTCGCAGCCATATTCGTCCTGCAGCCACTTCAAGATGACCGAGGTATCGAGGCCGCCGGAATAGGCCACCACCACTTTCTTGATGTCGCCTTTTTTGCCCGGCGCCATGACGAAAAGTCCTTATGTTTTGATGGTTTACCCGAAGGCGGCGCAGTATAGGCATTGCGCGCGCCCGAGCAAGTGTGGATGTTGGAGCGGTTCCGGTCGGGGTTTTGGAGGATCGATGATGGCCGCATTCGTATTAATCCATGGCGCCTGGCACGGGGCCTGGTGCTGGCAGCGGGTTATCCCGCTGCTGGAAGCCAAGGGCCACACCGTGATCGCGCCGGACCTGCCGGGCCTCGGCGACGATGCGACCGATCCGGCCAGCGTCACATTGGCCGACAACGTGGCCTGCGTTGGGCGCGCTCTTGATCAAGCCGGCGAAAAGGCGATCCTGTTGGGCCACTCCCTGGGCGGGCTTACCATCACCCAGTCGGGCGAAGCCTTTGCCGAGCGCATCGCCCGGCTGGTTTACCTGACCGCATTTCTGCCCCTCGACGGCGAAACCCGCGCCGATATCGTGGTGCCGGGCCCGCCGCCGCCGCCACGCCGGTTGATTCAATCGGAGGATAAATCCACCTACTGGCTTCCCGACGAGGTCATCGAGCCCAATTACTATCATGATTGCGACGCCGAAACCGTGGCCTGGGCCAAGGCCCTCTTAAGGCCGCAGCCGGCCGCCGTTGCATCGACGCCGGTGCGGACGACACCGGAAAACTGGGGCCGCTTGCCGCGCGCCCACATCGTTTGCGCCGACGATCAATCGATCAAGGTCGAAACCCAGAAATTCATGATCGAGCGGGCCGGATGCGATCCGGTGATCACCATGCAGACCAGCCATTCGCCGTTCCTGTCGGCGCCGGAGGATTTGGCCGGGCATCTGGATGGGCTGGCGGGCTAAAAGCGGAACAGTGGAAAATTATCGCCGTCGATGGTTTCGCCGGCCTCGAATTTATCCGGGCCCTCGCCGAGGGCCGCCATTAGCTGGTGCTGGGTTTCCTCGCGGGGATCGTAGGTGGCCTTGCCGGGTAGCCAGCGTATGGACAGGCCGCGGCGGCGGATATCGGCGTTGTTTTCGGGTGCGCCGTGCACCGCCATCACATGGTGGGCGACGCAATCGCCGGGCTCCAGATCAAAATTGACGATGTCGTAATCGCCGCGATTGCCTTCCACATCGGGAATGGCTTCGATGTCCAGACCCCCATAGCGGCCGTCGTCGTTGAACGACGCCGGCGCGAAATGTTTTCCCCAGGCGTGGGAGCCCTTGATGTATTCCACGGCGCCCGATTTGAGGGTCATCGGATCGAGGGCGATCCAGGTGGAGCAGATATGATCGGCGCCGTCGCCGGCCAGGGGATAATAGAGCCGGTCCTGATGCCACGGCGTCGGGTTGCCGGCGCCGGCTTCCTTGGTCAGCAGAAAATCGTAGAACAATCGTATCTCCGGCGCCCCGGTCAGGCGATGGGCGATGGCGGCGGCGGCGCCGTTTAAAATAAATTCGCGGAAGGTAACGTCGCGCCGCCACATGAACTGGCCGCCGTAAAACTGGCCCTTGGCGCCCGCCGAAATATCGCCGTCATAGGGGCCGGGATTGGCCTGCACCCAATCGGCGGCGGGGCGCAGCCGTTCGATCCATTCGGAGGAAATGGCGCCTCGAACGCAGACCACGCCGTCCCGTTGGTAGTCCTCGATATTCTGCCCGGTGACCGCGCTTCCCGGATTATCCAGTATGTCCGTAGGCCCTCTAGTTACAAAACCCACCCTAGCCCCGGTCCAGCATGCCGTCCAGCCGCCCGAATGGCTTATAGCGATGGTCGGTTTTGCGCAAATGCCGGTACCGGCAATCCTCAAAGAGGAGACCAAGTACAATAATGTGATTAGGAACCGTTGAAACCGTTTTTGGGCCATTAACTTTTTGA
>JAYGEH010000085.1:0-5093 GCA_046582475.1 Rhodospirillales bacterium
GTATCGGCAAAGGCGTGCGACGACGTCCACGAATCGAAAGCACCCGGCCTGCGGCGGGTCAAATCGGCTCCTAAGGCGGCGCCCCGGCGCTTGCCCGATGGATCCGCATCGTGCTGCGCACCGCGCCTACCCGGAAAACCGATTTGTTCCCATCAAATTGATTCATAATTATCCGGAATCGCTCTAACGGTTATCTTTCCACCGGGAAGCCGACGATCGAGCCCCATTCGGTCCACGAGCCGTCATAGATTTTGACGCCTTCGTACTCCAGGATAAAGGTCATGACGGTCCAGGCCAGGGTTGCCCGGTGGCTGAGGCGGCAGTAGCACACGATCTCGCCCGCCGAAGCCGGATCGGCGCCCGCCGCGTCCAGGGCGGCCTTCAATTCGGGCGCCGGTTTGAAGCTGTCGTCGTCGTTCAGAAGCTCCCTGAAGTACAGATGTTTGGCGCCGGGGATGCGGCCAACCCGCTCGGCGCCGTGGTCGAACTGGCCGTATTCCATGACCCGCTTGCCGGAATATTCCTCCGGGCTGCGTACATCCAGAAGCAAGCGGTCCGGCTTGCCGAGATGGGCCAGCACATCATCGCGCCCGACGCGCATGGACGCATCACCGGTGAGCGGCGCGTGATGCACCGGCGCCGGCGCCGGAATTTCAGCGCTCATTGGCCGCCCGTCGGCGATCCATTTCTTGCGCCCGCCATCGAGCAGTTTCAGTTGCCGGTGCCCGGCCATGGTCAGCGCCCAGAAGGCGTAAGTTCCGTACTGCACCGGATCGCCGTACAGCACCAATCGGTCGCTGTCCTCTATGCCCGCCGCGCCCAGCCGTTCGGCCAGTTCGGCGGGCGTCACGAATTGCCGGTCGCTTTCGTGCCAGCAGAGGTCTTTCCAGAAAAACCGGATGGCGCCGGGAATGTGGCCCGACCGGTAGATGTTGTCGTCCGCGTCGGAACCCACTTCGATCACCTTGACCGCCGTGTTGCCCAGCCGTTCTTCAAGCCAGGCGCCGTCGACGATCGGGGAGGCTTCCGGATAATAGGTCATGCTTCGCCGCTTGTTTGTTGGGCCGCGTCGCCGCCTTCTGCAAAGTTACGGATGGCTTCGATAAACGCGCCGCCGTATTTTTCCAGCTTGACCGCGCCGACGCCGTGAATGGCGCCCATTTCATCGAAGGTTTGGGGGCGCGCCGCCGCCAATTCGATCAGCGTGCGGTCGGGGAAAATCACATATGCGGGCACGCTCCGGGCCGCCGCCATGTCCCGGCGCAGGCCCTTGAGGGTGACCAGCAATTCCTGATCGGCCTCGCCCAGTTCGATCTCGGCGGCGGCTTTTTTGCTGCCGCTTTTGCCTTTAGGTTGCAGCACGTCTTTGCGCATCTGGAATTCGCCAGCCCCTTTCAAGATGCCCTGGCCGCTTTCCGTCAGCGCCCAGCTTCCGTAGGCGGAGATGTCCTGGGTGATATGGCCGGCGGCGTATAGCTGGCGGATGATCGAGCGCCATTCGTTGCGGCTGTGATCGGCGCCGACGCCGAAGGTGGGCAGCCGGTCATGGCCGAATTGCAGAACCCGGTCATTGTCTTCGCCCAAGAGAATAGAAACAATATGTTCGGTGCCGAAGCGCTGGCCGGTGCGCATCATGGCCGACATCGCCTTTTGCGCTTCGGTGGTGCCGTCGATGATCTCGACGCCGCCGATGCAGAGATCGCAATTGCCGCAAGGTTCGGTGCTTTCGCCGAAATAGGCGAGCAAGGTCTGGCGCCGGCAGCGGGGCGCCTCGCAGAGCGAGATCAGCGCGTTGAGGCGCTGCCGCTCGATGCGTTTTTGCTCGTCGGAGCCGTCGCCTTCCTCGATCTGCATGCGGCGCATGCGGATATCGTCGAGCCCGTAAAGGGTCAGTGTGTCGGCGGGCAGCCCGTCGCGCCCGGCGCGCCCGATCTCCTGGTAATAGCTTTCGATATTGCCCGGCAGATCGGCGTGGGCGACGAAGCGCACGTCGGGCTTGTCGATGCCCATGCCGAAGGCGATGGTGGCGACCACGATGACACCGTCTTCACGCAGAAATTCATCCTGGGCGGCGGCGCGCACCTGGGCATCGAGCCCGGCGTGATAGACCACGGCGCGGTGGCCGGCGCCTTGGAGGTGGCCGGCGAAGGTCTCGCAGCGCTTCCTCGACAGGCAGTAAAGAATGCCGCTCATCCCCTTGTGATTGGCAACGAAATTCAGGATTTGGCGCCGCGCGTTATCCTTGGCCGCCATGGCTAGGGCGATGTTGGGCCGATCGAACCCATGCACGAACATGCGCGGCTCCGAGGCAAACAGCTTGTCGACGATGTCGGCGCGGGTCGCGGTATCGGCGGTGGCGGTGACGGCGATCAGCGGCACGTTGCCGATGGCTTCGCGCAGGTTGCCGATTTCCAGATATTCGGGCCGGAAATCGTGGCCCCATTGGGAGACGCAGTGGGCTTCGTCGACGGCCAGGCGCCTGGTCCGGCCCGATCCCAAAAGGGCGCGCGTGTCGGCGCGCGCCAGCCGTTCCGGCGCCGCATAAAGGATGCTTAAGGACCCGGCCTTGACGGCGTCCTCGATGCGCCGGTTTTCGACGGCGCTGTTGGCCGAATTCAGGCATCCGGCGGCAACGCCGAGGGCCTCCAAGGCCGCAACCTGATCCCGCATCAGGGCAATCAGCGGCGAGACCACCACCGTCAGCCCGCCATCGACAATCGCCGGCAACTGATAGCAAAGGGATTTGCCCGAACCCGTGGGCATCACGGCGAACACGTCTTCGCCGTTCAATATGGCGGCGATGATATCTTCCTGGCCGGCCCGGAATTCAGAGAACCCGAAGACCGAGTGCAAATGTTCGCGGGCTTCGGCCATGTTGTCCATGACGGATTAGAGCGGTTTGACCGGGTATTTGGGCGCTTCGCCGGTCAGCACCCGGGCCACGTCTTCGGCCACCGTGGTCTGCAGATCCAAGAGCGCGTCTTCGGAATAAAATCCGGTGTGCGGGGTCAGGATCACGTCGGTCCGGCCGACCAGCGGATTGTCGGCGCCCGGCGGCTCCGACGGCAGCACGTCGAGGGCGGCGCCGGCGATCTCGCCGGCATCAAGCGCGGCGGCCAGATCGTCGATATCGACCAAGGGCCCGCGCGCCGTGTTGATCAGGAAGGCGCCCGGTTTCATTTTCTTGAAAGCCTGGGCGTTGAACATCTTTTCCGTCTCGGGGGTCAGCGGCGCGTGCACCGAGACATAGTCGGAGCGCGCCAGCATATCGTCCAGTTCCACCTTTTCGACGCCCATGCGGTCAAACACCGCGTCCGGGCAATAGGGATCGGCGGCGATGATATGGATGCCGAAGGCCTGCGCCTTGGGCACCAGCGCTTGCGGGATATTGCCGAGCCCGACTAGGCCGAGAGTGCGCCCGCGAAGCCGGTGGATGGGGACCACCGCCGGCATTTCCCAGCGGCCGCCGTCGACCAGATTGGCGCCGAAGGTGACCTTGCGCGCCAATGACAACAGAAGCGCCATGGCATGGTCCGACACTTCGTCCAGGCAGTAGACCGGCGCGTAGGTGACGACGATGCCTTTCTCGGTGGCCGCCGGAATATCGATATTGTCGATGCCGATGCCGAAGCGGCCGATCACCTTGCAGTTGTTGAGACCGGCAATAACCTCGGCGTTTATCTGCCCGTAAGTGACCAGCAACGCCTCGGCGTCGGCGGCGACGGCGAGGATTTTACCGACGCTCGCATCTTCGGCGATCCTCAAATCGGGATCGACCGCGGCAAGCGCTTCGCGGGCCGGATCGAGGCTCGGAAATACGGTATCTGCGACGGCAATGAGCGTGCTTGACATGGGGGCGGTCTCCAACCGTGGCTGGCAAATGGATTGGTCTTAATAGCCGCTGCTTATCACCCGGCTGGCGGATAGGCCAGTCTAGATTGCGCGCCGGCCGGCTTGCTTGACTCTGCAAAACCGGGCCCATAGATTCAAGTCTTATATAAGAGCAAATCACCCGCGCTCTATGGCTCCAGTCCTTGAGTATGTGCGGCGCCTCGGGAAATGGAACCCAATATCATGAAGCAAATCAATGTGGGCATTATCGGCACCGGCTGGTGTGGCGGCATCCGGGCCAACAGTTGCGCCGGCTATCCTTCCGTGGCCGAACTGCATATCGCCGAAACCGATGCCGAGCGCCGCGCCGAGATGCAGGAGCAAACCGGCGCCGTGAGCGCCGTCGCCGATTATCAGCTGCTGCTCAAAGACGACAGCATCGATGCCATCATCATATCGGCGACGCCGGAATCGGTTCATTACCCGATGGCCAGGGACAGTCTGGCCGCGGGCAAGCATGTGTTCCTGGAAAAGCCCATCGCGCTGACCTTGGAAGAGGCCGACGAGCTGGTCGATCTGGCGCGGACCAACAACCTCAAATTCTCGATCGGCTATTCGCAGCGCTTTAATCCGAAATTCGCTTATGTGAAACAAAGCCTCAATGACGGCACCCTCGGCGCGCCGGTGGCCGCCGTGGTCTCGCGCCATCTCACCCGCACCCTCGGCACCAAAATCTCGGGCCGCATCAAGCTGTCGCCGGCGGCCATGGAGGCCACCCACGATCTGGATTTCGTGCTCTGGTGCCTGGAGCCGGCGAAACCGATCCGCGTCTATTCGCAGTCGGCCTGGGGCGTCATGAAGGACACCACCGGCGTCGAGGATGCGCAATGGATCATGGTCACCCTGGACAACGGCGTCGTGGTCACCGTCGGGGCCGGCTGGACCATGCCGCCGGGCTATCACAATTATTCCGGCACCTGGATCGAATTTACCGGCACCGAGGGCATGCTGGTGGTCGACGACACCCACCGGGACGTCATTCTCAACACCATGAAAAACGGCATCCGCCTGCCCATGTCGACCATGCCCGGCGAGTCCGTGGGCCATGTGTTCGCCGGGCCAATGCATAACGAGACCATCCATTTTCTGGATGCCGTCACCAACGACACGCCCGTCATGGTGACGCCCGAACAGGCGCGCCAGGTGATGGAGGTTTATGTGGCAGCCGATATTTCCTCGGCGCGCAACGAGCCGGTGACCCT
>JAYGEH010000121.1:0-32231 GCA_046582475.1 Rhodospirillales bacterium
ATATGACCGTTGCGCACACACCTTCTTTTCAGCCATATGCATCGCCGCTATTGTTATCTTCTATCTGAATTAATGAGTCCTGACCCTAAATAACAAGCACTGCTCTTGAACATTGTGAATAGGAGTTTTGATACCACGCGCGGCGATCGTGTTGGTGGCCGGCCCCTTTGTGGGTCGGGCATAATTTACCCCCATTTACCCCCATCGCCCCCCGTGGTCGATTTTCGGAAATGTGTCGCATTTGGGGTCCCCATACCAGGGGTGGTAGGACCGGTGGTTAGTGAAAATGCCTATAATTGATGACGAATGACGATCAATGGTGAGGAATGTCCATCGCCGATTTTCGCAATATTTGTCGCACCGGGGGCGCCCCGGTGGCGATTGAACAAGCCCGGTTAAATATCTAAAATCTCTTGATCCATGGTAATGACCGTTCGCCTTCGGTCCGGTATATGTTTGCCGGGCCGAAATCGGCGTGTTAGCGCTGCCCGATATTTGATGCCCAGGAGACCGAAATGGATTTCGGATTGACGGAAGAACAACAGATGATGCAGGACATGGCGAAGAATTTCGCCGCCAACGAAATCCTGCCGACCCTCGAAGACGACGAAAAAAATCATCGCTTCCGCCCGGAGATCGCCGCCAAAATGGGTGCGCTCAGTTTTTTCGGCTGCGCACTGCCGGAAGACTATGGCGGCAACGGCTTCGGCTTTCTGGAATCGGTCATCCTCGCCGAGCAGATCGCCAAGGTCTCGGGCTCCTGGCGGCTGCCGTTCAACATGCAGAACCTGGGTACCGCGGTCACCGTCAACCAGTTCGGAACCGAGGAACAGAAGCAGCGCTTTATCCCGGGCTGGGTATCCACCGAGGCGGTCGGATTTTTCGCCATGACCGAGCCCAACACCGGCTCCGACGTGGTCTCCATGGGCACCACCGCCACCGACAAGGGCGATCACTGGGAGCTGAACGGCCAGAAGATGTGGATATCCAACGCCCATATCGGCGATTGGGGCCTCCTTTATGCGGTGACCGACCGGGAAGCCAAGCATAAGGGGCTCACCTGTTTCATCATCAATCCGAAGGAAACGGACGGCGTCGTCACGGCGGCGATCGAGACCAAGCTTGGCCTGCATTGCGCGCCGACCGGCGAGATCGCCTTCGACGGCGCCAAAATCCCCAAGGATGCGGTCCTCGGCGAGGTCAATCAGGGCTTTCCGATCTGCATGTGGCAGCTCAACAACACGCGCATCGGCTGCGCCGCCGGGGCCATCGGCATCGCCGGCGGCGCCATCGAAGCGGCTATCAATTACGCCAACGAGCGCCAGCAATTCGGCAAAAAGATCGGCTCCTACCAGATGATCCAGGCGCAAATCGCCGATATGGTGGCCGAACATGAAGCCGCCCGATTGCTGGTCTACCGGGCCGCCTGGCTCAAGGATCAGGGACTGCCCAACCAGCACGAAACCTCCATCGCCAAGCTGTTCGCTTCGGAAGCCGCCGTGCACGCCGCGTCCGAAACCATGAAGATCTTCGGCAGCTACGGTTACTCCACCGAATACCCGGCCGAACGATTTTTGCGCGACGCCCATAGCTTGCGCGCCGTCGAGGGCACCAGCAATATTCAAAAGCTCATCATCTCGGGCATTTCCCTCGGCGATTCGGTCAACCGTTAGCCTGCGGCCGCCGCGCACCATTCAACAGGAAATCATTCATGGCGAAAATTCAGACTCCCTTGCGTCCCTATTTCGAAAAAATGACCGGTATCGGCAAGGCGTTGAGCGAAGCCGAGGCCAAGCGGGGCGCCAAAAATGTCGAGGCGATTGCCGAGCAGGAAGCGCTCATCGAAGCCGAAGTGGCGCGCGTCAAAGAGGCCGGCATTCCGGCCGAAAGGGTGCGCGGCCGGGGCTCCATGACCGTCTACGACCGCCTCGATTACCTGGTCGATGACGGCACCTGGCAGCCGCTGCATTCCCTCTATAACCCCACCGAAAACGAGGAAGGCTGCACCGGCGTGGTCAATGGCCTCGGCAAGATCGAGGGGCGCTGGGCGGTGATCATCGGTTTCGACAACAAAGTCATGGCCGGCGCCTGGATCGCCGGCCAGGCGGAAAATATCCTGATGGTCACCGATCTCGCCAAGCGCCTCAATATCCCGCTGGTCTGGCTGACCAACTGCTCCGGCGTCAAGCTGATGGAGCAGGAGACCGTCTATGCGGGCCGCCGCTCCTCGGGCGCGCCGTTTTTCCGCCATGCCGAATTGAACCGGCTCGGCATACCGATTCTCAATGCCATCTACGGCACCAACCCGGCCGGCGGCGGCTATCAGGGCATCAGCCCGACCATATTGCTGGCCCATGAAGGCGCCAATATTGCGGTCGGCGGCGCCGGCATCGTCGGCGGCATGAACCCGAAGGGCGAGATCGATGCGGACGGCGCCCGCGCCCTGATCGAGGGCACCAAGTCGTTCCAGGGCAAGACGCCGGGACGGGTGGAAACCCATTTCGATGAAACCGCCTATTTTCGTGAAGTGCACGAGACCGAAGAGGGCGTCCTGGACGGTATCAAGGATTACATGCGCATGATGCCGGCTTACGATCCGGCCATGTTCCGGGTTGCCGAACCGGCGCCGCCCAAATACCCGCTGGAAGACATCAACCTGATCCTGCCGGCCAACCAAAGGCGCCCCTACGATGCCATGCAACTGCTGGCGCGCCTCACCGACAATTCCGAGTTCATGGAATACCGCCCCGATTACGGCCCCGAGGTGTATGCCGGCATCACCAAGATCGACGGCTTTCCCGTCGCCGTCATCGGCAACAACCAAGGCATCATTGCCGATTACCCCGATTATGCCGAAGGCAAATATCCGGGCGTCGGCGGCAAGCATTACCGCCAGGGGCTGATCAAGCAGGCGGAATTCGTCACCCTTTGCGGGCGCGACAATCTGCCCATCATCTGGCTGCAGGATACCACCGGCATCGATGTCGGCGACGCCGCCGAGGAGGCCGAGCTTCTGGCCCTCGGCCAGTCGCTAGTCTATTCCATCGAAGCGACCGGTATCGCCATGATGTGCGTGGTCCTGCGCAAGGGCCAGGCGGCGGCCCATTACATCATGTGCGGCCCGCAAGCCAACAACAACAACGCCTTTACCCTGGGCACGCCGTTGACCGAAATTTGCGTCATGCACGGCGAAACCGCGGCGGCTGCTTCTTATGCCAGGCGTTTGGTGAAAGAAGACGATGAGGGCCGCGATATCTCACCGGTCGTCGACAAGATGAACCAGATGATCGAAGATTACCGGGCCAAGTCGGAGCCCGCCTACGGCGCAAAAATGGGCTTCGTCGATGAAATTGTTTCGCTGCCGGAGTTGCGCGGCTATATGGAAGCCTTTGCCGGAGCCAATTATCAGAATCCCAAATCGATCACGCCGGTCCACCAGATGCTTTTGCCCCGCGCCATCAAGGGTTAGCGGCGGTTGCCCGTTCAGATAAAGGAACAAAACCGATGCCTGTTGAAATCACCGCCCCCATGTCGGGCGATATTCTGGAAATCTCGGTCAAGGTCGGCGACCAGGTGAACGCCGAAGACGAGCTGCTCATTCTCGAAGCCATGAAAATGGAGAATCCCATCTATGCCCCGGAAGCCGGCAAGGTCGCCGCGGTCAAGGTTGCGGTGGGCGACGCGGTCGAAGCCAACGACGTTCTGATCGTTTTGGAATAGCCCGGCGGGTGGCGGTTCCGGCTGGCATTTGGACGCACATTTAGGAAACGCGCATGGAAACTGTTTCGGACGCGGTCAAGTTTATGTTTTTCGTCTATGGACTGGCGGCGGTGCTGTCGCTCGTCATCGCCTGGATCATCAAGATGATTTTTGTCGCCGTGCAATATCGAAAAGCCCGCGCCGAGGCCCGGAATGGCAGCGCCCCGGATACCGACAGCGAAGCGGCCGGCGATGATAAACCGGCTCGGCAAGGGTCCGCCTGATCATGCCCGAGCTTGAATTTCTGCAGATATTTCAGGGCATCGCCACCATGGCGGCGGCGGAACCGCTGATCGCCATCGCCCGCGTGTTGCTCATCGCCCTCGGCATCGCCTTCGTCTATCTGGGGGTCAAGGGAACCTTGGAACCGCTGATCATGATCCCCATGGGGTTCGGCATGGCCTCGGTCAATGCCGGCGTCCTCTATCTTTCCGGCACCAAGGTGGGAACCCTGTTTATCGACCCCTCCGCCAGCGATCCGAGCCAGCTCCTGGACGCCTTGCAGATCAATTTCCTGCAGCCGATCTATACGTTTTCCTTTTCCAACGGCCTTATCGCGGTTCTGATATTTTTCGGCATCGGCGTCCTTTCGGACATCGGCTACATGCTGATCTCGCCGATCCGCTGCATGATTATCGCCATCTTTGCCGAATTGGGCACGGTGGCGACCTTCCCGATCGCCGTCGCCCTGGGCTTGCCGTTCAACGAAGCGGCGGCCATCGCCATGGTCGGCAGCGCCGATGCGCCGATGGTGCTCTACACGTCTTTGCTGCTGGCCCGCGATCTGTTCGTGCCTATTACCATCGTCGCGTATCTCTATCTGAGCCTGGCCTACGCCGGCTATCCGTACCTGGTGCGCCTGATGATCCCGAAGAAGCTCAGGGGCATCAAAATGGAGCAGAAAGATATTCCCAATATCTCGAAGGGCGAGAAAATCACCTTCGCGGTCATCACCTCGACGCTCCTCAGTTTTCTGTTTCCGGTGGCTTCGCCGCTGTTCATGGGCTTTTTCTTAGGTATCGTCATCCGCGAATCCGGAGTCAAGCCGTTCATCGATTTCATCGGCGGACCGGTGCTCTATGGCGCCACCTTCTTTCTGGGGCTGCTTCTGGGAGCCCTGTTCGAAGCCAGCACCATCCTTGATCCCAAGGTCCTTTTGCTTCTCATCCTCGGCATCACGGCGCTTCTGTTGTCCGGCATCGGCGGCATCATCGGCGGCTATGTGGTTTATTGGATGAGCGGGCGCACCTTCAATCCGGTGATCGGCATCGCCGGCGTCTCCTGCCTGCCGACGACCGCCAAGGTGGCGCAAAAAGAAGCCCACGCCGCCAACAAGTTCGCCATTATCCTGCCCTGGGCCATGGGCGCCAGCGTATCGGGCGTGATCACCTCGGCGATCATCGCCGGCATTTATGTGTCGTTGCTGCGATGAAGCGGGTGTTGGGCGAAAGGCGGGCGTACTGGATCGGCGGCACGGCGACGGCGTTTTTCGGCGCCGCCCTGGTGCGGCTGATTTCGCCCGAACTCGAGGCCAGCCTTGGCTGGGTGACTCTCGGCGCCGGGCATTTCCTGGTTATCGCCGGGCTGACGATCATCGTCTTCGGCACCCGCCGCAATCCGGAAGACGCGTTCATGACCGTCAAAATCGATACGGAAACGCCGAAACGCCGCCGTATCCGCTCTAGCGCCCGCCCGCCTGGGTGAGCACATTCAAGACCGCGGGGTTGCCGTCTGCGACCGCCTTCAAGCCCCGCTCCATGGCGCCCGGAAGGTCTTCCGGCGCCTCCACTTTTTCGCCGTAGCCATCGACCGCTTCGACAATTTTCTCGTAATTGGGCGACGGCGTCAGATTGACCACCGGCAAGGTATTGGATTTGGCGGCGCGGCCTTCGGGGTACATGGCGGTGGTCGCGCGCCTGACCGCGAACCATTCCGAGTTGTTGTTGATGATGGTCAGGGTCGCAAGGTTTTCGGCGCGCGCCACGAAATGGCAGGCCGAGGGCACGTTGAACATATAGGAGCCATCGCCGACGGCGGTGATCACCTGGCGGTCCGGCGCCCCCAGCTTGGCGCCGAGGGCGGCGCCGATGGAAGAGCCGAGCCCGCCGGCGCTGCCGCCGCCGCCCAACAGGCAGCCGGGCTGATCGAGATCGAGGAACGCGCCGGGCACGCCGAGCTCGTTCGATATGATGGTATCGGCGGATTTGACGTCGTTGATGCATTTGGCGACCCAGGCCGGATGGATGGGCGTGGAGCTTTGCGCCTGGCTCAGGATTTTGGCCCGGCCGGCTTCCACATTTTGGCGCATCTCTAAAATCTCCGCCCGCCTTTTGTCGACGGCGGCCGATTTCTTGCCGAGCTTGGTGGACAGGACGTCGTTCAAAAGCGGCAGGGTTTGCCCGGCGCTGCCGGTAATGGTCAAATCCATCTCGTAGCCCCGGAACGGATAGGTGGAGAACAGGGGATCGGAACCGATATGGATTTGTTTGGTATCGGGCTTCGGTGCCGCGGTACTTGGTGTCCAGGGAACCGGCGCATCCAGGACAATGATGCAGTCGGCCCATTCCAGCAAAGCCGGACTGGCCATGCCGAGGTTCATCGGGCAGGATGAGGGCAGGGTCGAGTCCCGGCCCGGCGCCACCGCGATGGCATGGGTTTCGGCCAGCTCGGCGAGCGCGAAAAAAGCCTCCGCCGATTGGTCCGCATAACCGCCGACAATCAGCGGACGTTCGGCGCCGGCGATCATATCGGCGGCCCGCTCGAGGGCCTCCATGGACGGCGCTGGCGGCGTCGCGCCCAGTTCCCGGTCCCGGCGCCTCGGTCCCGGATCCAGGCTTTCATTGCCCAGAACCTCGCGCGGCAGGGTGAGGTACACCGGTCCCTTGGGCTCGCTCATGGCGATATCGAGGGCGCGGCCGACGATGGTGGCCACCGGCTGTCCGGCGCGCAGCTCGTAATCCCATTTGACGTAATCGCGCAGCATGGAGGCCTGATCGAAGGTTTCCTGGCTCCAATGGATACCGATATCGCGGGAGCCCGGATGACCGGTTTCGGTCAACGGCGTGCGCCCGGCGGCCAGCAGAATAGGAATGCGGCCCCGATAGGAGTTCATGATCCCGCAGAGCGCATTGGCGGTGCCGACGGTGACATGGACCATGACGGCAGCGGGCCTTCCGGTGACGCTGTAGTACCCGGACGCCATCCCCATGGCGACATTTTCATGGGGCACGGTGATGAAGTCGGGCACCTGGCGGCCGGCATCGCTGGTGCGCACCAGGGCTTCGATGATCGGCGCGAAATCGGTGCCGCCGTTGGCGAAGACGTGGCGAATACCCTGGTCATAGAGGGCGGAAAGATAGGCTTCGGCGACGGTCTCGCCGGTTTTTGTGCTGGCATCCATGATGAAATCCATCCCCTGGTGATTTTGCGTTTTGCGGCGGCGCTGATTTAGCCATGATGTAAAGCCTTGCGCAATCAAAACAGGCTTATGGTTTGTTCAGCATTTGCCATCGGAGTAGCGTAGCCGTCCCATGAATATATCCTTTCTGTTCGGCGGCATCGCGCGCGCGCTGAGCATTCCTGAATTCCGCAACTACTGGGCTGGCAACGGCATTTCCACCATCGGCCGCTGGGCGTACCGGGTCGCCGTCGGCTGGCTCACCTGGCAGTTGACGGAATCCGAAGCCTGGCTCGGCATCGTCGCCTTCGCCGATCTGTTTCCGATGGTGGTGATCCCCGTATTTGCCGGCGTTATCGCCGATCGTGCCGGTTATGTGCGCCTCATGCGCTGGACCGTGCTCGGCGCCGGCCTCGCCACCGCCCTGTTCGCCGCCCTCGTTGCCCTCGGCGGCATCGATATCTATCTGGTGGTGGCCTTGTCGGCGCTGATCGGCACCCTCGAGGCGGGCAGCGGTCCGGCCCGGATTTCGGTGGTTCATCTCCTGGTGCCGCGCCGAGAAATGGCGGCGGCCATCGCCCTCAATACGGCGACCTTCAATCTGGCGCGCATGATCGGGCCGGCCGTCGCCGGCGGTCTGCTGATCTGGACCAACGTGGCGACGGCCATCGCCTTCAACGCGGCCAGCTATTTTATATTCCTGGCCATCCTGATGCGCCTCAATGAAACGCCCATTCCGCGCGCCGGCGGGGCCGGCGTCAATATGGCCAGGGAAATTTGGCAGGCGGTGCGCTATATCGTCGATCATCCGGGCGTGCGCATCATCATGATTTTAATCGCCGCCACCGCCCTTCTGATCCGCCCGGTGATCGAATTGCTGCCGGGATTCGCCGTCGAAGTGTTCGGGCACGGCCCGGGCGGGCTTTCCACCTTGTTGTCCTCGATTGGGCTGGGCGCCTCCATATCGGGGCTTTGGCTGGCCCGGCGCGGCGACACCAGGGGCCTTACGCGGCTGGTGGTCTGGTCGTTCCTGTTGACCGCGCTGAGCTTGCTGGCCTTCGCCGCGACCGGTATCTTCTGGTTCGGCGTCGGTGCCATCGTCGCCGTCGGATTTTTCCTGCTGATCGGCGGCATCGGTTCCCAATCTTTGGTGCAGAACGTGGTCGCCCCGGAACTGAGGGCGCGGGTGCTCAGCATCTATTTGGTCACCTCGTTCGGCTTGCCCTCGGTGGGCGCGCTGATCATCGGCTGGATCGCATCGCTGGCCGGATTGCAGGCGACCACCGCCGCCGGCGCCGGCCTGGCGGTTTTGATCTGGTTCTGGGCGCGCCCCGTTGCCGGCGCCCAGACCGCGGATTTGGAGCGGCGCGACTAGGCCCTCCACTTAGCCCAGGCGGCCACGAATTTCCGGACCGTCCGGGGCGTAGCGATAGGCACGGTAGACGGTGCTCACATCGCCCGCCGTCGGGCCTGATTCGCGCCTGACGGTGATCGGGTTGATATATTCCCAGACCAGCTCGCCGGCTTCGGTCACCTCGAAAAAGCGTCCCCACAGCCCCTCGCAGATAAGCGTATTGCCGTTCCACAACCGCTGGCAGCCGCTGATATAATGGCTGTCGAAGCTGTGCGTCGGATTGCCCTCGTACTCCCAGACCGTATCGCCGCTGTTCATATCGAATTCGATGATCTTGGAGCCGCGCGGAATGCGCCCGCCCCGGTTGGCAAAAATCATCATGTTGCCGTTATCCAAAATGTGCGCGTCGTGGGGCCCGCCCCAATCGGCGTCGTGGCGTTCCCAGGCATATTTTCCGGTGTCCCGGTCGATCACGGCGAGCACGTCGATATGGCGGTAACAGACGAGGACGTTGCCGCCGGCTAACGGCACCACCGTGTTGGCGTGGGCGTATTCGCGCCGGGTGGCTTGCGGATGCAGCGGATATTTGCCGAAATCCAGATGGTCGTAGGCGTGCCATTCCCATGCGGTTTCGCCGGCTGGCGTCACTTCGCGGATATAGTCGCCCCAGATGCCGGCTTCGGTCTCGGTTCCGGGTTGGCCGCCTTGCACCGCCTTCGCAGCGTCGCCGGGCAGAACTTCCCAGCCGAGATACAGGGTGTTGCCGTCCGCGCATCGGCGGAAATCGTGATGCTGGAAATCGTCCCGGTATTCGAAGACCACCTTGCCGTCCCAGTCCATTTCCTGGATCAACCCGCCCTTGGCGGAAAATCCTTCGGGTCCGCCGCCGGACCAAGTGGCGGTCAACAGGTTGCCGTTCTCCAGCAAATAGCCGTAATTGCCCGGCTGGCCCGGCAGATCCCATTGATGGACCACGTCGCCGGCCATATCGATTAACAGGGCATGGTGATAAAACTGCGGAACGTAGAGGGTGTAGCCTTTGGCTACCTTACTTTTATTGTGTTCGATCAATCCCCGTTGCAGATAGCGCATGAATAAGGCCCCATTTATAATTGCCGGGAAACCCTGTCGCCCGCGGCTGGCTTGGTCAAGCCAATCCTATGCTTTATAATTGCGCCGCATGAGAATTCGTCAGTACCGTATAGGAAGGAAGTCTGGATGCTCGAAGAAGCCAGAAGCCGGAAATTAATGGAAGTGGGTCCGGGAAAACCCATGGGCGCGTTGCTGCGCCGCTACTGGCATCCGTTCGCCGCCGAGACCGAGCTCGAAGACAAAGCCACCAAACCGGTACGATTGCTGGGCGAAGATCTGACCCTTTATAAGGATTTGAGCGGCACCTATGGCCTCATCGACCGCCATTGCCAGCACCGCCGCGCCGATTTGTCTTATGGGTTCGTCGAGAAATGTGGGCTGCGCTGCAATTACCATGGCTGGCTGTACGACCAGGACGGCAACTGCATTCACCAGCCTTACGAAGATACCATCGACCCGGAAGGCAAATTACGCAAGCAGATCAAAATCAAGGCCTACAAGGTGCAGGCCCTTGCCGGCCTTTTGTGGGCCTATATGGGTCCGGACCCGGTGCCGTTGCTGCCCAATTACGAGCCCTTCACCTGGCAACACGGCTTTGCCCAGATCGTCTTTTCCGATGTCGACTGCAATTGGTTCCAATGCCAGGAAAACTCCATCGATCCGATCCATTTCGAATGGATGCACGACAATTGGGGCAAGCGCCTGAAGGGCGACTTGGGGCCCAAGTCGGCCAAGCATCTGGAAGTGGGTTTCGGCGAGTTCGAGCATGGTTTCACTTACCACCGGGTGCGCGAAGGTGCCGACAGGAACGATCCCCTGTGGACCGTTGGGCGGGTCTGCCTGTGGCCCTATGCCTTGTTCACCGGCGGCCATTTCGAATGGCGGGTGCCGGTGGACGATGAGCACACCCTCAGCGTCGGCTGGTTCTTCAACCGGGTGCCGCGCGAGCGCGAGCCCTATGTCCAAAAACGCATTCCCCATTGGGTGAGCCCGATCAAGGACGAGAAAACCGGACGCTGGATATCCAGCCATATCATGAATCAGGATATCATCGCCTGGGTCGGCCAGGGCACCTTCGCCGAGCGTTCCAAAGAACACCTCGGCAGGAGCGACAAGGGCATCGCCATGATCCGCAAGCGTTTTTTCGACGACATGGAGGCCATCGAAAAAAACGCCAACGCGGATCCCAAGGCCATCATCCGCGATGCAGACGTGAACAAGCGCATCGATCTGCCCATCGTCGGCAAGGAAAATTTCATCAACGGCTTCACCGAAAAGGAATTAGCGGAAGCCGATCCCTCGGGCGCCCCGCGCCGGGTATCGTCGAAATTCTTCCCGTTCCAATACGGCCAGCCGGACGAAGTCAAAGCCGCCTACGAAGACGCCATGGGCTTCAAGATGGAAGACCCGCAGGCGCCCAAGGGCCGGTACTGACGCCAAAAAATACCGTAAACCCGGGACTCGCATCGGCGCGCGACTCGCTGTAGACCGGAAACCTGGGTTGGTTTCCGGGTAAGCGTGCGCGTGCCATGAACATTATCTTCTTTGCCATCGTCGCCATCGCCTTCGTGACCGCCGGGTTTCGCCAGATCACCTGGGCGGCGCCGGCCGGCGATGGCAAATCACCGATGGAAATACTGGCGGCGGCGGTCATCAATTCGGCGGAAAGCTCGGTCACCCTGGCCATCGGACTGATCGGCGTGATGGCCTTGTTCTTAGGGCTTATGAAGGTGGCCGAGGCGGGCGGTCTGCTGGTCATCATCGCCCGGCTGGTGCGCCCGCTGATGCAGCGCCTGTTCCCCGACGTGCCCCCCGACCATCCGGCCATGGGCGCCATGATCCTCAATATGTCGGCCAATGTGCTCGGCCTCGGCAACGCGGCGACGCCGTTCGGCATCCGCGCCATGCAGGAGCTGGACAAATTGAATCCGGTCAAGGGCACCGCCACCAACGCCATGGTTCTGTTCCTGGCGATCAACACCTCCAGCGTCACCCTGTTGCCGACCGGGGTGATCGCGCTCCGCGCCGCCGCCGGATCGACGGACCCGGCGGGCATTGTGCCGACCACCCTTTTCGCCACGGTCTGCTCCACCGCCATCGCCATCATCGTCGCCAAGCTTTGCCAGCGATTTTGGCTGCCGAACTCCGACGACCCACTGCCGACAGAAGGCGCTGCCATATACACTGACGGGCTCGACGATCTCGATACCGGTGCCGCTGCCGCCGAGGATTTGGATACCGAAGGCGCCGATCAATCCTATGCGGCCTGGGTCTCCTACCTGGTGCTATTGGGTATCCTGGCGCTGATCCCGTTGACCGTCATTTATGGCCGCCAGATCTCGCCCTGGATCATTCCCGGGATTTTGGTTTCCCTGCTCGGCTTCGGTTTTGCGCGCCGGGTGCGGGTCTACGAATCCTTTGTCGAGGGGGCCAAGGACGGGTTCCAGGTGGCCTTGCGCATCATTCCCTATCTGGTCGCCATCCTGGTCGCCGTCGGCATGTTCCGGGCGTCCGGCGCCATGGAAATGCTGATCCGGCCCCTATCGCTCCTGACCGAGCCCTTGGGCCTGCCCGCCGAGGCCTTGCCCATGGCGCTTCTGCGCCCGCTGTCCGGGTCCGGCGCCTATGGCATCGTGGCCTCGATCATCAATGATAAGGCCATCGGGCCGGACAGCTACGCCGGCTATCTGGTCAGCACCCTGCAGGGCTCCACCGAAACCACGTTCTATGTGCTCGCCGTCTATTTCGGCGCCATTCAAGTGCGCCGCATCCGCCACGCCCTGGTGGCCGGCTTGAGCGCCGATGTGGCCGGCGTCATCGGCGCCGTCATCGCGGTGAGCTTGTTCCTGGCCTGAGGGATTGCTTGACGGCACCAGGAGATCGGCTACGCTTCGTCTTGAGAACAAGGAGCAAAAAATCATGGGCACAATGGATCTCACCGGCGCCGAGCGCCCGACCCGCAACCGGGTCGGCGGCAGCGACCGCGACCGGGCGGCGAAATTCTCCAAACGCATGCCGCCATCGGCCAGGCGCAGCGTCTTCATCCGCAACAATATTTTGCTCCCGGACCGGGAGCCGCCGGTAAACCCGAACCGGGCCGAGATCGATGATTTCGCAACCCTGACCCAGGACTTCAAGCAGCTTGTCCTGGAAATGGGCGCCGACGATGTGGGCGTCGCCCAGGTCATGCCGGAACTGGTCTTCACCCAGGCCGGCGATTTGGGCCACGGCTCGGCCGTCGTTTACGGCATGACCATGGCCTACGACTATATGGCCGACATCGGACCCAATTCCCAGGCCGAGGTGCACCGGGTCTATCATCTTCTCGACGAACTGGGCGTGCGCCTGGCGCACCGCATCGCGTCCTTTGGCTACAGCGCACGCATGCAACCCAACGAGGGCGACGTGCCGCTGCCGGCGCTGGCCTATTTGGCCGGCATCGGCGAATTGGGCAAGCACGGCTCGATGATATCGCCAAAACTGGGCTCGTCGTTCCGGCTCGGATGCGTGACCACCGATATGCCGCTCAAAGCCGACGGTCCCGGCGATTTCGGGCTCGACGAGGTGTGCGCCAGTTGCCAGTTGTGCACGCGCTTCTGTCCCGCCGACGCCATCAAGCCCGACAAGATAACGGTCAACGGCATTACCCGCTGGCATGTGGACACCCCGGCCTGCGAGCCCTATTTCCATAAATTGTACGGCTGTAAGATTTGCCTGATGGTCTGCCCGATCAACGCCCGCGGTGCGTTTCGCGGCCACTACAAGGAGCTGTCCCGCGATCTGGTCAAGGCCAAGGACGGGGCCGGGTTGCTGGCATTGATCGCCGAGCGCACCGATCTCCACCAGGACGAGTTTGCCGACGCGCCCTGACTGGCCTCTCGTTGCTTCCCTAAGTTCCCGTTGGACAGGTTCGTCCCACTTTGGAATACTTGGCCACTCGTGGCCACCAAAGGGGGAAGTCCGGCATGAAGATTGGTTTGTTCGGAGGCGCCGTGCGCCGGGGCGAAACCGCCGACAGCGCGTCCTACGGCAAATTCGTCGATTATGTGCGCGCTGCCGACCGCTTCGGCTATGCCAGCATTTTTATTGTCGAGCATCATTTTTCCGGTATCGGCCAGGTTTCGTCGTCGCTCAACCTGTTGAGCTATCTGGCCGCCAAGACCAGCACCATCCGGCTTGGCACCGCCGTGACGGTGCTCCCGTGGCACAATCCGGTGCTGCTGGCCGAAGAAGTGGCGACGCTCGATCTTCTGTCCGGCGGGCGCCTCGATTTCGGTGTCGGCAAGGGCTACCGGGATATCGAATTCAAGGGCTTCTGCATCCCCAAGGAAGAAGCCCAGGAGCGCTATGAAGAAGCCCTCGAGATCATGTTCAAGGCCTGGAAATCGACCGAGCGCTTCTCCTATCACAGCGATCGCTGGAATTTCGAGGACATCGTGGTCGAGCCCGAAGTGGTGCAAAAGCCGTATCCGCCGATCTGGACCGGGGCCGGCACGCCGGCCTCCATCGCCCGGGTGGCGGGTTCCGGTTTTAACGTATTGCTGGATCAATATGGCGATTTTGATCTGACCCGGGAAAGGGTGCGGAATTTCCGCGCCGCCAGCGAAGAAGCCGGGCGCGCCTACGATCCCATGCAGTTGGGATTGACTCGCGCCGTGGTTCTGACCGGTTCCAAACGGGAAACCGAAGACGCGCTGGAAACCCGCGCCAAACGCATCGGCGTCATGGACCGCTTCGGACGCCTGCCGGGACTCCCTGAACAGCCCGCGTCTTACGCCGAAAGCGGCCATGCCGCGGACGACGCGGCGATCATCGGCGAGCCGAATGAAGTGATCGAACGGTTTCTGGCGCTCAAGGAATTCGGCGTGGAATATGTGCTGATGCTGGCTACCGGCAGCGCCGAAACCCTCGGCGAATTTGCCGATAAAATCATGCCGGCCCTCGGCGCCGATGAGCAAGTCATCGATTCGGCCGCCGAGTAGGGCCATGGCGGCAGCCGCTGCCGGGCCGGCCGCAAGGGAACCGGGATGCGCGTATTTGTATTTGGATTGATCATCGGGCTGATGGCCGGCGTGGTCCTGGCCGTCGCCCAATCGGACCGGCAGGCCGACAGGCGGGCGGCTTCGGGAGAGCCCGGCGCCCAAACCTCTGCCGTCAATAAAGCCGTCCGCTGGCGCCTGACCAGCGCCTATCCGGCCTCGTTGCCCCATCTGGGCGCCGGCGCGGTTGCCATTGCCGAGACCCTCGGGCGCATCACCGGCGGCCGCTTCCAAATCGAGGTGCTGGGGCCGGGGCAATTGGTCGCGGCCTTGGATGCCTTCGACGCTGTTGCGTCCGGCACCGTCGATGCCGCCTTTTCCAGTGCCGCCTATTGGGGCAAGAAATCTACCGCCTTTGAAATCTTCGCCGGCGTGCCTTTCGGCCCGGATATGGCAACCTTTCTCGCCTGGTTCGAAAATGGCGGCGGCCGCGCCGCTTATGAAAAATTGTACGCGGCTTTCAATATCCACGCCATCGCCTGCGGCGCCCTCGGCCCGACCGGCGGTCTGTTCTCAACTGATGTGCAAAAGGCCGGTGATTTGCTGGGCCGCAATCTGGCCGCCGCCGGATTGCCGGGCCGGGTGCTCGGCGCCCTCGGCGCCAGGGTCAAGCGCGTCGCGCCTTCCGATCTTGCTGCCGGTCTCGCCGATAAATCCATATCCGGCGCGCTGTTCGCGGGCCCGGCGGACGATCTTGCGCTGGGCCTGGGCCGGCATGTGAAGGTTTACTATTTCCCGGGCTGGAGCCGGCAATCAGGATTTGTCGATCTGATGATCAGCATGAAACGCTGGAACGCCTTGGATCCCATGGCGAAGGCGCAGCTGGAAACGGTCTGCGCCGAAAGCCTTAAAGCCGGCATTGCCGATATCGAGGCTATGCAGTTTACCGCCCTCAAGACAATGATCCGGGGCGGCATGCGGGTTGAGCGCTGGCCGGCGCCGCTGGTTGTGAAATTGCGCGGCGCCTGGGACCGTATATCGGTGTCCCTCGCCAAGAGCGATCCCACCTTCCGCCGCCTGATCCAGTCCTTGAACGGGTTTGCCGAAGACCGCGCCATTTGGCGCGATTTAAGCGCGGTCGCGCCAGCCCCCCGGCCGGCGCCCTGAAAATCAACCAAATACCGCAATACCTTGAGTTTTTGGTCCTGCTATTTATAGTAAGCGCCAACCGGCGCCTTGGCGCCAATAGGAATGGTTATAAAATTTACCATCGGAGAAATTATATGAAATTCGCTCACCTGCTTGCTTCCGCCCTGGTGCTTTCCACGGGCCTTTACGCCGGCTCGGCCCTAGCCGCCGGCGACGCGGCCAAGGGGAAAAAAGTCTTCAACAAATGCAAGGCCTGCCACACGGTGAAGGCCGGAAAACACAAGATCGGCCCGTCGCTGTTGGGCGTCGTCGGGCGCAAGGCGGGTAGCGCGGCAGGCTACAAAAAATATAAGGGCCTGAAGGGCGCCGATTGGACCTGGAACGAGGCGGAGATTGCCAAATTCCTGACCAATCCAAACAAATATGTGAAGGCGAAAGGCGCCAAACGTTCCGGCATGGCCCTCAAGGTCAAGAAAAAATCGGACCGGGAAAACGTCATCGCCTATCTGAAATCCCTCAAGTAAAAGGCGCTGGAATAAGACGGCCGGCCGCCGGCGAGGGCATTGCCGGCCATCTTGTGTGCAGTTTTATTCTATCGGTTTGAGAGCATTGCATGGACCTCAAGGATTATATTCGCGGCATTCCCGATTTCCCGGTCGAGGGGGTGTTGTTTTACGACATCTCGACCCTCTTGGCCGATGCCGATGCCTGGCAGGTCACCATGGGCCGCCTGGCCAAGGAAATCAGCGGCCATCAGCCCGATTTACTGGCCGGTATCGAAAGCCGGGGCTTCCTGGTGGCGGCGCCGCTGGCGCTGAAGCTGGGGCTGGGTTTCACCATGGTGCGCAAAAAAGGCAGATTGCCCGGGCCGACCATCCCCCTGGAATATGAGCTGGAATACGGCACCGACGTCATCGAAATTCAAGAAGACGCGGTCAAGCCGGGCCAGAAGGTGGTGCTCTTGGATGATTTGCTGGCCACCGGCGGCACCATGGCGGCGGCTGTCGCCTTGTTCCGCAAAGTTGGCGCCGAAGTGGTCGGAGGCGCCTGCATCATCGAGCTGAATTTCCTGAACGGCCGGGACAAACTGGACATCCCGTTCTCCAGCCTGATCGATTATGACGAATAGCCGTTGACCGCCCGCCCGGGCCACACCAAATTATCTTAAGATCTACAATCCGGAATCAGTATAGAAAATCATCGAGGGAGTTGATTATCGACGACGACGCCAAAAAATCGCGCTGAGAATGATCCCCTACGGAATCTATGTTTTGACCGCCGAAGACAGCGTCGGCAATATCGCCGCCGCCACGGTGAACTGGGTGACCCAGACTTCGTTTGATCCGCCACTGGTGGCGATCGGCGTGAAGGCCGATTCCGGCGCCTACGCGCTGATCAAGAAAACCGGCGCCTTTGCGCTGAACATGCTCGGCAAGGGCCAGCAGGGCGCCGCCTTCGGATTTTTCAAGCCGGCCGAAAAAGATGGCAACACGATCAGCGGCGAAGCCTATCATGTGGGCGCCAACGGCGCGCCGATATTGGATTCTGCGTCCGCCAGCGTCGAATGCAGCGTCGCCGAGATTGTCGAGCGCGGCGATCACCATATCGTCATCGGCGAAGTGACCGAAGCCAATGTGGCCATGCAACCCGAAGGCCGCGCCGATGAAGCCATCCTCGAGATGAAGGAACTTGGCGACAACGTCTTTTACGGCGGCTGATAGGGAAATTCGCCAGAGATACTGCGGGCCCGGCCGAATTTGCCGGGCACGCCCGCTATTCGATGAACATATCCAGACACAGGAGCCCGTCGATTTCGCGGACTTCCTTGCGCGCCGCCCTTGGCAGCGGGATACCGGTTTCGATGGAATGGTTGAGCAAGGCATTCAGCGCCTGTTCTTCGGGCAATTTCAAGGTGGCTTCTTTTTGCTTGGTGTAATCGAACAGGCCCAGCTAAAAAAGAAGGCGTTGTCAACGCGGCTCGATTTGACCGAGACCACATCTCCGGGAGGCAACTTAGCTCCGGATTTTGCCGCATTGAACTCGAGCGCACCTCTCATTTCGGATTTGCTGAAGGTGATGCGTCGGAATTCCTTGGCCATTCTATCCTCCGTCATTCAGGGCAATCGCCAAATTGCTTAGCCCTCGGCGAGCTTCGTTTACAGCGTGCAAATAATCGATCGCGTAGCGGCTAGATATTTCTTTGATTTAAGGGCAAGGTTGCACCCAGATCAACCGCAATCAGTGGCCAGGCGAAGATGACTGAAGATGCATACGCGCGCTTGCGCAATATGATGGTCCGAATCGTTGCCGTGCATGCCGAGGCGACGCAGGAATTGACCGGTCTGGCGGCCATCAACCAGCGCGTCCTGGACGCCATGGAGACGGTGCCGCGCCAGGATTTCGTGCCCACCGAAGTCCGCGGCTACGCCCATTCGGACGGGCCGCTGCCCATCGGCTGGGACAAAACCATCTCGCAGCCCTTCATCACCGCATTGATGACCGAGCTTCTGGGCCTGGAATCCCATATGAATGTGCTCGAGATCGGCTCCGGGCTCGGATACCACACCGCGATTTTGAGCCGCCTGGCGGGCCACGTCTACACCGTCGAGATTGTCGAGGAACTTGCCGAGGAAGCGGAGCGGCGCTTGCGGGATTTTGGCTGCGGCAACGTTTCTTGCAAAGTCGGCAATGGCTACAATGGCTGGCCGGAGCATGCGCCCTTTGACCGGATCATCGTCGCCGCCGCGCCCGAGCTTATTCCGCCGCTTTTGATTGGCCAGCTCAAGCCCGGCGGGCGTATGGTTTTGCCGGCGGGCCTCGGCGAGGCGCAGCAATTGATCGTGGCCGATAAGTCCACGGGCGGAAAACTGAACACAAGGGAAATTCTTGCCGTCCGCTTTGCGCCCCTGGAAGGGACCGAAACGGCCGGGCCGGTATAATACCAAGGATCAGTGATCATGACCCATAGAGATCGCCCATGCGGTTCGCCGGGTAGGAAGGAGCGCGCCGGCGATGCGGGGTATCGGCCAGCGCTTCTGACGCCCTCCGGCGGGCCGCATGGGCGACCGGCACGGCGGCCTAGCAAGGCTTTCGGGCAGCGTCGCGCACGCTTTGCGATGCCCCGCATCGCTGCGCCGCACGCTCCTTGCCGAAAACCTTGCTCGGCCGTCTCTATCGGTCATGATCACTGATCCTTGGTATAAACAGGGGGGAGCCGGTGGCTGAAGCAGTTGGATTCGTCGGTGTCGGCAATATGGGCGCGCCCATGTGCCGGCGCCTGCTGGATGCCGGATTTGATCTGACCATCTTCGACGTCAACGATGATGCGGTTCAGGCGCTGGTCGATCTGGGCGCCGAAAAAGCCGCCTCGCCGGCCGCCGTGGCGTCGGCGGCCGACATGGTTCTGATCAGCCTGCCCACCCCGGACGTGGTCAGGCAAGTGACACTCGGCCCGGCCGGCATCGCGTCCGGCAAGCGCATCAAAACCTATGTGGATCTGTCCACCACCGGGCCGAGCCTGGCGGTTGAGATTGCCGCCGCCCTCGTCGAAAAGGATATTGCAACCGTGGACACTCCGGTTTCGGGCGGCGTCGCGGGGGCCGTCGCCGGCACGTTGGCGGTGATGGCCGCCTGCTCGGATGCGGAATTGGAGAGGGTGCGCCCGGTCCTCGAAGTGATCGGCAGGGTCTTTCACGTGGGGACAAATGCCGGCATGGGCCAGACCATGAAGCTCGCCAACAATCTTCTGTCGGCGACGGCGCTGGCCATATCGTCGGAAGCCATGGTCATGGGGGTCAAGGCCGGCCTCGATCCCCGCATCATGCTGGAGGTGATCAATTCCGGCTCCGGCAAAAACACCGCCACCGACGGCAAATTCGCGAGTGCCATATTGCCGCGCAAATTCGATTTGGGATTTTCCGTCGGGCTGATGCACAAAGACGTGGAGCTCTGCCTGGCCGAGGCCGAGGCGATGCGAGTGCCAATGGATTTGGCCGGCACCGTGCTCGAGGTTTGGGAGCAGGCATTGGCGGTATTGGGCGCCGACGCCGATTTCTCGGAATTCGTCAAATGCGTTGAAACCCGCGCCGGCGTCGAAGTCAAACCGCCCGAAGACTCCTGATCCGTGGGCAATCTTGAACCTTACGAGATTTATGCCATCCGCTATGGCCATCTGGAGCGCAACGCCAGCGCCAATTTTCTCGGCGGCGACCCTCACGACGGACCCATGCCGCTGGATTATTTCGTCTGGGCCATAACCGGCCCGGTTGGCACATTTATTTTGGACACCGGTTTCCAGTCCGATGTGGGCGCCCGGCGGGGGCGTGAGTTTTTGGCCGATCCGGCGCAAGGGCTGCAGCGCCTCGGAATTCAGCCGGCCCAGGTCGAGGACGTCATTATCAGCCATATGCATTACGACCATGGCGGCAATCTGGACATGTTTCCCAAAGCGCGCTTTCATATCCAGGACGACGAAATGGCGTTCGCCACCGGCCGCCATATGTGCCACGGCGCCCTCAACCATTCCTTCGAAGCCGCCGACGTGATGAACATGGTCGATCATGTGTTCCAAGGCCGGGTCCGCTTCCACGACGGCGACGAAGAGATTGCGCCCGGCATCACCCTGCACCGCATCGGCGGTCACACAATGGGATTGCAGGTGATGCGCGTCTGGACCCGGCGCGGCTGGGTGGTGCTGGCGTCCGACGCCGCCCATTTTTACGCCAACATGGAGGAGGGCCGGCCCTACCCGGTGGTCTTCAATACCGCCGAAATGCTCGAAGGTTTCGCCACCTTGCGCCGGCTGGCGTCGTCGGCGGATCGTATCATCCCAGGTCACGACCCCTTGGTGCTGGCACGCTATCCGGCGCCGAGCGCCGATCTGCAAGGCATCGTGGCGCGATTGGACATTTCGCCTAATGTGGCTTGAAGCCGGGCACCAATTCTTTTAGAAGCGTTTCGCGCCGGCATTGGGCCGGCGCTTGTACAACGGATAGTATAATGGCGATCAAATCGGAAAACCTGGTTACGGTAAAGCATCGGATCTCGGCGGAAGCGCGGGCGAACTCCAACAAACATCGCGGTGGCGTACTCTGGTTCACCGGGCTGCCCGGTTCCGGCAAATCGACCCTGGCCATCGAAACCGAACACCGCTTGTTCGGCAATGGCCGCCAGGTTTATGTGCTCGACGGCGACAATGTGCGCCAGGGCTTAAGCTCCGATCTGGGATTTTCGCCGGAAGACCGCACCGAAAATATCCGCCGCATCGGCGAGGTGGCGTCATTGTTCGCCGATGCCGGCTTTATCGTCATCACCGCCTTTATTTCGCCCTACCGGGAAGACCGGGACATTGCGCGCAAGGCCGCCGGCGACATGTTCCACGAAATCTTTATCGACGCCGACATCGAAACCTGCGAGCGGCGCGATCCCAAGGGCCATTGGGCGTTGGCCCGGGCCGGAAAAATTCCGGAATATACCGGCGTCTCGGCGCCCTACGAGGAGCCCGAAAAACCGGAATATGTCGTCGATACGGCGAAGCTGTCGATCGATGAGAGCGTCGGTAAAATGATCGAATATATCGAGCAGAATCTCGTGGATTAGATCGGTTCCCTCTCTCGAGGGATGCTGACCGGATGGCGCTTAGCCTACTTCCCTAATCGCCGCCTCGAACAAATTCAGCACCTCTTCGGTGAAGCGCCACATGTTGGCTTCCCGGTCCGCATCGCCGGTCTCAACGGTGATCACCTTTGTTACCGGACCATTGATGGCGATGCAGCTATGGCCGGCAGCGTCGCCGTAGCGGTTGCCGGTGGGCCCCGCCGCGCCAGCCTCGGCGACGCCCCAGGTGGTGCCGAGCACGTCGCGCACCGCCGCCGAAGCCACCTCGACGAACGGCTCGGTGGACGAGCGCATGCCCGGATGATCATCCAGTGAAAAACCGATGAAGGCTTCGCGGGCGGTGTGCGTGTAGTTGGCCGCGCCGCCGACGAAATAGGCCGATGCGCCCGGGATCGACAGCAGCGCCGCCGACACCAGCCCGCCGGTCGACGATTCCGATACCGCCACCGTCTCGCCCCGGTCTTTCAGCAACTGGCCGACGCTGGCGGCCAATGTGGTCAATTGGTTCATAATCGCGCTCCCCTGATTTGGCTTCCTGGTCCTGGACGCGGGCCTTGATGCTGATATGATGATTTCAACAAATCGCAAGATGATCAAGGAGTCCGGTTATGGGCATGACGATGGCGGAGAAAATCCTGGCCAGCCATTCGGGGCGGACAAGCGTAAGCCCCGGCGAGTATGTGACCGCCGAGACCGATGTGATGATGGGCAACGACATCACCTTTCCCGCAGCCTGCCGCAACTTGACCGATATCGGCCTGACCCGCTTCGCCGATGCCGACAAGGTTGTTGTCTGCATCGATCACCGCATCCCGGCGATGACCGCCGCTGACGCCGAATCTCACAAAGTGATCCGGGATTACGTGGCCCAGTTCGGGGTCAAGCATTTCTATGATGCCGGCGTCGGTATCGAGCACACCGTGTTGCCGGAAAAAGGCCACGCGCTTCCGGGGCAACTGATCATCGGCGCCGATTCCCATACGACGACCTATGGGGCGCTGGGCGCGGCGGCCACCGGCATGGGCGCCTCGGAGCTGGCCTATTCCATGTACAAGGGCTCCAACTGGTTCCAGGTGCCCGGGAGCATCAATTTCGTGCTCGACGGCGAATTGTCGGCTGGCGTCACCTCCAAGGACGTGATGATGGCACTCCTCGGCCAACATTCCGCCGACAAGGCGCAATATATGTCCATCGAATTTTCCGGCTCCGGCGCCGCCGCCTTGAGCGTCGATGCGCGCATGACCATGTCCAATACGGGCGTCGAAATGGGCGCCAAGTTCGCCATGTTCGCGGCCGATGAAAAGACCCTCGAATATTTATCGACGCGCACCGACGCCAAAATCGAAACTTTCGGTCCCGACGCCGACGCGGTTTATTTGGAAACCCATCATATCGATTGCACGTCCCTCGAGCCGCAGGTGGCTTTCCCGCACAACCCGGACAATGTGAGGCCCATATCCGAGGTCGGCGAGGTGCCCGTGCAACAAGCCTTCATCGGTTCATGCACCAATTCCCGGACCGAGGATTTGGAGCGGGCGGCAGCCATCCTCAAGGGCCGCGAGGTGGCGCCGGGCACCCGGCTTCTGGTCATTCCATCCTCGCAGGAAGTGATGATGAATGTGACCAAAAGCGGCGTCTTGAACGATCTGGTGCAGGCCGGCGCCATGGTCGCGCCGCCCGGCTGCGGGCCCTGCGGCGGCGGCTCGACGGGGGTCCTCGGGGCCGGCGAAAACGGCATTGCCTCGACCAACCGCAATTTCAAGGGGCGCATGGGCAGCCCCGACGCCTTCAATTATCTGGCGTCGCCGGAAACCGTGGCCGCGTCGGCGATCGAGGGCAAAATTGCCGATCCCAGAAAATATTTGAATTAGGCGGGGAAAATAGAAATGCCGATCAGCAACGCCATCGTCGTGGACGGCAAAGTCTGGAATTTCGGCGATGATATCAATACCGATTTCATGGCGCCGAGCTTTTCCAAAGGCCTGGAATGGGATCAGGCGAAGAAAACCATCCCGCATATTCACGAAGGTTTCACCGCCGGTGTGCAGCCCGGCGATGTGATCGTCGCCGGCGCCAATTTCGGCTGCGGTTCGTCGCGCCAGCAGGCGCCGGCCAATTTGAAGATGCTTGGCATCGGCTGCGTCATCGCCGAAAGTTTCGGCCGCATTTTTTTCCGGAACTCGGTGGCCATTGCCTTGCCGGTGATGGCCTGTCCCGGCATTACCGAAGCCTTCAACGAGGGCGACGAACTGCAGCTGGATTTGGAAAAATCGGTGGTCAAGAACCTGACCCAGGGAACCGAGCTTCATGGCGCCCAAATGCCCGAGGATTTGCTCAAGATCGTCCGCGCCGGCGGCGTCATGGCGGTCCTGAAAGAGGAAGCGCGGGCTTAACTTTCGCCTATTCCTCCGGCCAGATGACAACGCCCTGGCTCTGAAGATCGCCGATGGCGGCTTCGTCCAGGCCCAGTTCGCCCAGGATTTCGCGGGTGTGTTCGCCTATCTTTGGCGCTTGGCGGCGCAAGCCGAAGCGGTGATCGCCCATCTCGATGGGCAGCGGCGGCATCGGTTTGGTGACGCCGTTCGGAAAATCGATATCGAGCATGCGGCCGCCGGCGTTCAATTGCGGATCGTCGAACAGATCGCCGGGCCTGGCCACCGGCGCGAATGGAATGCCGATGCGGTCGGCAAGTTCGCACATCTCGGCGAGGCTTTTGCTTTTGACGCATTCGACCACCACGTCCCGGTATTCGGGCCGATTCTCAACCCTCTCGGCGTTGGTGGCAAAGCGGGGATCGTCGATCAGGTCCTGGCGCTCGAAATGCTCCCAAAAGGCGCGCCAGTGGTTGTCGCTGGTCAGCCCGATGAAGATGCTTTCGCCGTCGGCGGTCTCAAAAGGCTCGTAAACGGCCCAGATGCCGCGGCCCGCCCCCTTGGCGGCCATCGATTCTGCCGGCTTGCCGGTGATCGCTTCGCCGGCCATGTGCTGGGTCATCAGGAACGCCGTCGATTCAAACAAGGCCGATTTGACGAACTGGCCGCGCCCGGTTGCCTCGCGCTCGCGCAAGGCGGCCTGTACGCCGATGACCGCGAACATGCCACCCATGATATCGATGACCGAGGCGCCGGCGCGCAGGGGCTGGCCCGGCGGTCCGGTCATGTAGGCGAGGCCGGCCATAAATTGCACCACCTCGTCGAGGGCAGGACGGTGCTCGTAAGGCCCCGAAAGGAAACCTTTCATCGCGCAATAGATGAGGTCGGGATTGACTGAAGATAAATCCCCATAGCCGCACCCCAACCGGTCCATGGTGCCGGGCCCGAAATTTTCCAGCACCACGTCAGCGTTTTCGGCCAGTTTCAGGACCAGCCGGCGCCCAGTATCCGATTTCAAATCTACCGCCAGGCTGCGCTTGTTGCGGTTGAAGGCGTAAAAAAAGCCGGTACCGAAACCGCGCAGGCGCCGGGTTGTATCGCCGTCCGGCGCAGCTTCGATTTTGATCACGTCGGCGCCCAGATCGGCCAGCAACACTCCCGCCGACGGACCCATGATGGTGTGGCAGAATTCCAGGACGCGAACCCCGGCCAGCGGCAAGGGACTGGCTTCGCCTGGATCGCTCACCGTGTTAAACCACTTCCGTGGTTTGGAAGGTGGTGCCCTGCCAGGCCTGATTGCCGCCGCGCACGGCTCCGGCGCCGATCTCCCGGTAATAGGCCTTGAAGCTTTGCGGCAGGGGCGGCGAGTTGGGAGGCGCCAGCCACAGGCGCAGCAGGTGCCGTTTCAGCCGCGCATCGTCGTGGTCGGTAAAAGCGGTGCGCGCGTGGAACACCTTCAGATTGTTGGCGAACTGCATGTCGCCGGGCTGGAACGGTTTTTCCAGGAAAAACGCCGGATTCTCGGTGACGTCCTCGAACAGCTGCAAGGCTTCGCTCTGTTCCGGTGTCAGGGCAACAGCCGCCGATTTGTGCCCCCACTCGATATGGCTTTTCAAATAGCGGGCGACGAAATGACCCTGCTCGACGGCGAACACCGGCTGCGGATAATGGGGCGCATCGCCGGGCAGTTCCTGGCCCCGGCGGCTCCAATAAAACGGCTCATAGAGAACGCGCAGCAAATCGGGCCGGGTCCGGGCAATTTCATTGTGCGCGGCGGCGGCGCTGACCAGTTGGCTGAGGCCGCCTTGCTTGGCGACCCGTAAGCAAAACAGGCCGGAGATATCGCAGCCGTCGCTGTGAAAATGTAGCTCGTCCTTGCCGGTATATCCGCGCCCGTGTTCCTCCTTGGTGGTGCCTCCGATATCGCGCACATCGCCGAGGATATCGCCGTGCCGGCTCTGCGACAGGGGCGTGCCCAGATGCTGGCCGATGCCCCAATAGATCAGGCGCAGCTCAGGATCGGTGAAATCGTCCACCGGAAAACCGCGCAGCAGGGCAAACCCAGGGCCGGTCTGCAGCTGCTCCTGCACCCAGGCCAGCTCTTCGGCGAAGCTCGGGATCGGAAAATCCTCCTTGCCGAAGGCGCCCAATTGCAGGCCATTTGCGGTGACGCCCGCGAGGGCGGAACGGACCTCATCCATATGCGCATCGGTAATTTGGCGAATCCAATCGCTGCGCCCGGCCATGTCGGGGCCGCGCCAATCGGTTGTATCGGTTATCGCCCCAATGGAACCGGTTTGCTCGTCCATGCGCTGTCTCCCCCAAGGCTGGTTTCCCGGTTCAGTTTAATCGATCCAACCGATACCTTGAAAGGCAATTCCGATTGCAGATCGCCGATTAGGCGGTAGGATAGGGCCACCAAATATTGATGTTGGGAGGGCAAGATGGACCAGATCACACATCGCGGCACCACCCTGGTGCGCGGCGTGCAAGACGATGTCGCCGCCGAAATACGCAAGATGGGCGCCAATTTCAATCCCGAAATTCTGGCCGCGACCCGCGATCTCTACCTGCCGCTGTTAAAGGCGCTGGATTGGGACGGCATCAAAATTGTCAGCGATATCCAATATGGCGATGATCAGGAGCGGAACCTGCTGGATGTGCATGTGGCCGATGACAAGCCGCCCGCGCCGGTGCCGGTGGTGTTGTTTTTTCACGGCGGCGGCTTCGTCGAAGGCCGCAAAAACACCGAGGGCGAATACGTCTTTGGCAATGTGGCCAATTATTTCGCCGGCAACGGCATGATCGGCGTCAACGCCACCTACCGCCTGGCGCCGGGCGCGCCTTGGCCGGCGGGGGCCGAGGATGTGGGCGCCGCCGTCGCCTGGGCGCGCGCCAACATCGCCGAATATGGCGGCGATCCCGAGCGTATCTATGTGATCGGCCATTCGGCGGGCGCCGCCCATGTGGCCGCCTTCGCCCTGCATAAAGAATTGCAGCCCGAAGGCGGGCATGGAGCTGCCGGCGTCATATTGATGTCGGGCGGCTATGGTATCAATCCGGAGCGGGTCATCACAGCCTATTATGGCGAAGATGCTTCGAAATATGCCGCCATCCAATTGTTGGGAAATACCGCATGGGGTGATTTCGGCGTGTTCGTGACGGCCGCCGAGTATGAACCGATCATGTTCGGCGTTTCGGCAACGGCGCTGGTTGCCGAGCTGTCCCGGGAATTCGGGCGCCTGCCCCGGTTCAAGCTTTTGCTCGGCCACAATCATCCGTCGCCGACCATGTCCATGGGCACCAGCGACGAAACCGTCGCCGCGGAGATTCGGGATTTCATTCAAGGGCCGGGCGCTTAAAAGCCCGCGGGGTCCTTAACGCGGCCGATTATTAGGGAGAAGACTTTGGCTGACATACAATATGAAGCGCCGCAAGATTTGAGCGCCGCATCGGCGCTTCTGGCGGCGGGCGGCGGCCAGGCCCGAATTCTGGCGGGGGGCACCGACCTTCTGGTGCAAATGAAATCGGACCTGATCGAGCCGACCTTGATTATCGATATCAAGAATATATCCGAGACCCGGACCATCGCCGCGGAAAATGGCGGCTTTCGCATCGGCGCCGCGGTGCCCGGCGCCGAGCTGGGCGAGCACGAAGCGCTCAGCGCCGCCTGGCCCGGCGTGGTCGAGGCGGCCGAGCTGATCGGCTCCACCCAGGTGCAGGGGCGCGCCAGCCTCGGCGGTAATCTTTGCAACGCATCGCCGGCCGCCGACTCGGTGCCCGCCATGATCGCCGCCGGCGCCGTGGCCAGCGTTGTCGGCCAAAACGGTGCGCGCGACGTGCTGGTGGAAGATATTGCAACCGGGCCGGGGCAAACCAGCCTCGCCAGCGGCGAGATCGTCGCCTCGATCTTTTTGCCCGAACGTCCTCCCAATTCCGGCGACGCCTATTTGCGCTTCATCCCGAGGACGGAAATGGATATCGCGGTGGTCGGCGTCGGCATCAGCCTGACCCTGGACGGCGGCGGCGTCTGCACGGCGGCCCGCGTCGGATTGGGCGCGGTGGCGCCGACGGCGCTGCTGGTGGGGCCGGCGGCGGACGCCCTGATCGGCACCAAAATCGATGATGCGGCCTTGGACAATCTGGCGGCGGCCACCAGTGCGGCTTGCAGCCCGATCGACGATAAGCGTGGAACCATTGAATTCCGCACCGATGTGGCCGGCGTCCTGGCGCGCCGGGTGGCATCGATAGCACTCAAAAGGGCGGCGAAATAACCATGGCCAAACATCATGTAACCACCACCATCAACGGCGATGAGACCGAATTTCTCTGCCAGACCGAACAGACGCTGCTGGATGTGCTGCGCGACGAGCTGCACCTGACCGGCACCAAGGAAGGCTGCGGCACCGGCGATTGCGGCGCTTGCACGGTGACCATCGATGGCCGCCTGGTCTGTTCCTGCCTGGTCTTGGGGGTCGAGGCCGAGGGCCACGCGATCGAAACCATCGAAGGCATGGCCGACGGCGACACCCTGCATCCCTTGCAGCGGAATTTCATCGACATGGCGGCCCTGCAATGCGGTATCTGCACGCCGGGCGTCCTGGTCGCCGCCAAGAACTTGCTGGAAAGGAACCCGGACCCGAGCGAGACCGAGGTTCGCTATTGGCTGGCCGGCAATCTTTGCCGCTGCACCGGCTACGACAAAATTGTTCGCGCCGTCATGGATACCGCCGCCGAGATGAGAGGAGCCTGATCATGCCCGACGAAGTGAAAACGGAATACAAATGGGTCGGTAAGCGCAACCCGAGGCCGGACGGTGTCGATAAAGTCACCGGGCGCGCCAAGTACGGCGCGGATTTGTACCTGCCCGGCATGCTGACCGGCAAAATCCTGCGCTCGCCGCACGCCCATGCGCGCATCAAATCCATCGACACCTCGGCCGCCGCGGCGCTCTCCGGCGTCAAGGCGGTGGTTACCAGCGCCGATTTTCCCGATATCCCGAAATCGCCGGGGCCGCACGGCCCGATTATTTTCGATTTCCGCGATTTCTCATGGAACATGATGGCGTTCGATAAGGTTTTGTATGACGGCCATGCGGTGGCCGCCGTGGCCGCGACCTCGGAATCCATCGCCCGCCAGGCGTTGAAGCTGATCAAAGTCGATTACGAAGTCCTGCCGCACGTGATCGATCCGGTCGCGGCCATGCAGCCGGGCGCCCCGATCCTGCACGAAGACCAGATCACCGAGGGCGCGGACGAGAAGACCGCCAAGCCGTCCAACGTCTACCGCATACCCAGGGGCGAAAAGGGCGATGTGGAAAAAGGTTTCGCAGAAGCCGACATTGTTCTGGAACGCGAATTCACCACCAAGGCCGTGCATCAGGGCTATATCGAGCCGCACGCCTGCGTCGCCGACGCCTCCGATGACGGCGTCGAATTGTTCTGCACCACCCAGGGCCATTTCGTGTTCCGCAGTGCCTGCGCCAAGATTTTGGACATGGACATTTCGCGCATCCGGGTGACCGCGTCGGAAATCGGCGGCGGCTTCGGCGGCAAGAACAATGTCTATGGCGAGCCGGTGGCCATCCGCCTATCGCAACTGGCGCGCCGCCCGGTGAAGATCGTCATGTCCCGGGACGAAGTGTTCCGCGCCACCGGTCCCACCTCCGGCGCCCATGTGCGCGTCAAGATCGGCGCCAGGAATGACGGCACCATAACCGCCGCCGAGGGCGAAGTGACCTATCAGGCCGGCGCCTTCAAGGGTGCCAGCGTCGGCGCCGCCGTTAACTGCATGTTCTCGCCCTATGATCTGGAGAACGCCAAGGTCTGGGGCTACGATGTTTGCGTCAACCGGCCCAAGGTGGCCGCCTACCGGGCGCCCGGCGTGCCGATGGCGGCTTTCGGCGTCGAAAGCGTAATCAACGAGCTTGCCGATGAACTGGGCATCGACCCGGTTGAAATGCGCCTCAAGAACGCCGCCAAGGAAGGCACGCAGAATATCATGGGGCTCAAATACGGCCCCATCGGCTTTATCGACATCCTGGAAGCGATGAAGGCGCATCCCCATTACAGCGCGCCCCTGGGCGAGAATCAGGGCCGCGGCATCGCCGCCGGCTACTGGCTGCACGCCGGCGGTATAAGCTGCGCCTCGGTCAATGTTTCCGATGACGGCACCGTGACGCTGATCGAGGGCAATCCCGATATCGGCGGCAGCCGCGCCTCCATGGCCGCCATGGTCGCCGAGGAACTGGGCATCGATTACGCTTCGGTGCGCCCGATCATCGGAGACACCTCGTCGGTCGGCTTTTCCCACCTGACGGCCGGCAGCCGCGTCACCTTCGCCACCGGCATGGCCTGCGTCCAGGCGGCGCGCAACGCCATCAAGGTGGCCTCTGACCGGGCCGCCAAGATTTGGGGCGTGTCGGAAGACGAAGTGGTCTGGGAAGATGGCCATGCCCGCCCGGCCGGCGCCAATGTGGGCGATCACAAACCCATGAGCCTGGCCGAGATTGCCGCCAAGGCGCCGATGACCGGCGGCCCCATCGCCGGCCATGCCGAGATCAACGCCACCGGACAGGGCCCTGCGACCGGCGCGCATCTGGTCGATGTGGAGGTCGACAGGAAATCGGGCTATGTGACAGTGCTGCGCTACACCGTCTTCCAAGACGTGGGCCGCGCCATTTCCCCCGATTATGTGGAGGGCCAGCTTCAGGGCGGCGCCGTGCAGGGCATCGGCTGGGCGCTCAACGAGGAATATATCTACGGCGAAGACGGCTGCCTGCAGAACCCGGGCTTTCTCGATTACCGGGTGCCGGTGGCCTCCGACGTGCCGATGATCGATGTCTGTCTGATCGAGGTGCCGAACCCGAACCATCCTTACGGCGTGCGCGGTGTCGGCGAAACGCCCATCGTGCCGCCGCAAGCCGCGGTCGTGAATGCCGTCGGAAACGCACTCGGCATTCGCTTCAACGATCTTCCGGTATCGCCGCCGAAAATCCTGAAGGCGATCAAGGAAGCGGGGGGCTGAGACTTGGTGCGTGTTCTGTTCATGGGAGAGGTGCGCCAATATACCGGCGACGATGAGGCGCTGGAAATCGACGCCCCTAACGTGATGCAGTTATTCAAGAAATTGGGCGAGCGCTATCCCAGGCTGGCGCCGGTGCTGGAAACCGGTTTCGCCGTCGCCATCGACGGCGAGTTGATGGAAGACGCCTTGCTGCAGCGCATTGATGATGCCAAGGAGATCGTCCTGGTGCCGAAGATGGAGGGCGGCTAACCGCGCCGTTCCTCCAAGTGATGATAGGCGCCGAGCGTTGCCAGGCGGTCGTCTTCCACCGCACCGCCGACGGTGAAATGATATAGGCTCTGCCATTTTCCGTCGTTGGCCTCGCCTTCGAGGCCGAGGGCGGCGTGCATTTCGTCATCGAAAAAACAGCCTATGCCGGTGGCGCTGAGGCCCGCCGCCTCGGCCTCCAGATACAAAACCTGGCCGATGAGCCCGGTTTCCCAATGCAGGCGGCGGTAGGCCCATGGCCCCTCGGCCTCCAGGGTCCCGGCGAAATCGGCGATCATGCCGAGGGCGAAGGCGCCGTCGGCGGCGATATCCTGGCCGCAGCTAACGGTCCGTGCCGGGCCCCGCATATCGCCTTCGCGCAACAGGTAAAGCGGCAGATCGCCGCCCACCGGATCGCGCCATGCAAATTCCGGATCGCAGGCGCCCTGTAAGCGCTCCGCGTGATCGGCCCCCCGCGCCAAAAGATAAAGGCCCGCCGGCAAGCCAACCACCCGGTGCACAAATAGCGCCAGCGAAATGGCCGGAGCGTGGGCAAATCCATCCCACGGCACCTGATCCGCCTTGGCCAGGGTGCGGCTTAGCATACCGAGAAAGGCCCCTTTGCGCATGCCGGTGGCGCCATCCATGGCGACGGCGCTGCGCCGCCGCCGGATGATGCCGGTGGCGGCGACGCCAAAATTGCTGCGGCTGGTATTGGCTGGGGCCAATTGCACCGGGCTGGCGCCCGCTGTTCGTGGTTTGGCGGCGCTGGTTTCCACCGCTTCGATTTCGCGCCAGCGTGTGTGCTGCCGGCTCAATTGGTTCGGCGTTCCCAGCCAGTCGCCGGCGCCGATATCTGCCGCCGCCCGCGCCCAGGCATCGGCACCGATATCGGCCGCTGTGCCGGTATCGACGATGGCGCAAAGCTCGGGGCGCTCGGCCTCGCCGAAGGCAAAAAGATCGGCGCGGTGCAACCCTATGAGCGCCGCCAGTTCGCCGTCGGACGGCGCGCTCAGCAAACGCATGCGCCAGCCCAAAAGCGCCGCCGCATAGCGCATCGCTCCCAACGCATGGCCGGCGTCGTGCTGGCAATAGCGAAAAGCGCGCTCGCCATACTTCCAGGATTCCCGCCAATGAACCGAAGACAGGATCGCCAAAAACGACGTGCCGTTGCCGATCAGCGCGGCGAGGGATGCGGTGGACGGCGCCTGCAATCGCTCAAGCCCATGGTCACGGGGCGC
>JAYGEH010000166.1:0-2726 GCA_046582475.1 Rhodospirillales bacterium
TTCGCCAATCCAGAGCCCGGAAGACCTGGCCGGCAAGGAAATCGCCGTCGGCTACCAGTCGGGCAGCCATTACTCCACCATCCAGGCGCTGGAGCCGTTCATGGCGCACGAGGATATCAAGCTCAAATTCATGGGCCTGCCCTGGCAGCGGGTCGATGTGGTCACCGATGGCGATCTGCCGGCGGCCAGCCTTTGGGGCATCACCTATCAGGTGGCCGAGCAGATGGGCCTGCGCAAAATCGCCGACTGCTCGTTCATGATCACCTTCATGTTTCCAGAAGGCGTCGACCAGGCGGACGTCGAGAAATATTTCGCCGCGCTCAAACGGGCGCAGATGGAGGTCGATCTTCGGCCCGAGCCCTACAAGCATTACTTCTCCGACATGATACCGGAACGCTACCGGGATCAGGTCGATGTGCGCCGGTTCTCGGTCGGCGAGCGCATTGTATTTTTGCCCTATACCCAGGAAACCTTCGACCGCACCCAGGAATGGATCCATCAGCGCGACATCTTCGAAGCGGCGCCGGAATACGACTACGACATGGCGGTGTCCGGCTAACGCACGCGCAATTCTGGGGGGAACACGATGGACGAGCGCATTACATTCGACTGGGACGGCATCCGAATCTCCGGCATTCTGGATATTCCGGACGGCGCAAAAGGGCCGATCCCGGCGTTCGTTGTCCTGCACGGGTTCGGCGCCAACAAGGATTCAGGGTCGGTGCCGGCCATGGCCAGGCTGCTCACCAACCGGGGCTATGCATCGCTCAGGCTCGATATGCCCGGCGTCGGCGATTCCGGCGGCGTCGTTGGCCGGCTGATCTGTTTGGAGCAGGTCGCGGTAGCCAGGCGCGGCATCGATTACCTGGAGAGGCGGGCCGAGATCGACAGCGCCCGCATCGGCGTCGCCGGCGCCAGCTTCGGGGCCGCGGTCGCTATCTATACCGGCGGCGCCGATGCGCGGGTGGCGGCGGTGCTGTCCTCGGGCGGCTGGGGCAACGGCGCGCGCAAGGCCAAGCTGCAGCATCCGCCGCCGGACGCCTACGACAAGTTCATCGCCATGATCGAAGAGGGGCGCAAAAAAGTGGCCGCCGGCGAGACCATGATGGTGCCGCGCTTCGATATCGTGCCGATCCCGGAACGCTTGCGCGGCAACCTGGACATCACCTCGCTGATGGAATTCCATGTGGAGACGGCCATCGGAATATTCGATTTCCGACCCGAAGATATGGTCGGGAAAATCTCGCCGCGGCCGTTGCTATTGCTGCACCCGACCAACGATTCGGTGACCCGGTCTCGGAAACCCTGGAACTGTTCCGCCGCGCAGGGACAAACACCGACGTGCATCTGCTGGCCGACGTCGACCACTTCCTGTTCTCCGACGACAATATCCGCGTCACCCATGTGATCGGCAACTGGCTGGATAAGTTCTTCCCGGCCGAGGCCGGCGCGGCCCGCGACGCGGCGGAGTAGATTAGGCCACGCCCCGCTTGGGCTGGTCCTGGAGCCCGGTCAGAATTTCGAGGGTGCGCGCCCAGGAGGTATCGAACGCGCCCTGATCCCAGGCCGCGGCGGCCGGCATCATATAGCCGTGCTTGATGCCGGGATAGATGATGACGTCGAGGTTGCTCATCTTGGCGTCCAATTCCGCCGCGCCCTGCTGGCAATGGGGCGGCGCGGCGTGGTCCAGATCGCCCCAGTGCAGACTGATGGTGGCGCCGCCCGAGTTCAGGTCCAACTCGTCGAAATAGGTTTCGACCTTGGTGCCGTGATAGGAGATGCCGGCGTCGCAGCCGAGGCGGGTGGCGCCCAACACCGCATAGGGCCCGCCATAGCAAAAGCCGATGACGGCGGTGCGCCCGTTGCATTCGGGGCGCGCCTTGATGAAGTTGAGCGTATCGGCCAGATCGGCGACGCCCTGCTCGATCAACTTGATGCGAGGCTTGGCGCGCTTGGCGGCCCGGTCGCCTTCATCGGGACCGGTGGGACCCGGGTCGGTGCGCCAGAATGGATCGAAGGCCACCGCCAGGCAACCGGCATCCGCCAGGCTATCGGTGAAATTGCGGATACCCTCGTTGATGCCGTGCACCGCCGGCGCGACCACCACGCCGGGCCCGGCGCCGGAGGCCGGGGCAGCCAAATAGGCATCGAATTCGGTGCCGCTGGAAGAGGGTATTTTGAAGTCCTTGCCTGCCATGAATAGTGCCTCCGGTTTGTTGGATGGAGTAATCTATTTGCCTTGCATCAGCGCCACAAGCGCTGCAAGGGACCGCGCCCGCTCCATTCGGCGCACGCCGCGAATGACTTTCTTTGCCGCCCCCGCTCCGATCACCGGCGCCATCAATTCGGCCGCCTTCGCCTCGACCTCGGCCAGGGTCATAGGATTGGCGGTGGTGCCGCGAACGGCGTTGGTCCGGCGGCGAACCTGGCGCCCGCTCTTGAGGGTAATCTCGACAATGGCCTGGCGCAATTCCGGGCGGCGCCCAAGCCGGTTGTCGGGAACCAACTTCATGCGCCGGCGCAGCGCCAGAATTCCCGGCTCGCCCATGCGCCCGTGGTCGTGGGACGCGGTAAAGCCGACCGTTCCATCGATGAGCATGACGGCGGCCAGATACTGGACATTGACGTCGGGCATTTCGCGGCCATCGACGACCCTGGAAGCGCGCGGCGACAGGTGAATACGCAATTGTTTCACATCGTCCGGCTTGATCCGATATTTAGCAATG
>JAYGEH010000185.1:0-7634 GCA_046582475.1 Rhodospirillales bacterium
TGGAATTTGCGCCACAGCTCCACATGGCTCAGCTTCCAGGTGCGGTAGGGGCCGTGCGCCAGGCGCACGGCTTCTGCGTCGGTTTCGGCCACGAAAATGTGGCGCACCAGACCCCGCTTCGGCGGCGTCTCTCCTGCGCCGTGGGATTTGGACCAGGCGTCCATGAACTCGCCGACGATTTTGCCCGCCAGTTCCCGCGGCGCGTTCATGACGATATTGATGCCGGTCTCGCCGGGCCAGCGGGCGCCGGCGGGATGGGCGGCGCCGTACCAGACCGGCGGATACGGGTCCTGGTAGGGCTTTAACATCATCGGCGTATTCACATAGCGGTAGTATTCGCCCTTGTGGTTGAGAACGTCGCTCTGCATGCCCTTGATGATCACTTCGAAGGCTTCCCGGTACATATCCTGGGCTTCCAGGAACGGCACCCCGTGGAAGGCGATTTCGAACGCGGAAACGCCCTGGCCGATGCCGAACTGATAGCGTCCATGGCTTAAATGATCGAGCATGCAAATTTCCTCGATTAGGCGCAGCGGCGAATAGGCGGGCAGGATATAAACCAGCGCGCCCAGCTTGATCTGCGAGGTGCGGGCGATGGCCGAGGCGAGAAAGACGCCCGGCGACGGCGCCATACCGAGGCTGGTCTGATGATGCTCGGCCACGTGATAGCCGTAAAAGCCGGCCTTGTCGTAAGCCTCGATCAGCTTGAGGCGATTATCGTAAAGCTCGTGGACGGGAAAATTCCCGCTGTCCATATGATCGAAAACACCGACGTCGATCGGCATGATTTCCCCCCAATGTTAGGAACGTTAAGCCGCATCTCCAAGACGCCCGCCGATTTGCGGCGAATCGGATGCATAGCGATAGGCACGGAAGATCGGATTGGCGCCGACATAGACCGGGTGTTCATAATCGACAACCTGCGGATTTATGAATTCCCAGACGATCTCGCAATCGGGCGTCACTTCGAATATGCGGCCCCAGACGCCTTCACAGATCAGCGTATTGCCGTTGCTTAAGCGCTGGCAGCCGCTGATATACCAGGAGAAGAAATCTCGGGGCGCCTTGGTTTTGTATTCCCAGACGACCGAGTTGTCGGCGGGGTTCAACTCGATCACCCGCGATCCCACTTCCGGGCCATGATAAGACGCGTGGGTGGAGCCGTTGGCGAAAAACAATATGTTGCCGTTTTCCAGCATCTGCACATCGTGCTGCTGGCCGAACTCGTGATCCTGCAGACACCAATTGAATTTTTTTGTTTCTTTGTCGATGTGGCCCATGAAGCCGTTCATGCGCTGGTTGATCATGATATCGCCGTTCGGACATTCGGCGACGGTGTTGCCATGGGCGTATTCCATGCGCCAGGTGCCGGGATGGATCGGGTATTTTTCCATGTCCATGTCGGTGCCGACGAACCATTCCCAGACCACCTCGCCGGCCGGATTGATCTCGCGCAGCACGTCCCCATAGACGCCGTCCGTATGTTCCGATCCCGCCAACCCGCCGGTATGGCGCTTGACCATATCCTCGTCCAGCAATCGCCAAGCCAGGTATATGGTATTGCCGTTGGCAAGGCGCCGGAAATCATGGTGCTGGGTATTGTCCTCATGCTCCCAGACGATATTGCCGTCCCAATCATATTCGATCAGGTGCCCGCCCTTGGCCGGCAGGCCCAAGATGCCGACCTTGGTGCGGATGGCGGCCAGCAAATGGCCGTCCGTAAGCATATAGGCATAGTTGCCCGGCTCGCCCGGCAGCTCCCATTTATGCGCCACCTCGCCGTTCATATCGACCAGGGTGGTCTCAAAAAGCCCTAAGGTCGAGAACAAGGTATAGCCGGGGGTCGCCTTGGCCTTGTCATAGGTCAGAACTCCGGTTTCGGATGTCAGTCGCGGCATTTACGGCCTCTCCCCTGGCTAATCGGTGTCATGCTCCCCCGATCATCGCCGCTTCGAGCACGGAACGCAATTCCTCGGTCAATGGCTGCGAGGCGCCGGTGCCGGAATTGAAATACACGGTCACCACTTCCGCCGACGCGATGCAGGTGCCGGCGGAAAAAACCCCTTGGCCGAGCACATAAGACGTGCGGCCGATGCGCTTGACCACGGTGCCGATATCGACGCCGCCCGGATAGCCGAGGGGCGCGTGATAATCGACGGCGAAGCGCGCGATGGCGAAGCCGGTCAGGATATCGTCGCCGAGCTTGGCCATGCGGGCGCTTCGAAACTGGACGCGGCCGTCTTCGAAATACTCGTTAATGGCGCCGTTGTTGACATGGCCGTTGGGATCCAAATCCGAATAGCGGATCGATGCGGTGGCCCATTCGGCATAGCTGGCCGAGTTTGAGGGATCGAATTCCGCGGCTGGGGAATTGTTATCGGGCATGGCAGCTTTCGCTAAGGCATTACCGTGTCAGCCAGCACCCGCGCCATGGTATCGGCCATGGGCATGGTATCGGCAAGCTCTTGGTAGCGTGCCTCGGCCCAAGCCTCAAGGTCGGTATCGCCCAAATGCGCACCGGCGGCGGCCACCGCGTCCCCCGGCGCCGCGGTCAGGCACAGCTTGGCGAAGGGCGCCTCTGCATTGCTGGTTTCCAGGAACACCGGCACCCGGTTGATCACCGAATGGCAGATGCGGCTCACTGAAATAATCTCGTGGGCATCGGTTTTTTGTATCGAAAGGTTGATACGGGTCCGTTCCATCAGGGCATCGCGAAGATGCGCCGGCACCGGCATGGCGGGATAGCAAATGGCGCGGCCGTCATCATGGAAGGCCTGCATGATCGCATCGCGCCTGGGCGACGCAAGGCCCGAGAGCAGCACGTCGATATCGCGGCTCCCCGCCGGCGCACGGGTCAGGGTCTCCATCTCCGGCAAAAACCCGAACGGCAGATAGGCCGTGTTGGCGTTCATGGCGGCGCAGGCGGCCACCGATTCTTCCAACAAGCACCAGACAAACGAGGCCCCCCGGGCGGCCAGCTCGAAGGCGGCAAATTCGGCCCCATCGCCGCCCTCGGCGCCATAGTTCCAGGTGCCGTCGGTGGACAAAACCTCGGTGCAGACGAGGCAGTAGCGGACGCCGGCCAGCTTCATCTGATGGGGCAGGGTCTGGTCCTCGTAAAAGCGGTCGAAAAAGAGATTGGTGGCACCTTCATCCAATTGGTTGGTGCCGACGCGCACCTGCGCACCCGAGGCTTCCAGGCCAAGGCGCACGAAACGCACCGAGTCCGACACCATCTCCCAGAGATGCGGTTTCAGATTGCCGAGAAGAATATTGAAGTCCATCGCCCGCGCCCAAAGACCAGAGGCAAACAGGATGCCATTTGCCGGGGCGCGCGACAACGCCCGGCATGAATCGGAGGAGATCGCTTGGGTCTAAGAGCCGGGCGGCCAGGAGGTGTGGATGCGGCCCTCGGGCTTGAAGGCGTTGAAGACGAAGGCGAAGGTGATGTCGTAGACTTCGTCTTTCAGCCCGGCGGCCGATTGCCGCTGTACGATCACATTGCCCACATCGCGGCCTCGGCTGATATCGCGGGTATCGAGGGCCGAGTTTTGTCCGTCTTCGATGGTGATGACCAGATCGCCGGAAATGATTTTCCGCTTTTCCTTCAATAATTCGATGGTCCAGGCCTGATCGCCGACCGCCACCAGGCGGGTCATGGCGGGCATGTCCTTGGGCAAGGGCCCGCGAAACAGGAACGGCCTGGATGACGTGTCGTAGCCCACATAGGGATTGGAGCCGTAGCCCCGGAAGCTGCCGCCTTGCTGAACCTTGCCGTTGGGAAAGCCGGCCTTGAAGCGGGCGAAGGATTCGATCCGCGACGGAATCATTTTCAGCCGCGCGCCAGTCATTTCGCCGACGATGGCTTCGCCCAGGAACTGCTGCCACCAGCTTTCCGTTTGCCGGTCATACATCACCAAATCGGAATTGCGCAGCTTGCCGGGGGGTCCGAAATCCAGTTCCTGGCCGCCCACACGGGCGTCGAACACGATCGAGGCATTGCACAGCGGGCAATAGGTGACCGTCACCGGCACCCCGCCGATACGTTCGTTGACGATCTCGTGGCTCATCAGAATACCGAGCGGATAGGCGCGCGCCTCGCCGTTGAAGTTGAGGCTGATAACCGGAACCGTATCGGCAATTTTAACCTCGGAGACCGGATCGAATTCGGGATTATCGATGGAGGGAATGCCGTCCTTGCGGGGGCCGCCGGACATAATTTCACTGAGGTCGATGGAGGTCTTGGTAAAATCGGTTTTCGACCAGCTTGCCTTCCAAAGGAGCGTACTGGTCGGGAACAGGCCGGGCATGAACCACCATACAAAAAACAGGATCACCACGCCCCATATCAAGGTGCGCCAGGTTAGGAATTTTTTTACGCCGTCCATGGGTTTCATTTGGAACAAAGGGGTTCCAAATTCAAAACACACTGAGTCACAATTTGGTGAGCCGCGCTGGGTATCGGCGGCCATGGGAATAAAAGGCGATATGTGATAAACGGATCGCAGCAAAAATTGGCCCCGAAGGCGGCACCAAGATGGACCTGCCGACCACCCCTGCAAAGCGCGTGAAACTTTATATCCGGCTGACCCTGGCGGCCGGACTGTTCGGCATTGCCGTCGGTTTTTACCTGAACGGTGTCCGCGATCTGGACACCAGCGCGTTCGATTTCTTCGCCTTCGCGGTTCGCGGCATGCTGATCGGCGCGGCGTTCTGGTATTTCGAAATTTTCTGGGTACGGGGGCCGCGCGGCCGGCGCATGCGGGCGCTGCCCTATGGCGGCCGCCTGGCCGTCAAAGTCATCGCCTATGTGGTCTTGATCGAAGCGGCCTTCCTGCTCGGCCAGGCCATATTCGATCCGCAAAAAGTCTTGGGCTGGATCATGGCCATAAGCGGCGGCACCTGATCAACCCGCTTTACGGAATTCTCCGTCGGCATCGATCGCGCCGTCCGAGGTGATATCGCCGCGCTCGGTCATGGCGATGATGTGGGCAAAGACCGAGCGTCCGGCGGCGGCGACCAATCCCGGGTCCAGCTCGGGATACATTTCAGTTACCATATGGTTGATGCGGCCGATGCCGCGTCCGAGGCAGTCCATGATCTGATTTTCGCGCTCCTTGCGATGGTCTATCAGGGCGCCCACGTAAGGACCCGGATCATGGATCGGCCCCGCATGGGTCGGATAATAAACCGCGTCAACCCGCGCTTGAAGCAATTCCAGGCTGGCCACATAGGCCACCATGTCGCCATCGGGCGGCGATACCACGGTGGTCGACCAGCCCATGACGTGATCGCCGGTGAACAAGGCGCCGGATTCGCTCAGGGCATAGCAGATGTGGTTCGAGGTGTGGCCAGGCGTATGCACGCATTCGATATTGTAGCCGGCGGCCTCGATAATATCGCCGTGGCGGACGGTATGATCGGGCACGAAATCCATATCGCCGCCGGCCTCGACCGGCGTGCCGTCCAGGAACCGCCCGGCCGCGTGCGGGCCAAATCCATAGGTGGGCGCGCCGCTGCGTGCCTTGACCGCGGCCGCCGCCGGCGAATGGTCGGAATGGGTGTGGGTGATCAACTGGTGGGTGATTACTTCCCCCTCCAAGGCCGCCAGCAGCGTGTCCACATGTTCGGCCAGATCGGGGCCGGCATCGATAACCGCCACGTTTCCGGTGCCGATGATATAGGTGCCGGTGCCCCGATAGGTGAACTTCGACGGATTGCGGGCGGTGACGCGGCGGATACCCGGCGCCACCTGTTCAATGACACCATAGTCGCATTCAAAATCCCGCTCGAATTGCAGTGCGCTCAACCCATCATCCCTTCTCAGGCAGCGGCCCGGCATCCGGAAATCGGAGCAGCAACCGCAAGCCAGGCAGATTATCCTCCAACACCAGCTCGGCGCAATGCAACTTGACGACGGCCCGCACCAGGCTCAGGCCCAAACCGGTGCCGGGGCTGTTGCGGCTGGCTTCGAGACGCTGAAAGCGGTCGAGCACTTTTTCCCGGTCCGCCTCGGCGATGCCGGGACCGCTGTCGGCGACGATCAATTCCGCCGCCCCGCCGGCGCGGCGCAGCACCAGCCAGATGGAACCGCCTTCGGGCGTATATTTCACCGCATTGTCCATCAGATTGGCCAGCGCCTGGCCGGCCAGGTGCCGATCGCCGCATATGTGGATGCCGGCTTCCACTTCCGAGGCCAGGGTCTGGCCTTTGTCCTCGGCCGCCGGGCCGTAAAGCTCGGCCATGTCGGCCACCAGCGCGCTCAAATCGAAATCGGCGAGGGCGTCGTCGGGCAGGCCGGCCTCGGCCTGGGCGATGTTCAAAAGCGCGTTGAAGGTTTCCAACAGGGTTTCGGATTCGGCAATGGTTTCTTCCATGGCGGTGCGGTATTCGGCTTCCGTGGTGGCTCCCATCAGCGTCACCTCGAGGCGCCCGCGCAGCCGGTTCAACGGGCTCCTGAGATCGTGGGCGATATTGTCCGTCACCTGGCGCATGCCGGTCACCAGCCGTTCGATCTGATCGAGCATCTCGTTCAGGTTCTCGGCCAGCCGGTCCAGCTCGTCGCCGTTGCCCGACACCGGCAAGCGCCGGTCGAGGGCGCCATCCATGATCTCACGGCTGGTGCGGTTGATGATCTCGACCCGGCGCAGCAGATTGCGCGACAGCAACACGCCGCCCAAAAGGCCGAGCCCAATGGTCAGCGCCACCGCCCAGGCGAGGGAGGTGCGCATGATCTGCTCCAACCGAAGCCGTTCCTGGATATCGCGCCCCACCAACAGCTGGAACCCGCGTCCCAGCCGCAGATGGCGGGCCCGCGCCCGGCGGCTGGTTATGACGCCGCCCACCGGGCGCTGAAAGGTAAACTCCAGCAATCCGCCGGCGCCGGTGGCGGCTTTGGGCCAGCGGGTCAGATTGCCGGCAACGGCGCGCCCGCCTGGTTGGATCAGCAGATAAAGGCTTTGGCGCTGGTTGCGCGAGCGTTCACCAACGATCTGCACCAGCCCGCCGAGCCCGTTTTCCCGGTATTGCTCGGCGAGGCCGGTTATCTCGGCATTGATGGTATCGTCGGTCTGCCCGGTGGAAATGCCGGCGGTGGACCAATAGATAAAGCCCAGCAACAGAAACGCCGACAGCGCAAACAGCGCCAGATAGATCAGCACCAAACGGAACGTGGTCGTCCGGATGATGGAGAGATTAGGCACGCAGGCAATACCCGGCGCCGCGCACCGTATGCAACAGCGGCGCCTCGAAGCCTTTGTCGATTTTGCCGCGCAGGCGGCTGATATGAACATCGATGACGTTGGTTTGCGGATCGAAATGATAGTCCCAGACCTGCTCCAGCAGCATGGTCCGGGTGACGATATGGCCTTGGTTGCGCATCAGATATTCGAGCAGGCGGAATTCCCTCGGCTGCATGGGAATATCAGCCCCGCCCCGGCGAACCGTGCGCGCCAGCAAGTCCATTTCCAGATCACCCACTTGCAGATGGGTTGCCACCGCGCCGGGGTCGCGGCGCCGGACCAGCGCCTCGATACGCGCCAATAACTCGGCAAAGGCGTAGGGTTTGACCAGATAATCGTCGCCGCCGGCTTTCAGGCCCTTGATCCGGTCGTCGACCTCGCCGAGGGCGCTTA
>JAYGEH010000189.1:0-5389 GCA_046582475.1 Rhodospirillales bacterium
TTGCCGCGAATCTTGCCGACCGGAAATTACCACGTGGGCAAGCCATATAGGGGGCGGTGTCAGGATTAGGGCGAGCGTTTTTCTACGATGATTCCCGAGCATTCTTTGTGAGAAATTGGCCTGTACACTCAGCGACCACGATGGAACTGACCTGGCTGGCGCCGGCCGGTACGTAGGCGGTGCGTGATGCCGTTTTAGCCATTGTCGTGCCCGCCAGCGGCGATCAGGGTCTCCAGGCGGGCATGATCGTAATCGGCTTCGATGCGGTCCTGAGCGGCATCGGCCGCGGCCTCGCAATCGTCACCGCAATCCTCCGGCTCGCCGCGCCGCCATTCAGCCATGTAGGCGTCGGCCTCATGGGCGCGCGAGCGCATGGCGGCCATGTCGATAGCTTCCTGAAAACGGTCCGCCAGTTGGCGCTTGGCCGCGTTGCGCCCGGCCTTGACGATCACCTGGGCCGGAATGTCACGCCAATAGACGATGGTCAGTTTCGCCATGTTCTCTATCCTTCCGACTCGGCGCCGCAGGCAAAATCGAACATTTCTTGCAAGCGCTGGCGGTCCAGGCCCTGACCTATGAACACCATGCGGTGGTCACAGGGATTGTCCACGGGATGAATATCAAGCTGTCCGGTGGCGAACTGCACTAGCCGGGACTGGCCGTCGATGGTCATGAAACCCTTGGCGCGGTACACCTGAGGATCGAGGTCATGGAAAAACTTTTCTAGCGTCTCCCGGCGGACATCAACGTCGAAATCGAGAACAAAGGAATTGAACTGGACATGGCCGTGCTCATGATCGTGTCCGTTATCGTTGCTATGTCCGCCGTGGCCGAGTCCGGCGGCGGATTGGGCGCTTTTACCGTCGAGCACGATGTCCAAGTCGGCGCCACACTGTTCTGTGAAGATAATGTTGGCGGCCGGGTTGAGCGTGGCGATGTCGTATTGGACGGCGTCTAAGGTCAGGACGTCGGCATTGTCGATCTTGTTCAACAGTACGACGTCAGCGTAGGCCACCTGCTCGGTATAGAAATCGCCCAGCGCTTCACGGATATTTCTAAACATGGGCCCATCGACGACAGTCACCACAGGACCCAAGTCGATGTCAACATCGGCACTGAGCTGGGGATCCCATATATCTTCTAACAGATCTCCGGTCACGGCGACGCCGCTGGCTTCGACGATCGTGCGCTCGATATCGGCGCGATCCTTTAGTTCCGTGATGGCGCTGATCAGCTCTCCCTTCAAGGTGCAGCATAGGCAGCCGGAATTGAGTTGCACCATGTCGATGCTGTCGCCCTGGAGGATGTCGCCGTCGATGCTGACGTCGCCGAATTCGTTGACAATGACCGCTGTCCGTTGGCCACCCGCGCGCTCGGTCAGGATGCGCCGGACCAAGGTTGTCTTGCCGGAGCCGAGGAATCCGAAAATCAGATTCAACCGCATCTCAGGTCCCCGTTTTTGCCATTGGGTCATCCGCCTTGTCCTCTGGAAAACACATGGCCTCGATAAAGACTTCTTGAAATTCCGCGCGCGCGCCAAGTGAAACGTGTTCGATCTCCTTCGCTATTACGTCGGCCCTTTTGCGTTCGAATTCCGAAATCAGGGCCATTTGCGCGCCCATCAGGGCGGCGTTGCCGACATAGGTGATTATTTCCAACGGCAACGACGGCAACAGATTTATGGCGACGGCGCTTTTGGTATTGATGTAGTTGCCGAAACCGCCGGCCAGCATCAACTCGGCTATTTCGTCGTCGGGGACTTCCATGATCTGTTGCAGCATCAAAACGCCCGAATAAATGGCGCCCTTCGCCAATTGCAGTTGGCGGATGTCCAACTGGGTTAGAGTGATGTCCGTGTCATTACTGGAATCTTCCGCATAGACAAGGATGAACCCGCGTTCGCCGCGGGAATCGGATAGCCGGGCGGCCAGGGCCGACGGCAGGTTCTTGTCGTCCTTGTCCACGAAGCGGCCGCTGGATTGAAGTATCCCCGATTTCAGCAGGCTGGCGGTGGCATCTATCAAGCCGGACCCGCAAATCCCAGCGGCCGGCGCGTTGCCGATGGTTTCGCAAGTGACATCATCGCCGATTTGGACCTTTTCGATGGCGCCGATGGCGCCGCGCATGCCGTGCTTGATCTGCGCCCCTTCCAGGGCCGGACCGGCCGGCGCCGAACAGGCCATCAGCCTACCCTTGCGGCCCATGATAACCTCGCCGTTGGTGCCGATATCGATCAGCACCCGGATTTCCTCGCTTTCAAAAATGCGGGTCGCCAGAACGGCGCCCATGGCGTCGGCGCCGACAAAGCCGGCGACGATGGGCAGCATGCAGACTGTTGCGTTGGGGATGGTCTTGAGCAACAGGTCGCGGGCCGGCATTTCGATGGCATTGCGGATGGACGGCGAATAGGGCGCCATACCCACATAGGTGGGATCGATGCCGAGAAAGATATGATGCATGGCTGTGTTGCCAACAACGACGACCTTGTAGATGTGTTCGGGCGAGACAGCGGCCTTTTCGCAGGCCTCTTTGATCTGGTCGTTGATGGCCTGGACGGCTCGGACGCGGAGCTTACGCAAATTTGTTAGGTCGAACTGGGCAAATGCCAGCCTGGACATCAGGTCGCCACCATAGACGGATTGCGGATTGATGTCGCCGACGGAGGCCAATTGCTCGCCGCTGTCCAAATCCAGCAACCCGCCGACGATGCTGGTGGTACCGATATCGAAGGCCATGCCGTATTTGTGTTCGGTGGTGTCGCCCGCTTCAATGTCCAGAATGTCGCCGTTGAAGGTGGTGACGGTGACGGCGCCTTTCTTTTCGCGCAGTACGGCTGGCAGCTTCCTTAGCAGATCCGGCGACAACGAACCCGATTGGCTAGCCCCGGTAGCGGTCAGGATTTCCTCAATATCGGAGGACTGTATATGTTCGTCCACGGGAATGGCGGCGGTGACAAATTTCTTTTCTATACCGGAATCCACTTCAATGGAGGTGCGTTGGCTACGGTTTTCGCCGGCCCCCAGAATTTGGTGACCAATTTCTGCCTGCGGCGGCGCAAGCATTATTTCCGTATCGGCAATGACGTGGGTCTGGCAGGCCAGGCGGAAGCCTTCATGGACTTCGTCTGGGCCAAGCTGCACCTCATCCATGATGGTCGGCGGCGGTACGCTGCCCTTTAAAACCTTAAACCGGCAGCCCCTGCACTTGCCGCGCGCGCCGCAGGTGGCGGTAACGTCGATTTCGGCTTCGCGGGCGGCATCCAGGAACGAGGTTCCGGGCTCCGTTTTAACGGGGGTCCGGTCGCCTTCGGCGGTTACGAACGTTATGGTATGTGTTGCGCCCATGTTCCTGCTAGGTCCAGACTTCCTGCTGCTCGTCGATCATATCTTGGCCAGGTGTCGCCGATGCTGCGGCTAATTATATGCTCCCGATGTTTCGTCCTAAGAATCTTTCGAACGCCAGTATTTAATGTAGTCCATGGAGAATTCGTCCTTGCCGATTAGCACGTCCGTGCCCAGCTTGAATTCGATAAATCCGAGCGTCGGGTTCATCACCGGGTCGATCATTAGGGAGTCGCAACCGGCGAGGACGGCCAACGAGATGAAGGCGTTGTTCAGAATTTTGCGACCCGGCAGACCGAAGGAAGCATTGCTGTGACCGCCGAAGATATGGGCCTCGGGGTATTTTTCCCGAAGCGAGCGGACGGCATCAAGGTAGTGGTTGCCGAACTCCGAATTGGCGCCGATGGGGAAGACCAGGGGGTCGATGTAGCGGTCGTCCATGGGGATGTCGACTTCGTCCATCATGTCCATCAACTGGACCAGGTTATCCGTGCGCTCCTTGTCGTCAGCGGGCATGCCCAACGCGCCACCAGCGTTGGCGAACAGATAGGTGTCCATGTCCTTAGCCACCTGGATCAACGGCAGGCGCTCTTCCTCCAGGTTTACGGAATTGATAGCCGGGCGGCTTTTGTCCCTGTCATAAACCTCGAGCCCCGCCATGATGGCGTCGGAATCAGACGAATCCAGCGATAACGGCTTGTCGGTGATGGACTGTATCGTTTTCACCGCGCTGCGCATCCATTCCAGGCGTTCTTCCGGGTCGTGAGAGATTTCATCGACGCACAGGTCGATGAAGTGGGCGCCGGTTCGTTCCTGGTTGGCGACGATCCAGCACATGTAATCCATATCATTGTTTTTCAATGCGTGGGTGATATGCGGAATCATGAACTTCTTCTGTTCCGCCGGGTCCTCGGGGAACCCATCGGTGATGTCGAGCGTTCCTTTTTTGCCGTCCAAGTCGGTATAGGCGAGGGTGTATTTGCTCCCATTTTTACCAACCCGGGGGCTCGAGCCCTTGATCTTGCGGCTGGTATTGAAATTCTCCCCAATGATGATCAGGCCATCGTGTTCGATAGGCATGTTAGTCTCCTGTTGGGTTATTGGCCTGGCCGGCTTAATGGGGTATCGAGCCGGACCGGGGGGTGGAAAGCGGCCGTAACCCATAAAGGCCGGAACGCGATTTCTTGGGGAGCATGACGCAGCTTTCCAAAAGCCGCACCGGCAATTCCGTGCCGGAAAAAAGCTGGAACAGGCGCTTCTGCTCAAGCAGGCTCCATTCGTTGTATCCGGGGCCGAGTCTGCGGGTCAGGCACAGTCCGTCCTTTTTGATCTGCGCTTGAAGATGAACGGCCAGTTTGCGGGATGCCTGTTCTATGGCCAGCCGGCCCGCGGTTTCCAGAAACAGGGCTTCGACCATATCGCCTTTTTCCAGCATCCGGCCGACTTCGTTATCGAGCGCCTCGCCCAGGGTCAGGATAAAGGGCAAGACCTGATCGCAATGGCGAAGCACCTGCACGAAAACGTCGGCCTTTAAAGACGTGCGCGTGCTCAGCCGGAGCGTAGCCCCTTCGCAGTTGTCAATGGGCACCTTGCGGAACGTCGCCGTCGGTGCTGCCAGCTTCGCCGCCTTAGCCATCATAGCGGTGGCGATGGCTCGGACGTCGTCGCGCACGGCCGAAAGGTCACGATATCCCTGAAGGCGAAGAGCGTGGTCGACGGAGATTTCCGACTTCGGTGGGTCGTATGTTTCGCAGTCCCCTAGAGTGACCGCGGAACCTGGTTCGCCAGCCATGATTGTCCCTTTGTTTTTCGGTTATTTTAAGACGAGTTTTAGGTCTGACTTTTCGGTCGGCTTTTGATCCTGAACGGGCATTTGTTGCATTTGAATTAGACTATCCACACGCCTCAATGCTAATTCGCACTTACCAAGATCGGCACCTGGAGGGTGGAGATAGTCAAGCGCTCGGATGCGGCCAAAGGCTTTGTACTGTAACTGGACCAAATAATAGCGGTATCCTTGTTGTTCGACTATCGTCCAACCGAGCCCT
>JAYGEH010000212.1:0-15280 GCA_046582475.1 Rhodospirillales bacterium
GGGAACCGGGCGATCCTTACACAGAATCTTATGCTGGCGCTCAGCGTCGCGGCCTTCGGCATCTATATCCTTTATGTCAGCGCCGCCCAGGTGCGCCGCTTGCACGGCGGGCATGGCTATCTTCGCCCCGACGATGCGATCATCAAACCCGGCTTCGGGCTCGGCGCGGCGACCGCCCTCTATGGCGTCTGGATCTTGTTCGTCATTCCCTGGATGGCGCGGGAAAGCGGCCTGGTTGCCCTCTATATGGCGCTGATGGCCATCGCCGCGCCGTTGCTCGTTATCGCGCTGGGCAAACGCTTCTGGATCGCCAAGGAAATGCTCGGCGCGCAGCGTCCGGCGGATATGCTGGGCGCCTATTTCGGGCGCGGCGCTGGCGCCGTTATTTGGGCCTTTGCGGCGCTGCTTGTATTGCTGCCGCTGCTGGTCCTGGCCATGGGCCTGGCCGGAACATTCGCCGCCGCCATGACCAGCGGCGCCGTCAACCGGGAAATGGGCGCCATCCTGTTTGCGCTTTTGTTGGCCCTCGGCACGGCGCCGGCGGGACTCGCCGCCAGCGCCGCCATGGGCCGCGTGCATGGCATCATCGTCATCGCCGGCATCATTGCCATCGCCGCCATTATCCTCGGTACCCTAGGCGGCCCCAGCGGATTGGCGGCGGCGCTGGCAGACTTGCCGTCGCTGCGGGCCTGGGGTTCCACCGATGGGCGCGGCGGTGGCTCCTTCAGCCAGGCCTATGCGGTGGCCGGCGGCATCCGCTCTTTTTCCGGGTTGGCCATCGCCGGCCATGGCGCCCTTTGGACCGGCGCCCTGGTTTTTTCCATCACCGCCGCCTTCGCCGGACTGTTGTTCCTGTTGGCGCTGCCCTGGCTGTTCGCCAATCCCGATCCGCGCCTCCTTCACCGCCATAGCCTGGGCGCCGGATTCTGGATGGGCTTGGCCCTGTTTCTGGCCGCCCTGCTGCTGGGCATCAGCGGATTGTTTTTGGCGGCTCCCGGTGCAAACCCCTTGGGTGTCGCCGAGGCCGCCGGCGCCTTTACCGGCACGCCGATCAGCGCCACCCTGGCCGGGCTGGCGGGCGGCAACGGCTGGAAGGGATCGATCATCGGGCTGACCGGGCTGGCGGCGCTGCACGCCTTTGCCGCCAATCTGGTGCTCGGGCTGGTCTCGGCCTTAAGCGGATTGTGGCGACGTGGGGGCGCCGCGCCGGGCGGCGGGCAACGGCAATTGGCGCTCAACCGCATCGCCGCCCTGACCGCCATCGCCGCCGCCCTGCTGACGGCCCTCGCCGATCCCGGCGATCTGCCCCATTGGGGCGGGCTGGCGATGGCCCTCGGGGCGCAATTGTGCGTGCCGTTCGCTGCCATCTGCTGGCTGCCGGCTGTTTCGGGGCGGGCCGCAGGCTTGGGATTGGTCGCCGGGCTGGTGGCCATCCTGGCGACAACGCCCCTCGGGTACGGCCTGTTTTCGGCCCTTGGCGGCCCGCCATGGCCGGTCTGGCCGCTGACCACGCATCCGGCGCTTTGGGGTCTTGCGGCCAATCTGGCGGTCTGTTTTCTGGTTGGCGCGCTGGGGCGCGATCTGGAAGGCCGCCGCGGCCGCGAGGAATTTCACCGGCGCCTTCGGGAATTGAGCGCCAATCCGGATCGGGCCGGCAGCTCCGCCGGCGCCGCCTGGCTGGCGGCGGGTTTGTGGATTTTCTTCGCCCTCGGTCCCGGCACGGTGATCGGCAACGATATTTTCGGCAATCCCAGCTTGGCGCCGGCGGAATGGGATTTTGGCGTGCCGTCGATCCTCGCCTGGCAATTGCTGGCCTGGGCTTCGGGATTGGCGCTGCTGATATATTTGAGCCGCCGCACCGGGCTCGACCAATTTACGCCGGAACGGATCGAGGCCATAAAAAACGCCGGCCGCGCCGGTAGCTGACCGGCGCGCCCGACGCGGATTGCGTGCAGGCCCCTTTAAGCGGCGCGGCGGTTGCCGTCGTTGGAGGCATCGCCGGGCACCGGTGTCCATTTGCCGAGACCGATAATTTCGGGTCCGCTGGCGGCGGCGACCGGATAGGCGCGGTTGGCCTGGAAGATATCGCCGCGGCTGATGCCGATATCGGCGAGATCGTGATCGCTCATGCGCGCCAATTCATCAGCGGCGCCGTTGCCGGCCAGGAATTTCCGCAACGCAGCGATCATCGGACCGAACACCCGGCCAACAAATTCGGCAAAAGCCCGGCCCTGTTCCCGGTAGGCCTGGGCACGGATGTGCAGGATATATTCTGACGTCGACATGACGCCGGGTAGGGCAAATATATCGATGGTGGCATTATTTTCGTTGTTCATTTGTTTATTCTCCGCGTGTGATGAGGCCAAAATTCGGCATCTGTATCACACGAACTTCATAGGTTGAGCGGCCCAATTCACACGAAAGTCGCCGTTGCGAATATCGTGACCGGGGCACGGGCGCCGGCGCCTTGGGGCCGGACACTTTTGCAATTCAAGTTACCGATAGATATAGCCGGCTATTCCGGGTTGGTTAGCCGGGCAGGCACAGTTCTGACATGCAAATACTGCATACCTCAATATTTTATTATATTTATACAGATGGTTACCGGGTTTCTCAAAACCGCTCCGCTTATACCAACCTGCACAAATAAACACCTATTGTGATCTTCTTTCCCGTTTCCTCGGTAGGAGGGGAGGCGCCGGCGATGGCGTCCTATCGTTAAGCTTTCCCGACACCCCGAGGGGGCGGGAAAGGCGACCCGGAGGGCGGCTTTGCGCGGCCCCCGGATGTCGTCGCGCACCGCTTAGGATGCAAAGGCATCACAGCGCGGCACGCTCCTAACCGGAAACCACGCAAAGCCGTCACAAGGGGTGTTTATTTGTGCAGGTTGGTATTACCCCGGCGCCGGGATTATCCTGGCTCAGTAGGCGGTGCGCTGGCCGTTGGGAATCAGGCGGAAGGCGAGGCCATCGATCACTTCGGCCAGCAGGGGATCGTCCACCGAAGAAATACGATCCAGGCTGGCCCAGATCTGGGACCGGGCGCGGCCCGAGCAAAATATCACGCCGATGCGCATTTTGGCGCCTTGATTGCCGGCCTTCGCCGCCGCCGGGGCATGGCACATTTCACTGCCAAGGGCGGTAATCTCGGGATCGAAGACGAACAGTATTTTATCCGGGGCCGGGACAATCAGCTTGGTCGCAACGAACGTGGTTTTCAAGGTGGCGAAATTGTTGTCGAGGGCGCTGATAACCATGGCCTCGATCTCGGCGCGTTTGCCGGGCACCGGATCACCGAGAACCATCACCGCCAGGCGGCCGCTTTTGGTGACATAATTCAGATGGCTGCCAACCGTATCGGCCATTCCGCCGTTGCCGATATAGGTCACGCATCCGGTCAGGAACAAGGCGATGGCGACGGCAAATATACGCGGCATGAAGACATCTCCCGGGAAGGCGCCCGGCCCGCAGTTTAGCGTCCAGCGCCGAGTTCGCAAATCACAATTGGACGGCTGACCGGCAGTTCGGATTTGACCATCGGGTTTTTAACCGACACTGTTGACGGCAATCCATGCGCATCCCGAACAGCAACAGCGAAGGAAATTGGCCAATGGAAATGCTGCAACCGCCGGGCTGGCCGCGCGCCAAGGGATATTCGAACGGCATCGCCGCCAAGGGAACCATGGTGTTTACCGCTGGTCTGGTCGGCTGGAACGAAAAGGAAGAATTCGAAACCGACGATTTCGCCGGCCAGGCGCGCCAGGCGTTCGAAAATATCGTTGCCGTCCTCGCCGAAGCCGGCGCCAAACCCGAACATATCGTGCGCATCACCTGGTATGTGGGCGACAAAGCGGAATATCTGGGCGCATTGCGGGAAGTGGGCGCCGCCTACCGGGACATCATCGGCCGCCATTATCCGGCGATGGCGGTGATCGAGGTCAAGGGCTTTGTCGAACAAGGCGCCAAGATGGAAATGGAAGCCACCGCGGTAATCCCGGATTAGGCGGAGACCTGAGTGCAGAGGAGAGATTGAGATTTCGGAACCATCCGCGGCCAGCGAGGAGGCGAAAGTCCGCTTCTTTTCCAACCGCCAACTGCAACTCATCTGCGCGATTTCGCTGACCACCATCGTCGGCCAATCGGTCATTTCCCCGGCCCTGCCGACCATTCGCCATGCCCTCGGCGTGGCGCCGGAGAAAATCGGCCTGGTGATCACCGCCTTTACCCTGCCGGGCATCTTTTTCGTGCCCATCACCGGCGTGCTCGCCGACCGTTATGGCCGGCGCACGATCATGATCCCGCTCCTGTTCCTCTACGGCATCACCGGCGCCGCCTCGGGGCTGGCGCCCGATTTTGAAACCTTGCTGGCCTTGCGCTTCCTGACCGGCATCGCGGCGGGCTCTTTGGGCTCGCTTTCCATCGTCCTGGTTGCCGATTTTTTTTCGATCGTCAGCGGGCGCAGGTGTTCGGCATCCGCATGGCCGTCGGCCAGGTGGGCAACGCCACCATGCCGCTGTTCGCCGGCGGCCTCGCCGCCATCGGCTGGCAATATCCGTTCCTGTTATATGCCCTGGCCATACCGGTGGGCCTGTTTGCCCTGCACGTCATGGCGAAGGACCGCCCCGAGGAAGGCTCCCACCTGGTTGCCTATCTCTCCAAAACCATGGCGGCGGTTTCGTCCAAGCGGATCCTGACGCTGTTGAGCATTCCGTTTTCGCTGACCATCGTCAATCACGGTATCAATTTGACCTTCATCCCGATCCTGATGGAGCTGTCGTTCGATGCGTCGGCGTTTTTGATCGGCATCATCGTTTCGGCGCGGGTCACGGTGGGCGCCATATTCGCCTTCAATCTCGGCCGGCTCGTCGCCCGCTTTGGCGAGGTCAACCTTCTCTACGTATCGTTTAGCGCCCTCGGATTGGCGTTCCTGATCACGCCGCTGATGCCCAGCGTCTGGTGGTTGCTGGCGCCATCGATGCTCGCCGGAGTGACCACCGGCATGGCCTTTCCGTCCTTCCAATCGATCCTGGTGCGGCAAGCGCCGGAGGGCTCGCTGGCCGGCGTCATGGCCGCCAACAGCGTCGCCGCGCGCCTTGGCCAGACCATCGGGCCGCTGTTGGCCGGGCTCGGCTTTACGCTGATCGGGCTCGATCTGGTGTTCGTGGCGGCGGCGGGTATTGTCTTCGCCGCCCTGATCTTCCTCGCCTTCGCGCTGCGCCGATACCGCATCGGCGCCGCCGAGGCGGACCAGACGCCATGACCACCGGGCAATCCTTAGGCGGCGGCAAGCTTTCGGCCAACATGCGCGGCATCTTGCTGATGATCGCGGCGACCATGCTGCTGACCACGATGTCAAGCATCGTGCGCATCATCGCCGAAGATATGCATCCCTTTCAAGTCGCCTTCATGCGCAACTTTTTCGGCCTGATCCTGTTAATGCCGATCCTTGCCCGCCAGGGATTGGCGCCGCTCCGAACCGCCAATATGGGGCTGATGGCGGTGCGCGGTTTGTTTAATGCGGTGGCCATGCTGGCCTATTTCGTAGCCCTCGGCATGATGCCGCTGGCGGAACTGTCGGCGCTTTCTTTCACGGTGCCCTTGTTTGTCGCCATCCTGGTGGTGCCGTTCCTTGGCGAACGGTTGGGTCCGCGGCGCATTGGCAGCCTGATCATCGGCTTTTGCGGCGCCCTCATTATCCTCCGCCCGGGCATCGAGATCGTCGATGTCGGCGCCCTTTATGCGCTCGGCTCGTCGGCTAGCTGGGCGGTGGCGGTGATCGCCATCAAGCATCTGTCGAGGTCCAATTCGACGGTCACCATCACCATCTACGGCATGCTGTTTCTGGCGCTGTTCACCCTGGTGCCGGCGTTGTTCGTCTGGCGCTGGCCGAGCCCGGAGGAAGTAGTCTGGCTGGTCGGCATCGCCGGCCTGGGCACGGTGGGGCAATTGGCGTTCGCGCAGGCGCTCAAACATGCCGACGCCAGCCTGATCATGCCGTTCGATTTCACCAAGCTCATCTGGGCGAGCCTGTTCGGTATCCTGGTGTTTTCCGAGGTGCCAACGGTCTGGACCTTTGCCGGCGGCGGCTTGATTTTTGCCGGAGCCAGCTATGTCACCTACCGGGAAGGCCTGGCGAAAAAACGATCGGCGCCTGCACCTGATACCAACCTGCCCAAATAAACACCCCTTGTGACGGCTTTGCGCGGTTTCCGGTTAGGAGCGCGCCGCGCCGTGATGCCTTTGCATCATAAGCGGTGCGCGACGACATCCGGGGGCCGCGCAAAGCCGCCCGACCGGTCGACTTTCCCGCTCCCCGGCGGCCGCGAACGCGGCCCCCGCATTACTGTTAGGGGGGACACCTACGGTGTCCGCCCGTGGGTGTCGGGAAGGCTTGCCGATGGGTCCGTATCGCCGGCGCCTCCCCGCAACCCGAGGAAACGGGAAAGAAGATCACAAGGGGTGTTTATTTGGGCAGGTTGGTATGGGCCTAAGGATTAAGCGGTTTAAGCGGTGGCCGCCGGCAGCGGGTGCAGATCGACCAGCGCCATTTGCCGGCGCGCCAGAGATTCCAGCATGTCCGAGCGGGTTTGTTTATGCGCCGGATCATCCCAGAGATTGACGATCTCATCGGGATCATCGATCAGATCGTACAGCTCGCCCCAATCGTTGCCGTGATAGAGGGACAATCGGTAGCGCTGGGTGACCAGGGTATGGCAGCGCGCCGGCGGCGGCTGATCGAAATAGCCGCGCTGGTCTTCCTGTTCGATCAGCACCGCGCCCGGCCCCTGATCATCGGCGCCGCCGATTTCCGGCATCAGGCTGCGGCCCTGAATGCCGTAATAGGGCTGCAAGCCGGTGCGGTCGAGAATGGTGCGGGCGATATCCAGGGTGCCCGACATGGTATCGGTGGAGGCGACGGAATTCGTTGCGGCCAGGTCGGCCCAGATGAACGGCACCCGGATCAGCCCGTGATAGTGGATCGGCCCCTTGAGCATGAGCTGGTGATCGCCGAGAAGATCGCCGTGATCGGTGGTGAAAATAACGATGGTGTCCTCGCCAAGCCCCAGCGCCTGCAACCGATCCAGCACCATGCCGATACTGTCATCGACCATGGTGATCATGCCGCAGGTCAGCGCCATGGCTTCGCGCACGTGGGCCTCTTCGGCGGCGAACAGGTTCTGGCCGTGGGTGATCTGGCTGCCGTCATCGCGCTTGTCCCAGGCCCATTGCACCGATTGCGGCGGCGGCACGTTGGTCCGGTAGGAAGCTGGAAGCTCCATGTCGGCTGGATCATACATGTCCCAATATTTGCCGGGCGGCGTAAAGGGGTGATGCGGATCGGGATAGGACATCATCATGAAGAACGGCTTACCGGCGCCGCCTTGGCAGTACTTTTCCAGGTAATCCAAGCTGTTCTCGGTGATATAGCTGGTCGGATACAGCGCTTCGGGGATCGCCGTCCGCCAGGTCTGCGGGCCGGTGTAATCGTGCGGCAAGGCGTTGTCGGGCCCGCGCAGTTTTTCCGAGCCCGGATGCCGGTCCTCGAGCCAAAGCGTATAATGGCCGCCCACCTTGTCGCCGTGACCGGTGCACAAATCCACATGGTCAAAGCCGTAGAATGGCAATTTCATCTCGAAATCGGAGCCCACTTTATAATTCTCGGCGGTCTCCTGATGATAGAAATCCTGGATATGGTCGGGACCGACGGCGTCCCTCAGATGCTCCGGCGCCGGCGTCAGGCCGGGCTCCGGACCGGGGCGCTTAAAATAAGGATTGAGGCTGCCCATGTTCTGCAGGTGGCTCTTGCCGACGAGGGCGGTTTCGTAGCCTTGCGCGTGCAATATATCCAAAAAGGTCACGGAGCGACGGTCGAGGGAGATACCGTTATGGCGGACCCCATGCACCGACGGCATGCGCCCGGTCACCAGGGTCGAGCGGTTGGGCTGGCAGACGGCGCTGGCCACATAGAACCTCTCGAAGCGGGTGCCGCGGGCCGCGATGGCATCGATATTCGGCGTCTTGACGATTGGGTGGCCGTAACAGCCCAGGTAATCGGCCCGGTGCTGATCGGTGATGATAAACAGGAAATTCGGTTGCTTGCCGCTGGCCATGGTCTTGAGGGTCCCCCGGAGATTGTTATTTAGGAAAATTATTGCAATTTCGATGCGCCATTGCAAACCCGGCGCGTCCCTAGGCGACCGGATTTTCCAGGGTGCCGATGGGATCGATGGTGATCGAAACCACGTCGCCTTCCTGTAAAAATACCGGCGGATCATACCCGATGCCGACACCCACCGGCGTGCCGGTGGCGATGATGTCGCCGGCGATCAGCGTGATCCCGGACGAGATCGCGGCGATCAAGGTGGGGATATCGAAAATCAATTCCGACAGCCTGGCATCCTGGCGCAGCTCATCATTGATGCGGGTGGTGAGATGAAAATCCTTCACATCGCCGGCCGCGTCGGCGGTCAGGATCACCGGCCCCATGGGACAGAAACTGTCCAGGCCCTTGCCGATGAACCACTGCTTGTGCCGGTGCTGGAGGGTGCGCGCGGTGACATCGTTGATCACCGTGTAGCCATAGACGTGATCGAGGGCATTTTCCTCTGATATGCCGCGCCCGCCGGGACCGATGATGACCCCCAGCTCGCCCTCGTAATCCACCGAACCGGTGGGATCGAGACTGGTCAGGATGGGCGCGCCCGGCCCCACAACGGACGTGGTGGCTTTCGAAAATATGATCGGGAAATCCGGCACCGCCTCGGCGCCGGCGGTGGCATCGAACCCAGAATCGTGAAACTCCTTGGCGTGTTCGTGGTAATTGCGCCCCACCGCCAGCACGTTGCGCCTCGGCTCCGGGATCGGCGCCAGGATGCGCACCGCCGACCCATCGAGGCGGGCGTCATCGCCGGCGGCGTCGATGGCCGCCCGGGCTATGTCCAGACCGTTTTCGCCGAGCGCGATCAACCCGTTCATGTCGCTTGGCAATTCGGGATCGGCGGCGGCGAAATCGACGATCTCGCCGGCATCGCTATCGAGGGCGCCGATGCGCAGGGCGGCGGACGCATCGCCGGGAATTTGAAACGTAACGAGACGCATACGAATTGGCTCCTGAATAAATGAAAGGAATGGCTAGGACCGGGTTAGGATTTGAGGCCCATTTGTTCAAGCACGGCCTTTGCCAGCGGCCCGCCGGCGCGCCCATATTCCTCGCGCATCTGGAAATGATTGGTATCGGGAAAGGCGAGCGGCGCCGAGGCGCGCCCGGTGGCCGCTTCCCAGGCTGTGCTAAGATCGCGGCTCTGGCGCTGAAATTCCTCCAATTCGCCGCCGCCATAGGCGAAAATGGCGGGCGGCGCATCGGCCCTGATATGGCGGCCTGGGCTGTTGCGCTGCTCGGCCTCGGCGTCCAGATGCAGATAGTCGTTGCGCGCCGACAGCCGCACCGGCGCCAGGTCGTAGGGACCGGAGACCAAAGTGGCGCCCTTGATCAGGTCCACCGGTAGGCCGAACTCTCCCGCCCAGTCGGTGACCGCCGTCATCGCCGTCAGGTGCGAGCCCGACGAATGTCCGCAAACATGGATGCGCGACGCATCACCGCCCAGGCTGGCGGCATTTTGATAACAATAGGCGACGGCTTCGCGGCATTGGCGCACCATGGTATCGAGGCTTAACTCGGGCACCACACCGAAGTTGGGCGCCACGAAGACGGCGCCGGCGCGCACGAACTCCGGCGCCACCTGGCCGTCGCGGCCTTCCTCGGACATCAGCCAGGCGCCGCCGTGGAAATAGATCAATATCGGCGCGTCGTTGATTTCCGCATTCTTGGACCGGTACACCGCCATCCATTGATCCTTTCCGGCGCCGTAGGGAACGCGCGCCTCGCAATCGAACTCGGCGCGCGCCGCCTTGGTCGCCTCCTGCGCGCGCTCGGAATAGGACCCGATATCGGGAATCAGCGTGCGCTGATTATATTGGGCGTTCAATTGGTCTTGATCATAATCGCCGAAAATCCTGGTCACATTGCCTCTCCGGTGCCGCGTCCAATAGCCCTTCTTCAATTGGCGTTGACAGGGCCAATGGGGCGGTTTAACCATTTGCGTGACGGTTCCCGCAAGGGATTAATAGGGAATGCGGTGCGCGGAGTTCCCGCAAAGCCGTGACTGCCCCCGCAACTGTGAGCAACTTGGCGTTTCGCCAGAATGTGAGTCAGATACCTGCCATCGACGTATCGAAATGCCAGCCAGGCATTTGCAACAACACGGAGGGTGATTATGAACGATCAAATGAATACCCAGGCGAAAACACTATCCAGCCAGGCGCCGACAGTGTCCCTGTCCCAGCGTGCCGGCATCGCCGCCATCGGCGGTGTCCTAGGCGTTTTCCTGTTGATCGGCGTTGGCTTTGCAAACCCCGATATCATTCATAACGCCGCCCACGACGCGCGCCACGCCAACGCATTTCCCTGCCACTAAGGCACCGTCATGCTTTACAGATTGTTGGCAACCGGGCTGATCTCGGGCGCGGTGGCCGGGGTTGTTGTTACCATCGTGCATATGCTCCTTGTGGCGCCGCTAATTTTTGAAGCCGAGCAATATGAAAATGCCGGCCCGGCCGCCGCCCAGGTTGCCGCCGCGGCAACCGCGGCGGGCCCGGTGTTTTCCCATACCCATGACAGCGGATTGACCCACGCCCATAGCGGCGGCGGCGTGGCCCACGGGCACGGCGATGCCGATGTCGGCGCCTCGGGCGCGGTCCATGTTCACGGCACCGGCGAGGCCCACACCCACGATGCCTGGGAGCCCGATGACGGCTTCGAGCGCACCGGATTCACGCTGCTGTCCAACCTGCTGGCCGGCATCGCATTTGGCTTGCTGATGGCCACGGCGCTCACCCTTTTTGGCCGGCCGATCACGCTTGCCCAGGGTTTGATCTGGGGGACCGCCGGATTTCTTGCCTTTGCCTTGCTGCCTGCACTCGGCTTGCCGCCGGAGCTTCCTGGCGCCGCGGCGGGTGCATTGCAAGACCGGCAAATCTGGTGGCTGGCCACCGCCTTGGTGTCGGCGGGCGGCCTGGCGGCCTTGATTCTGGGTGCCGGCTGGACCACCCGCATCGCCGGCGTGGTTCTGTTGGCGGCGCCGCACGTTATTGGCGCGCCGCATGCGGTGAAAGGCGAAGTGGGTTTGGCGCCGCCCGAGCTGGCGGCCCATTTCGTTGTCAATTCGCTGTTCGCATCGCTGGTGATGTGGCTGGTGGTCGGCGCCACCATGGCCTACGTCATGGCCCGAATGGACGCCAAGCAAGGCTCCGGCGTCGGCGCCGGAAACGCCGTATCCTGATGCTATTTCGTGAAATAGCTACGAAATAGCTAGTCCTTATCGGTCACACCGGCTTCGCCAAAGGTGGCCATGCCGGCGTGACAGGCAGCGGCGCATTTCAACACATTCACGGCCACCGCGGCGCCGGAGCCTTCGCCAAGGCGCATGCCGAGATCGAGCAGAGGCTTCATGCCCATCCTCGCCAACAGGCGGATGTGCCCGGGCTCGGCCGAAACATGCCCGGCGATGCAGTGATCGAGGGCGCTGGCCTCGGCCGCCTGCAAGGCCGCCGCCGCCGCGCCGGTCACGTAGCCGTCGAGAACAACCGGCTGGCGATTGAGCCGTGCCTGGGTAATCGCGCCGGCGATGGCCGCCAATTCGCGCCCGCCCACCGTGGCCAGGATATCGAGACCGTCACCGAGCAAAGCTTTATGGCGCTCAACCGCATTTTTGACGACCCGCACCTTGGCCGCCAGCGCCTCGCCGGCGACGCCGGTACCGGGCCCCACCCAATCGGCGGCATCGCCGCCATGCACGGCCAGGCAGATGGCCGCCGCCGCCGTTGTATTGCCGATGCCCATTTCGCCGACGCAGACAATATCGTAATCGGGCCCCACCGCCGCCATCCCGCGCCGGAAGGCCGCCGCGCATTCGGCGTCGTCCATGGCCGGCTCCTGGCTGAAATCCCGGGTCGGATTATCCAGCTCCAGCGCCACCACTTCCAAATCGGCGCCCTGCACCTCGCAAAGCTGATTGATGGCGGCGGCGCCGGCTTCGAAATTGGCCACCATCTGGTGCGTTACCTCGGCCGGAAAGGCCGACACCCCTTGCGCCGTCACACCATGATTGCCGGCGAAGACGGCGACCTTGATGCGCTCGGCGGCGGGTGGGTGGCGGCCCTGCCAGGCGGCCAGCCATTCGGCGATGTCCTCCAACCGGCCCAGCGAACCACCGGGTTTGGTTAATTGCGGCTCGCGCCCGCGCGCTTCTGCCGCCGCCCGGTCGTCGGCGCCGGGCAGGTTTTTCAACAGCGCGCGCATATCGCCGAGGCTTTGGATCTCTGGCATAAGCTTTCGGTTCTCCAGCATTTAATTTGGACCTTGAATTCGCATGTGTATTATAGATAGCGGACATATCTTGAAAGGCTAAAACCCCACCGTGGCGATCATCGACAACGAAGACCCGCACGGCATCTACCGGGATTGGACCGACGATCTCCGGATCAGCCTGCATTTCCTGACCCGCATCCCCTGGCCGGCGCGGCCTGCGACGGAAGGCGAGGGCGAAATGCTGCCGCTGGCGCCGGCCACCCGGTTTTTCCCGGTGATCGGCATGATCGTCGGCGCCATCGGCGGGCTGGTGCTGATGGCCGCCGGCTGGCTCCAGTTGCCCGGGCTGGCGGCGGCGTTTCTGGCGCTGGCGGCCATCGCCATTGCCACCGGCGGGCTGCACGAAGACGGGCTTGCCGATACCGCCGACGGCATCGGCGGCGGACCCAACCGGTTGGCGCGCCTGGAGATCATGTCGGACAGCAATATCGGCGCCTATGGCGTGCTGGCGCTGATATTTTCGGTTGGGCTGAAAGCGGTGGCACTGGCCGCCCTCGATGCCGGCGACGGCGCCTTGACGCTGTTCGCCGCCGCCGCGGCGTCCCGGGGCATGGTACCGGTCTTCATGCGCTGGATGCCAAACGCCAAAGAAGACGGCTTATCGGCCGCCGCCGGCCGGCCCGAATTTAACCCGGTGGCGGTCTCGGTCATCATCGCCGTTGCCGTCTTGTGGCTCAGCTTCGGCTTCTGGATCAGCGCCGGGGCGCTTTTGGCGCTGGCCATCGTAACCGGCGCCATGGCCTGGTGGATCCTGCGCATGCTCGGCGGCCAGACCGGCGACGTGCTCGGCGCCTTCCAGCAGATATCCGAGATCGTTATTATCCTGGCGGTTACCGCCGCCGCATCGATGCCGGCCCAATAGTTTGCAATAAGCCGGCGACCGCCGGCATCGCCTATTTTATCGGCGGCCTGCCGTGCCGCCGTCCCGGGGGCGTCGAAACGCGCTAGTGCTTGATGCCAAGGGCTTTCATGGCGGCGTGCATGCCTTTGAGCGACTCGCCATGTCTGCCGGCCTGGTGCAGTGCCAGCCCCTTGGCGGCGGCTTCCTTGGCCATGCTCATTTTATTTCCGTCCATCTTGGACATGGCGGCGTTGATTTTCTTGACGTCCCTGGGGCAGTGCCCGGCCAGGGCTGGGGTGCTGAAGTAACCAACCGCGATGACGGCAATGGTGGCCGATAATAGAATTCTCTTGATCATGGGTGCCTCCCAAATTTATCGAACGCCAAATATTAAATCCAAATGGCAAAATAAGTCATTCCTTTTTTTTAACCCTTGGCGCAAAACTATGGCCCGGGATGCCGGCAAGGGGACCAGAATTGGTTTGTATTCGGAACGATTTACACACCATCAAAAAGCCACGGAAAATCTTAATGCCGCAGCTGTTCCTGCCCATGCTGGCGTTGCTGACGGGGGTTGCAGGTCCGGCCCTTTCCGCCGATTTCCATAAAGCATTGGATGCGGCAAAACGCGGAGACTATGCAATCGCCCTGAAGGAGTGGGAACCGCTTGCCGAACAGGGGCATACCATTGCCCAGTTCAATTTGGGATTGCTGTTCGAAAGAACCGACCAGGCATCCCGGGATTTCAAGTCGGCGCTCAAGTGGTATACGCGCGCCGCCGGACAGGGACATGCCGTTGCCCAGTTCAATCTGGGTGGCATGTACGCAAACGGACGCGGCGTCGGCCAAGACCAGGGGACCGCCGCCTTTTGGTACAATCTTGCCGCCGAGCAGGGCCTGGCCGGCGCCCAATTAAAACTGGCATTTCTGTATGTTCAGGGTGCGGGCATTCCAAAGAATTTTATGCGCGCCCATATGTGGTTCACGATCGCCGCCCCAATGGTGGGCGAGACCGCCAGGGCCGGCAGAATCATCGTTGAAAATCTGATGACCGAAGCCCAAATCGCCGACGCGCGAATTCTTGCCCGTGCGTGGATGGAGCAGCACAAGAAATAGAGGAAATTTAAGCGCCAGCCGCTTTCGGTCAGAACCGGTGCTGGCGCGCCTTTGGCCCGGAGGCCCGGTTGCGGGCGCCTGAGCAGATTTTCAGGACGCGCGCAAACCCTCGATGTTCGCTTCCCAGTTCTGGCCGTCGAAAGAGGTGATGACCATATTGCTGATCGTCCCCGCGTCCAGACATCGGGCATTGATGGAGTAGCCGTCCGGGTGGGAGCGGGGCACGTAGAACGACTTGACCCCGCAGGCCGAGCAGAACAGATGCTGCGCGGTGCCGGTGTTAAAAGTGTAAGTGGTCAGTATGTCGGTGCCTTGCAGGAGCCTGAACTGGTCCTTTTTAACGATAAGATGCAGGTAGCCGCTCATTCGGCAAATGGAACAATTGCACTCCGTCACCTTCAATTCCTTCGGCGCCGTCACTTCAAATCGCACCTTGCCACAATGGCAGCCGCCTTGGTGGGTTATCATCTTGTAGCCTCTCAATTACCTTATCGCCGGTGTCCATCTTGGCATAAATCGCAATCCAGAGCCCCATCGTCAACCGTGCTTGGAAACATCAAGTCGAAGCGTAATGTCTCCTTTGGGCCAAAGGCCGCCGTTCCGGCGTTACCACTGGATGCCGCCTTTCGGGGGTCAAGCCGACGGCGAATGGATCAATTCGCCTAGGCGGCAATCAAAACTCATCGGGCCGCATGACCCGCGCCAGGGTCAACACGTCCACATTGGCGGCGCCGGCGCGCAGCAGCACATCGGCGCAGGTGGACACCGTGGCGCCGGTGGTCATGACATCGTCGATCAGGATTATGCGCCGGCCTTCGATGCGGCCCGCGGCCGATGCATGCAGCGCGAACGCGCCTTTGACATTGCGCCATCGATCCGGCGCCGACATGCGCACAT
>JAYGEH010000229.1:0-3331 GCA_046582475.1 Rhodospirillales bacterium
TGGCGTCCGATCTGGCCATGCTCCACGGGTTCTGCCACGGGCGTCTGGATATCGGCTTCGCGCGCGCCTTCCTGCCCCAGGAATTCCGCCATTTTGAGGTGGATATGGAGGAAAGCGTGGAGCGTTTCGAGGAAGGCATCGAACAGGTACGGCTGCTTTTGGAAAACGAAAATGTCACCTCCAAGGGTAAGTTCCACTCCTTCGAGGACGTGACCACCCATCCGCGCCCGGTGCAAAAGCCGCGCCCCAATTTCTACTTGGCCGCCGTCGGCACGCCCGCATCCTTCGAGCGCGCCGGGCGCCTGGGCCATTGGATCATGGCCATCCCCGGCGTCGGCTCCGATCCCATTCAGCTAATGGACAGCTACCGGGGCGCCTGGAAGGCGGCCGGCCATGCGGGCAAGCCGCGGATCATGATGGCCGTCTTCATGCTCTGCCATGAAGACCGGGAACAAGCCTTGCGCATCGCCAAACCCCACGTCGAGGGCCATTTCGCCGCCATTGTCGAGGCCATGCACGAATATGAAACCGGCGCCCCGGCCAGCACCTACAAGGGCTACGATGTCATGCGCCAGCGCATCGCGGAACAGACCCTGGAAAGCCAGATCGAATGCCACGCCGTCTTTGCCGGCACGCCGGACGATATCATCGCCCAATTGACCGCCTTCGACGATGCCGTCGGCGGCTGCGACGAGGTCTCCATGCAGGTCAATTTCTACGGTCTCGATATCGGCGTGGCCGAGGCTTCGGTGCGCCTCTTTGGCGAAACCGTGATTCCCCATTTTAACGCTCAAACCGGGTGAGGAGGCGAACATGGACAAGCAGGAATTTGTAAATTCTTTAAGCACCAGCAATCTGGCGCCACTCTGGGAGGTCTACGAAAAGCTGGTGATCAACGAGCCGGCCCGGAGCGAGCCGTCGGTGATCTGGAAATGGGCGGACATGGCGCCGCAAATCCAGAAATCCGCCGAGCTGGTGCACGGCAAGGACGCCGATCACCGGGTCTTGCTCTTAAACAATCCACATCTGGACGGGCCGCCATCGACCACCAGCCATATCATCGCCGCCTTTCAATGCGTGCTTGCCGGCGAGCAGACATCGGCGCACCGGCACACGCCGGCGGCGATCCGAGTCATCTTGGAAGGCGAAGGCGGCGCAACTTTTGTCGATGGCCGCCGCCTGGATATGTATGACGGCGATCTGATCATCACCCCCAACTGGACCTGGCACTGCCACCAAAATGACAGTCCGGAGCGTACCGTGTGGCTGGACGTGCTCGATCTGCCCCTGGTCGGCAAGCTGGACGCGGTGTTCGGCGAGTTAAGCAAGCCGGACGGCGATGCCTATCCGGACAATGACGCGACCCTCAGATTTCCGTGGAAGGATATGCAAGATGTCCTGGACGAGGCATCCCCCGATGCAGGCGGTATGCGCAGCGTAGACTATAGCGGCTCCGCCGACGGCGCGCCCCTGTTGCCGACCCTGACATCCCGCGCCGTGGCGTTGGCGGCGGGCGGGCCAGGCGAAACCAGGCGGTCCATGGCCAACGAATTGTGCGTGGTCCTCGAAGGCGAAGGCGAGAGCCGCATCGGCGATGTCACCCATGCCTGGGGGCCGAAGGATGTCTTCACGGTCCCGCACTGGTCCTGGGCCCGCCACCAGGCGAACGGCGGGGTTGCCCATATGATTGTCATATCGGACCGGGAAATTATGAAACGCCTGGATTTGTACCGCGAGGAAACGGCCTGAGGGATTCGGGAGAGCTAGACTTCCTCGACCTTGGCGTCCTCGATGCGGTCGCCGCGAACCGTGACGAAAGTGCCGTCGTCAGCGATGGTCGCCATTTCACAGAACAGTTCCAGCCGGTGCCCGTCCGGGTCCAGGATATAGAAGGATTCGTTCTCCCCCCAAGAGCCGTCGCCGCGGGAATCGTATTTGGAATGCACCACCGGCCCCCGGATAATCTCGATGCCGCGCGCCCGGACGTCTTCCATGATTTCCAGCCAGGCCGCCCGGTCCGGGCAGCCGAAGGCGAAATGATGGATATAGGCCGGGCCCTCGGCATCGTCTTCGGCGGTGCGCCTGCGGTACTTTTTGTTGGGATTGTGGGCCAGGACCAGATCATGATGGTTCTCGCCAACCCGCAAGAAGGTCAGATCCATTGGGATCGCCTCGATCTCGTCGGAGGTATGGCGCTCGGTCAATTTAAAGCCCAACAGATCGCGGTAGAAGGCGATGGATTTATCCATGTCCGATACTTCCATGGCGAAATGGTGAAAGCCGGAAACCAGACGCTTTTTGCTCATGATCACTTCTCCCCAACGCGGTGATTATAAGCATTTCACTCGAGGTTTTAGAAGTCCATAGTGCGCTCCAAATTATTCAGCAGGAGAGAACCCCATGAAAGCGGTGCAGATAGACGCCTTTGGCGGACCCGAGGTGCTTCAGGTGCGTGAAATCGCGGACCCGGTGCCGGGGCCGGGCGAGGTGCTCATCGATATCCATGCCGCCACCGTCAACCCCGCCGATTGGAAATCCCGCAACGGTACCTACGTCAAACCTCCCGAAGGCTTTTTCCCGCACACCCTGGGCCGGGATTTCTCCGGCGTGGTGCGCGCGCTTGGCGATGGCGCCGAGGGGCTGCTGGTGGGCGATCAGGTTTATGGGGTGACGCCGCAAGGCGCCGACGGCGCCTACGCCGAAGCCATCGCCATCGGCGCCAATCTGGTCGGCTTGAAGCCGGCGTCCATTACCCATGACCAAGCCGCCGCTTTGGCGCTGACCACCCTCACGGCGATGATCGCCCTCGAAGACACGGCGCATCTGGCCGCCGGGCAAAAGCTTCTGGTCCAGGGCGGCGCCGGCGGCGTCGGCAGCGTCGGCATTCAGATCGGCCATCATCTCGGCGCCCATGTGATCACCACGGCGAGCCCAGGCAACCACGACTATGTATCCGGCCTCGGCGCCGATGAGGTGATCGACTACAACACAACCGATTTCACCGAAGCGGTCGCCGATTGCGACGTGGTCTTCGACACCGTCGGCGGCGAAGTGCACGGGCGCTCCTATTCGGTGCTGAAGCCGGGCGGCAAGCTGGTCTGGATCGGCGGCCAGCCGGACGGCTTTGCAAACCCCCGGGACGATGTGGTCGCCATGCGCCCGGACGTCCAGCGCTCCCGCGCGTTTATGGACCGTATCTCGGCGTTCATAACCGATGGCGTCATCCAGACACCGGAGATGCAGTTCATGGCCTTGGACGATATCCGCGCCGCCCACGAATTGAGCGCCACCGGCCACGTGCGCGGCAAGATCGTCTTGCAGGTACGCTAGC
>JAYGEH010000239.1:0-4305 GCA_046582475.1 Rhodospirillales bacterium
CCGGATTTGGCGAGATGGGCTTCCAGGACGCGCAAGGTGTAATCGCCGCCGCGCCCCTCCCAATCGAGGCCGGCGCGCATACGCCTGGGCGGTGCCAGGACCAGGTGCTGGCGCATATTCACATAACCGACGCCGCGCGCCTCGAACTTGACTCCGGCGGCGCGCAGCCATTCCACCGTTTTGCCGGCATTTTCGGCGATGGCGCGCACCAGTTCCGGCTTGGCGTAGCCGGCGGTCTCGATTTCGATGGCGGCGATCAATTCATCGGCGCCAAGGCGGACATTGTTGGAGGCGACGTGAAAGACCCCCGACGTGATGCGCGAATTGCAGAAATAGCGGTCGTCGGAATCCCGCTCCAGCACCAGCGTCTTGAGCCCCAAATCGGCGGCGCGGGCAGCTGCCGTCAGCCCGGCGAAACCGCCGCCGACGGCGATCAGGTCGAATTCCGGTTCGCTCATAAGCCACTGCCGCAGCATGCCGGTGGCGGCGGGCGTCAGCCCAGCATGGCGTCCTTGTAGGCGGTGACTTCTTCCGCCGTATCCACATCGTCGAAAAAATCGTGGCCATCCATCCAGCGGCGGGTTGCCTCGTACATTTGCTCGGTGTAGTCCTGAAAAACGATGCGCGTCGGTATGCCCAGCGCGGCGACATTTTTCACCGCCCCCTGGAATTCCGCGGGCACCGAATGCTCCAGCACCATCTCTTTATAGTCTTCCGGGTTCAAATCCACATCCTGCTGGGCGCGCATCAGGGCGCGGAAATAGGCCTGGGCGTGCTCGGTCTCCACATCGCCTGACAACAAAAAGCCCTGCATGAAACAGTTATCGATGATTTTGCGGAAGCCGTTTTGTTCCAGCACATAGCAGGGCGCGCCGAGGCCGTTGACCGCGGCCAACTTGCCGTCCAGGGCCAGGGCGAGGCGGATATTGGGCAAGCCGACGAATTGCACATTGATGTCGTCCACCGCCATGTATTTTTCCATGGACAGCACCGTGGAAAAATGGCTGCCCGAGCGTTTGCCCACCGCCACCGGCACACCGGCCAATTGTTCGGGCTGTTCGATGGGCGAATCCCAGGGCACGTAGATTCCGGAAATGGTCCAGGAATAGGCGTGCGCCCACATGCGCCCGTGGCCGCCGCCGATGGCCTTGTTCACGGCCCAATGGCAGAAGGTGTTGAGGTTGGTCGCCTCGTCTGACTTCGACGGATCGGCCGCCGCCGCGTCGTAAGCGCCGGATTTTTGTTCGGGCAGATCGGGGCCGTTCAAGGTGCTGGCATCGAACGCGTGGGTGACGAAATCGAGATTGGTCAGCCCCTCGTCCTCGAAATAGCCTTTATCGGCGGCGATCCAGTCCTGCAGGCTGGCGTGGGACCGTGGCCGGACGCGAAACTCGCTCATGATGCGCACTCCCATTTTCGGGCAATTATCCTTGGCCGATGGTAGTCCCGGCGCCGAAACAGGTCAATGAAGGGCGCCAATGGGGATATTCGGCGTGGGCGCGGTTGCTGTTCAAACGCTTCACCCGGGCGCGGATGCGGTTGATTTCGTCGGCAATTTAACCTGAAAGTCTGATCGGCGGGGTTTTCGATAATGTAAGGTTCGGTGGCGGTTACAGGCATCAACGCATCGACCAGTTTCGATGACACCGGTCCACGCCCTCGAATTGGTTTTGATCGGCCCAATAGCCGAAATTCCGCTGGCCATTGCCGCTGGCGTCCGGTTTGATAATCCGAAGCCCCCCGACAGCCGCCGCAACAACCGGTAAAACCCAATGAAAGCCATTCGCGCCAACGAAAAATCGGAAAGTTCCGACAAGTTAAAGTTCGAACTGGCCGAAATGGATTGCCCAGCCATCGGCGACGGCGAGGCATTGATCGAGGTGCATGCCAGCGGCGTCAATCCCAGCGACGTGAAAGCGCTGCTCGGTAAAATGCCGAACCTTGTGTGGCCACGGACGCCGGGGCGCGACTATGCCGGCATCGTTGCCGAAGGCCCCGGCGATATGATCGGCAAGCAGGTTTGGGGAACCGGCGGCGATCTGGGCATGAAGCGGGACGGCAATCACGCCCACTATAATGTGGTCAAGACCGCCGGGCTTTGCGAGAAGCCCGCCAATATATCCATGCACGAGGCCGCCGGCATCGGCGTATCCTGGACTTGCGCCTGGCTGGGTCTGGTGGATGGCGCCAATGTGGGCGCCGACGACGTGGTCGCGGTGCTCGGCGCCGCCGGCAAGGTCGGCGAGGCGTCCGTGCAGATCGCCACCGGCGCCGGCGCAAGGGTGATCGCCGTCGAGCGGGCGCTGGGCGACTATAGGGGCCATGCCAGCGGCCCGGTGGAGGTGATCGATCTCCGCGCCGAAGCGGACCTGACCAAGGCGATCCTGGAGCGCACCGACGGCAGCGGCGCCGATATCATCATGAACGGCGCCGGCGATCCCTATTTCGAGGCGGCGTCCAACGCCCTCGCCAAGCAAGGCCGCCATATCATCATTTCCACCTTCACCGAGGATGTCACTATCAATTTGCGCACCTTCTACCGGGGCAACCACCGGCTGATCGGCATCAGCAATATGGACCACGACCATGTGGTATCGGCGCAGCTATTGGCGCGCATGCGCCCCGGTTTCGAAGCCGGCGCCTTCAAGCCCTTTCCGATTCTGGACGGCGCGCGCTTCGGGCTGGAAGACGCGGAAGAGGCCTACCGCCTGGTGCTCGAAGACCGCACCCGCGACCGCATCATCATCCAGCCGCAGGGTTGAGGGGACCCGTGAAACCATGATCGATATCGAAAAACTCTACGCCGAAGCCGCGCCCGGCGGTGCGCCGGTGGCCATCGAAACCGTTTCCAAGGACCGCCTCGAGCCCTGGCTGGCGGCCAAGGACGATTTGACCAGGGCCTGGATGGCAAGCACCGGTTTCAAGGCGGAGGCGGGAAAGCTATGCCTGCTGCCGGCGCCCGATGGCAGTTTGGCCGGCGTCGTTGCCGGCGCCGACGATGACGGCGGCATGTGGGATTTGGGCGGCCTCCAGGCTCAGTTGCCGGCGGGCCTCTACGCCCTCGAAGGCGTCTCCGAGCCCGAAGGCGCGGCCCTCGCCTGGGGGCTCGGCGCCTACAAGTTCGACCGCTATAAGGGAGACGCAAAAGACGAAGATGGCGCGCGGCTGGTCTGGCCGGACGGCTGCCGGGCGGAGCAGGTCCTCAATTGGGCGGCAAGCATCTATCTGGTGCGCGATTTGATCAACACCCCAGCCGGCGACATGGGGCCGGCGGAGATGGCGGCGGCGGCATCGGATATTGCCGCCCAGCACGGCGCCGAGATCGCCGTGATCACCGGCGACGCGCTGCTCGAGCAGAATTATCCCTCGATCCACGCGGTCGGCCGGGCCAGCGACAATCCGCCCTGCCTGATCGATATCACCTGGGGGCAGCCGCAGCACCCGAAGGTGACCTTGGTCGGCAAGGGCGTCTGTTTCGATACCGGCGGTCTCGACATCAAGGCCGCCGACGGCATGAAAATGATGAAAAAAGACATGGGCGGCGGCGCCAATATGCTCGGCCTCGGCAATATGATCATGGCGTCTGAATTGCCGGTGCGCCTCCGGGTACTGGTGCCGGCGGTGGAAAACGCGATTTCCGGCAACGCCCTATACCCCTTGGATGTGATCACCACGCGGTCCGGCAAAACCATCGAGATCGGCAACACCGATGCGGAGGGACGGGTGATCCTGGCCGATGCCTTGTTTGAGGCGGGCGGCGAGGCGCCGGACTTGCTGATCGATTTCGCCACCCTCACCGGCGCCGCCAGGATGGCCCTGGGCCCGGACCTGCCGGCGCTGTTTTGCAACGACGATGCCCTGGCGGCGGACCTGCTGGCGGCCGGCGAGGGGCTGGAGGATCCGCTCTGGCGGATGCCGCTCTGGCCCGGCTACCGCAAATTGGTGGACGGTGCCACCGCCGATCTTACCAACGCGCCCGAGGGGCGCTTCGGCGGCGCCATCACGGCGGCGCTTTTCCTAAGCGAATTCATCAACGGCGCCCAGTCTTGGGCGCATGTAGATTTGATGGGCTGGAACACCACCAATAAGCCGGGCCGCCCGATGGGCGGTGAAGCCATGGGCATTCGCGCCGTGTTCGGCGTCATCGAAAGCCGCTTCGGCAATGACTAGGCTCAGGACCCATTAATTATTAATTCAGCATTTCACCGGATGATGTCCTTAGGACCTTTGGAGGGCATCAAATGAAAGACTTATTCTGGCTGACGCAAACGCAATTGGACCGCATGGCACCCCATTTTCCTTTGT
>JAYGEH010000246.1:0-12815 GCA_046582475.1 Rhodospirillales bacterium
ACAAAGGAAAATGGGGTGCCATGCGGTCCAATTGCGTTTGCGTCAGCCAGAATAAGTCTTTCATTTGATGCCCTCCAAAGGTCCTAAGGACATCATCCGGTGAAATGCTGAATTAATAATTAATGGGTCCTGAGCCTAGATTGCGCCGGTCAATCGGCCAGGCGTGCCCGCCATTCGGCAAGGCTGTCGGCCGCCTCATTGGCGGACAGCATTTCCAGCGCCTGGGCGACGAAGTCCATACCGGCCAAGTCGATGAACGCCCGCATTAGCTTGAGGGTCACCGGGCCTGGCAAGGTGCCGTCACCATCGCCGCCGATGCGGTTGCCGTTGAGGCTTTTGACCGGCAGGATCACCGGCGAGGTGGAGGTGACGAAGGCCTCGTCGGCGGCATAGATGTCGTAGGGGGTGAAATCGCCCTCGACGGTTTCGATTCCCAGCTTGGCGGCGATCTCCAAAACCGCGGCCCGGGTGACGCCGCCGAGCACGCCCCGCGGGCTCGATGTCATCAGCTTGCCGTTTGCCACAAAAAAGAAATTGCCGGTGTTGGTTTCGGTGATATTGCCGTCCCGGTCCAGGAGCAGGGGGACCGCGCCGGGATCGTTTTCGGCCACTTCCAGCGCCGCCTGAATTTGGTTCATGCGGCTCAGCACCTTGGCCTTGGGATCGATGCTATCGGCCGGCGTCCGCCGGATGCCCGGGGTAAGCAGGCGCATGCCACGCAAATAGGCGTCCGCGTAATGAGCAAAGTCGGTCTCCACGCAGAAGATGGAAATGATCGGGCCGGGCGGCTTCCCCTCCGGATTGCCGTGCACCGAATCGGCGCGCGCCACCACATGCCAGAGGGCGAAATCGGCGCCTGGCCCGAGCCGTTCAAGATTGCGGCGCAAGGTCTCCTCCGTGATGGCGCCCATTTGGGTTGAATCGAAGCCGGCATCGACCCGGATATAGGCGAGGGAGCGGTACAAACGTTTGAGATGCGCGTCCAGGCGGAACAGCTTGCCGGCGAAAGTCCGGGTCACTTCATAGACGCCGTCGCCGCCGAAAAAGCCGCGTTCGGTGACCGGCACAAGCGCCTCGGCCTCGGGCAGGTATTCGCCGTTCAGATAAACAATGCTGTCCGCCATGCCAAAGCCTCCAACCCGCCGCGTGATTCGGATGGGAAAATTTCCCGCCGTTCGGAATTATCGATTGGGCAGGGGCGTTATTCAAGTCCAAGTCCTTGTTTTTATTGATTTAGGTCAATGTGGAACAATTCGTAATTTCGTAGGTTGACCGGCATCATCGTTCAGGCTATGCGATGCCGGGATGGCAGCGCTTCGTCATAAAGTTGGATGGTGATCATGTCTTTGTTCTCAGGCCCGAAGAGCGATCCCTCCGTGGCAGCCAAACGCACCACCGTCGATAAAGACCTCAAGCGTTTCGTACAGCTCGAACGGGCCGCGGCCTATACGTCCAAGGGAAACCTGAACCTGGGCTTCGGGCTTTTGTTCCTGCTCGGTGTCTGGGTGTTCATGCTGTTCCGGTCCGGCGGCGACGGCTTTACCATCCTCACCATCGCCGCCATCGTCGGCGGTTACATGGCCATGAACATCGGCGCCAACGATGTCGCCAACAATGTGGGTCCGGCGGTCGGATCGAAGGCCTTGACCATGCTCGGCGCGCTGGCCATCGCCGCCATATTCGAAGCCGGCGGCGCGCTGATTGCCGGCGGCGATGTGGTCAGCACCATATCCAAAAGCATCGTCAGCCCGGACGCTTTCGCCGATAAATCCATATTCATATGGGCGATGCTGGCGGCGCTTTTGTCGGCGGCGGTTTGGGTCAATCTGGCCACCCTGGTCGGCGCGCCGGTATCGACCACCCATTCCATCGTCGGCGGCGTCATGGGGGCGGGCATCGCGGCGGCCGGGTTCGCCTCGGTGAATTGGGGGGTGATGGCGAAGATCGCCGCCAGTTGGGTCATATCACCGATTCTCGGCGGCATCGTCGCGGCCGGTTTCCTGGCATTCATAAAATTCGCGGTGCTCTACCGGCAAGACAAAATCGCTGCCGCCAAGCGCTGGGTGCCGGTTCTGGTCGCCATCATGGCGGCTGTGTTTTCGGTCTATCTGGTGATGAAGGGCTTCAAGCGCATTTGGCAGCCCGATGCCTCGATCATCGCGGTGATCGGCGTCGGTGCCTTCGGGCTTTCCTATGTGGCCGTCAAATCGGCGGTCGCGCGCGCCGCCGTTAATCTGGAAAACCGGCGCAAATCGGTGGGCAACCTGTTCACCATTCCGCTTATCTGCGCGGCGGCGCTTTTGTCCTTTGCACACGGTTCCAACGATGTCGCCAATGCGGTCGGTCCGTTGGCGGCCATTGTTGTTGCGGTGACCGAGGGTACCGTCGCCGCCAAGGTCACCTTGCCCCTTTGGGTGCTGGCCATCGGCGCCATCGGCATAACCGTTGGTTTGCTGTTATTCGGGCCCAAGATTATCGAGATCGTCGGCGAAAAGATCACCAAACTGGACCGGGTGCGGGCGTTCTGCGTCGCCCTCTCGGCATCGATCACGGTGGTCGTCGCCTCGGCTGCGGGCCTGCCGGTTTCCTCCACCCACATCGCCCTCGGCGCCGTCTTCGGGGTTGGGTTTTTGCGCGAATTTATCACCAACCGGCGGGTCGATATCGCCTTGCCGAGGGCCCTCGGCGCCCAGGCCAGCTTCGAGAACGGCGCAAAACCCAAGCCCGCTTCCAGCGAGCGAAGCTGGGCCAAGGCACGGGCGCGCAAATTGGTCCGGCGCCGGCATTTGTTCACCATCATCGCCGCCTGGCTGATCACCGTTCCGGCCAGCGCCGTGCTTGCCGCCCTATTATTCCTGGCAATAAATACATTCAAATAACGGTGGCGGCCCCAATGGCGGCCTTGTCAGCTTAGGCCAAGTTCCTCGGACAATTCCTTGCGCCAATCCTCGATCGGCCTTGTGCTCTCATGCTTGGCCAGCAATGCCTCGGTAAATTTGTTATTTCTTCGTCGCTCTGATCCAAGTCATAAGGTTCGATGAACGGTTGCTGCACATACCAAGGTGTATCGATAAAGGCTTCGGCGGTGTTGCCTTCGGGATCCTGGAAATAGACCGACCAGGCGTTGCCGTGGGTCATGGTGCGGATATCGGTTGCCTCGGCCTCGGCTTTGGCGTTGGCGTGAATTTCGCGCAAGGTGTCCATGCAATCGACGCGGAACGCCATATGGCCGTAATGCTTGCTGTCTTTCTCGGTCTTACGCCCGCCAAACATGATCAACTGGTGATGATCCTTGGGGTCGGCGCCCAAGAATACCAAGCGGTCCTCGCCCCGGTCGGTCACTTTGAATCCAAATACGCGAACGTAGAAATCGATCATCTTGTCCATGTCGTAAACATGAAATCCGGCATGGCTGAGAGATACACGCGGTCCTTTCATGGCGCTCGGCTCCTCAAGGTTCTCTGGATGTCCAACTGCTTGAATTAAAACATAATACCAACCAGCACAAATAAACACCCCTTGTGACGGCTTTGCGCGGTTTCCGGTTAGGAGCGTGCCGCGCTGTGATGCCTTTGCATCATAAGCGGTGCGCGACGACATCCGGGGACCGCGCAAAGCCGTCCGACCGGTCGCCTTTCCCGCTCCCTCGGGGTGTCGGGAAGGCTTGCCGATGGGTCCGCATCGCCCGCGCCTCCCCTCCTACCGAGGAAACGAGAAAGAAGATCACAAGGGGTGTTTATTTGTGCTGGTTGGTATTACCCCTCGCCGCCGGGCGCGCAATATCAGGCCTCTTAGGGGCTGACGGTTACGGTTATTGCTTATTTGAGTGGGCGACGAAGCGCCAAACATTTCCATTGATCAAGACAACAATAATTTGGCGTTGGTTCAAAGCCTGGCCTTGCCCACCCCCGTGCACAGGCGTTATGACGGTCACGCACCGAAACAAATATATGAGACTCCCATGGCCGACTGGTTCGTCACCTATCGCGGTATCGTTTTGCCGCGCCATTGCGATCACTACGGGCACATGAATGTGCGCTATTACGCGGAGTTCTTTGACGATGGCGGTTTCCAGATGCTGCACCACGCCGGCATTACCCAAGCGAGCCTCAAGGCGCGCGGCCTGGGGACCGTGGTGGCCAACCTCACCATCGATTTTTTTGCCGAAATCAAGGTCGGTGAGTTGATGCGCATCGAAGGCACGTTTCGCCGTATCGGCGGCAAAAGCCTGACCCACGAGCAGCGCCTGTATGCCGCCGAACGGGATATATTGTGCGCCGCGCAAACCGAAGTCGAAGTATTTTTCGACGTCGATAAGCGCGTCTCGGCTGCCATGCCGGACGACTTCCGAAGCCTGATCGAGCCGCTGGTGATTGCCCCCGAGACTTAGCGCCACCCGGCTAGGCACTAATGATTGACCGAACCGCCGTCGACCACCATGCACTGGCCGGTCATGAAGTCGGAATCCGATGACACCAGGAACAACATGGCGCCGGTCAGGTCTTCCGGTTCCTGATAGCGTTTGAGGGCGCGGGATGCCATGTTTGCGTCGCGGCCCGCCAAATATTCATCGCTCTCCAACACGCCTTCACTCATAGTCAGGCCCGGCGCCAGGGTGTTGACGCAAATGCCGTCGCCGCCCACTTCGCGCGACATGGAGCGGCTCATGGCAAGGATGGCGCCCTTCGAGGTGACATAGTGCAAAAAGTTGGGCGCCCCCTTGAACAAGGTTCCGGAGGCGATATTAACGATCTTGCCATAGCCGTTCTTGCGCATTTCCGGCACCGCCGCCCTGGCGCATAGCCACGGGCCCCTGACGTTGACCGCCATCACCCGGTCCCATTCCTCGACCTGGATATCCAGGAACGGTTTGTGGCTGACCGACGCGAACAACGCGGCGTTCGATATGAGGATATCGAGCTTGCCGAAGCGTTCCACCGTCTCGGCGACCATGGCATTCACTTGGCTTTCATCGGAAACGTCGGTATGCAGCGCCAGGGTTTCGGCGCCCTGATAGGTGGCTTCGATCTCCCGGGCCACGGCGCCTGCGTCCTGAATATCGGAAAGCGCGACGCGCGCCCCCTCGCCGGCCAGCGCCTTGGCGTAGGCGGCGCCGATGCCCTGCGCGGCGCCGGTGATGATCGCCACCCGTCCATCCAATCTACCCATGTCTTCCTCCTATCCTGAAAATTCTGGTCCTAATCTGTGCCGTTGATCGCCGGCAACTCCCCCGGTCGCGTCTGATAGTATTCGCCAGGAGTCTGCATGTTGGCGCGCGGAATATCAATCCACCTAAACCACCCTCCCGGCAATCATCGCGGCGAATAGGAGCCAGCCGAACATTCGGTTGGATTTGAATTTCACCAGGCAGTCCACGGGATCGTCCAAATCGATGCCGCGCGCCTGCCAGGCAAGCTGCACGGCGCCGGCGGCCAGGAGCGCGTAGAACGGCCAGGCGAGGCCCTCCGCCCAGCCCGATGCGGCGGCCAGGGCGATGGCGGCGGCGTAAAATGCGTAGAGGTAGGGCCGCGTCGCTGAACCGAATTTCAGGGCCAGGGACTTGATGCCGACCGGGGCGTCGTCTTCCTTGTCCTGGTGGGCGTAGATGGTGTCATAGCCCAAGGTCCAGAAGATACCGGCCGCGTAGAGCAGGTAAGCCGGCAACCCTAGATCGCCGCGCACCGCCGCCCAGCCCAGCAAGGCCCCCCAATTGAAGGCCAGGCCAAGGAAAAATTGCGGCCAGTAGGTGATGCGCTTCATAAAAGGATAGATGACGATCAGCACCAGGGACGCGGCGCCGACGATCACCGCGAAGCGGTTAAACTGCAAAAGGATCGCCAGGCCGATCAGCAACAACGCCCCCATATAAAGGACCGCTTGGCGCACGCTGACGGCGCCGGACGGGATCGGCCGGTCGGCGGTGCGCGCCACGCGGCCGTCGAAATCCCGGTCGGTGATGTCGTTGAAGGTGCACCCCGCCCCGCGCATCACCAGCGCACCGAGGCCGAACAATAGAATCAAATAGAGGTTTGGCCAGCCCTCGGCGGCGAGGCTTAAGGACCACCAGCAGGGGAACAGCAGCAGCCAGGTGCCGATCGGCCGGTCGAAGCGGGCCATGCGCGCATAGGGGCGTAGCCGCGCCGGCAGAAGCCGCTCGACCCAATTGCCCTTGGGGATGTCGCTGGCCGACATGTCGCTCATTGGGGCATTATCCGGGCGTCGAGCCTTTGTTGACAAGCATGATGGCAAAACCGCCGAAGGAATGTGAAAATGCGGCGATGACCGATACACCGAAAATCCGGCTCTATGTAGAGGCGGCGCTGGCCGCCGATGCCGGCGCCGCCTTGGATGCGGAACAGGCCCATTACCTGAAAAATGTCATGCGCCTGGGGGAGGGCGGCCAGGTTCTTTTGTTCAACGGGCGCGACGGCGAATGGCTGGCCGAGATCGCCGCCCTGGAACGAAGGGGCGGGCGCCTGCATGTGCGCGAGCAAACCCGACCGCAATCGGACGACGGCGCCGCCGATCCATTGGCCGGACCGTGGCTCCTGTTCGCGCCGGTTAAGCGCCAGCAGAACGATCTGATCGCGCAAAAGGCCACCGAGCTGGGCGCCAGCCTTATCTGGCCGGTGATCACCCAGCACACCAATTCGGAGCGCCTGCGCCTGGACCGGCTCGGCACCATTGCGCGCGAAGCGGCGGAACAATGCGGGCGCCTCGGCCTGCCCGAAATCCGCGAACCGGCAAACCTGGACGCGGTGCTTGCAGCCTGGCCCGGGGGCCGCACGCTTCTGGTCATGGACGAGACCGGCGGCGGCCCGCCGATCGCCGAGGTGGCGGCGGAAATTGCCGCCGGCGAGAAAACCGGCATCGCCATCCTGATCGGGCCGGAGGGCGGCTTTGCGAAGGTAGAGCTTGACGCCCTGGCAAATCTCGCATTTGTTAGACGCGCCGGTCTGGGGCGGCGGATTCTGCGCGCCGAAACGGCAGCGATTGCGGCGCTGGCCTGCTTCCAGGCGATTGCCGGAGACTGGCGGCGCTAAACTCGGGCCCGGCGGCGCATCATTCGGAAGTAAATAGGGATTCCACCAATTTGGACACGCAGGCAACCGAAGCGCCCGGCAAGGGCGACATCATTACCGGCACATCCCAGCTCATTGCCTATCTAGAGGCCGGCTGCAAGCCGCGCGAGACGTGGCGCATCGGCACCGAGCATGAGAAATTAGTCTTCGATCCCGATGGCTTGGCGCCGGTTGCCTATGATGGGCCAAAAGGCATCGGCGCGCTGTTGGACGGCCTCACCCGCTTCGGTTGGACGCCGGTTCTGGAAGGCGGCAACGTCATCGCGCTTTCCAAGCCGGACGGCTCGTCGGTCACCTTGGAGCCCGGCGGTCAGCTGGAGCTTTCCGGCGCGCCGGTGGAAACCATCCATCAGACCTGTTCCGAGCTGACCGGCCATTTGAAACAGGTCAAGGAAGTCGCCGGCGAAATGAATGTGGGCGTGATGGGCATCGGCTATGCGCCGACCTGGTCCATCGAGGATATCAAATGGATGCCCAAGGGCCGCTACAAGATCATGCGCGACTATATGACCAAGCGCGGCAGCCTCGGCCACCACATGATGCTCGCCACCTGTACGGTGCAGGTGAATCTGGATTTTTCCGACGAGGCGCGCATGGTTCAAATGTACCGCGTCGCCTTGGCCTTGCAGCCCGTCGCCACCGCCCTTTGGGCCAATTCCCCGTTCAAGGGCGGCGCCAAGAACGGCTTTGCCAGCTATCGCAGCTACATCTGGACCGACACCGATCCCGACCGCTGCGGCATGCTGCCGTTCGTCTTCGAAGACGGCTTCGGGTTCGCGCGTTACGTGGATTATATCCTCGATGTGCCGATGTATTTCGTCTACCGCAACGAAACCTATATCGATGCGTCGGGCCAGTCGTTCCGGGATTTCCTGGCCGGCAAGCTGCCGGCGCTGCCCGGCGAAGTGCCCACCATCAAGGATTGGGAAGACCATATGACCACCGTATTCCCGGAAGTTCGCCTCAAGCAATTTCTGGAAATGCGCGGCGCCGACGGCGGGCCGTGGGACAATCTTTGCGCCCTGCCGGCGTTCTGGGTGGGGCTCCTTTATGACGACGATGCCCTCGCCGCCGCCGCCGATTTGATCGGCGGCTGGTCGTACCAGGAAATCGAGGCTTTAAGGAGAGATGTGCCGAGAACCGCGCTGAAGACCCCTTTCCGGAGCGGCACAGTGCAGGATTTGGCGCAGGATGTTCTGGCCATGGCCAAGGATGGCCTCGCCCGGCGCGCCCGGCCCGACGGCAATAGCCGGGACGAAACCGGGTTCCTCGATCCGTTGCTCGAGATTGCCCAATCGGGCGTCACCCCGGCCGACGAAATCCTCGCCCTCTATGACGGCGCCTGGAACGGCGACGTGACGCCGGTATTCGAAAAACTGGCTTACTAGACCACCCCATCGTCCCGCATCGCCGCGATTTCCGCATCCGAAATTCCAAGTTCGCCCAGCACCGCATCCGTGTCTGCGCCGAGGATCGGCGGCGGGCCTTGCACGGCGGCGGCGGTATCGGAGAATTCGTAAGGGATGCCGAGGGCGCGGAAGCGCCCGGCCGTCGGATGGTCCATTTCAATGACCATTCCGTTGGCGGCGGCCTGGGCGCTTTCCAGGGCCTGATCGACGGGATAGATCATCGAGCAGGATATGCCGGCCGCCTGCAATTCAGTGATCCAGTCTTCGGCCGGCTTGGCGGCGAGCGCGTCCCGCACCATCTGATCAACGCGATCTCTGTTGACCACGCGCCCGGCGTTGGTCTTGAAGTTCTCATCATCGCTCCATTCCGGATGGCCGGCGATTTCGGCGAACCTGGCGAACTGGGTGTCGTTGCCCACCGACAAGGCGATTTCGCCCTCGGCGCAAGGGTAATCCCGGTAGGGCACGATGTTGGGATGGCCGTTGCCGTAGCGCCCCGCCTTCTCGCCGCCGACCAGGTAGTTGGCGGCCACATTGACCAGCATGGAGAGGCTGGTGTTGAACAAATTGACCGCTACTCGTTGCCCCTTGCCGGTGCGCCCCCGGGCGTTGAGGGCGGCGAGGATGGTCATCGCCGCATATTGGCCGGTGCACACATCGACGATGGCGACCCCCAATTTGGTCGGCCCGCCGCCTTCCGCTCCGGTGATGCTCATCAGCCCGCTTTCGGCCTGCAATAGGAAATCATAACCGGGCATGCCGCCCTTGGGCCCCTTGTCGCCGTATCCCGATATCTGGCAATGGATGATTTGCGGCGCGTTTTGGGACAGCCAATCGGCGCTGATGCCCAGCTTGTCCAGAGTGCCGGGCTTGAAGTTATCGATCAAAACATCGCCAACCCTAAGCAGGCGTTTCAGGATATCCAGCCCGCGCGCATCTTTCAGGTCCAGGGTGACGCTCTTCTTGCCCCGGTTGATGCCGAGGAAATAGGCGCTCTCGCCGCCGGCGAAGGGCGGCCCCCAGCCGCGCGTGTCGTCGCCCTTGCCGGGCTGCTCGATCTTGATGATCTCGGCGCCCATGTCGCCCAGATTCATGGTGCAGAACGGACCCGCCAGGATGCGGGTCAGATCGATCACCCGGATGCCGGCCAGCGCGCCCGCCCCGGTTGCCATCGTGTCAGCCGCCTGGCCGCCGGTTGCGGTCATGGGCGAAGTCATCCAGGTAGGCGTCCATTTTGGCTTTGCGCTCAAGGCGGAACTTCTGGAAATTGGGGGCGCGCTTTTCCAGGAACGCGTTCATGCCTTCCAGGCTTTCCTCCGATCCCCAAATCTCGGCCAGCAATTCCATGCCTTCCTGCCAGGATGCATAGAGGGCGTCGCCTTCGTGGTTGAGGCTTTTCTTGGTGGCGCGCAGGGTTTGCCCGGAATAGCCCTTGATGCGGCGGCACCATTCCTCGGTCTCGGCTTGCAACTCCGCTTTCGGCACCACCCGGTTGATGAGGCCGATGCGCACCGCTTCCTCGGCGCCGAAGGTGCGGCAGAGGAAAATCATTTCCTTGGCCAGCCGGTCGCCGATCAGGCGCGGAATATATTGGGTGGCGCCGACGGTGGGGCAGGCGCCGACCTTGGCGCCGGTCTGCCCGAACACGCCGTCGTCGGCGGCGATCACCAGATCGCACCAGAGGGCCAACTCGTGGCCGCCGCCCATGCAGGCGCCGTGGACCATGGCGATCACCGGGATCGGCGCGCCGCGGATGGCCATGGCGAGGCCCAGCATGCGGTCGTTCCACATCACCGCGTTGGCCCGGTTGAGTTTCATCATGGCGTGGAAATCGCCGCCGGCGGAAAACGCCTTGTCGCCGGCGCCGGTGATGACGGCGGCAACGATGGACGGGTCTTCCCGCGTCGCCTTCACCGCGTCGGTCAGCTCGTCCAGGGTTTGCTCGCGAAACGCATTGCGCACGTCGGGCCGGTTGATGGTGATCCAGGCGGCGTCTTCGCGTACCTCGAACAGGATTTCCCCATAGTCCCTGGTTAGCGCCACTGTGCTTGCTCCTTTGGAATATGAATTGGAAGTTTCATTCCGCTTGCTCCACTTCAATGAGGGTGCCGAGGGCATCCTTGGGATGCAGGAAAAACAATTTGCGGCCGTGATGGCCGGGCTTCGCCGCGCCGTCGCCGAGCACCCGCAAACCGGCTTTCGATGCCGCCTCAGCCGCCGCATCCGCATCGGGCGTGGCCAAACAGATATGGTGGATGCCGCCGGCCGGGTTGCGGGCCAGGAACTTGGCGATCGCCGAGCCGTCGGAAGTCGGCTGCATCAATTCGATCTTGATGTTGGCGAGTTGTACATAGGCGATGCGCATGCCCTCGGCGGGCAACGCGATGGGATCGCCCACGGTCAGGCCGAAATTATCCCGGTAAAATGCCGCCGCGGCTTCCAGATCGGGCACCGCGATGGAAACGTGATCGAGTACGTCCGACGGTATCGGCAACCCTGCTTCGCCCATGATCTGATTCTCCCCGCTGGTTGCGGCGATTTTAGAACGCCGGGGCGCGGGAAACCAGCGCTGAGACAATTTTCAAATCTTAATCAACTGCTTGCCGAAGTTGTCGCTGGTCAGCAGCTTCAAAAACGCCGCCGGCATGTTTTCGATGCCGTCCATGACGTCTTCGCGGAATTGCAAATTGCCGTCGGCGCGCGCCTTGGCCAGGGCCTGGTTTGCCTCGGCGTATTGCGCGGCGAAGTCGGTCACCAGAAAACCCTGCATGCGCGCCCGGTTGATCAGGAGCTGGCGATTGAGGCGCAACCCGATGTCGGACTGGCCGAAGGTGGCCGACAGCGAAATGGTGCCGCAAAGGGCAATGCGCGCGCCAAGCGCCAGGTTCAACATGACCGCGTCCTGGATCGGCCCGGAAGTGTTGTCGAAATAGACATCGACGCCGTCCGGGCAAACTTTGGCGAGGGCGGCGGGCAGATCATCCGCATCGCGGTAATTGACGCCGGCGTCGTAGCCGATCTCGGCGCACCAATCCAGTTTCGCCTGCGAGGACGCCACGGCCACCGTGCGGCAGCCATGGGCCTGGGCCAGTTGTCCCGCCACCTGGCCCACCGCTCCCGATGCCGCCGAAATGACCACGCAATCGCCGGGCTGGATCTGGGCCACGTGAAACAGCCCGAAATAGGCGGTGCGCCCGGGCATGCCGAGCCAGCCCAAGGCGCTTTCGATGGGGGCCAGGTCCGGGTCCACAGCGCTGATGCCATCGGTGCCGCCGTCCAACACGGCGAACGCCTGCCAGCCGAAACCCATGGTCTCGACCATATCGCCGGCGGCAAATTTGGCGGAGCGGCTTTCGATCACTTCGCCGACGCCGCCGCCGGTCATCAACTGGCCGGGCTCGATGCCGGGGGCGTAGTTTTTGGCCGGCGAGATGCGCCCCCGCATATAGGGATCGACCGACAAATATTTCGCCGCCACCAATATCTCGCCATCGGCCAGGTCGGCGACCGGGAGGTCTTCCTCCAGCCGGAAGGTATCTTCGCCGGGCATGCCTTCGGGGTACGCAGCCAATACCCAGCGCCGGTTTTTGATGTTGCTCATGACGATGCCTCCCGATGTTTGCGCCCGCAGGGGCGGGAGCGGAATTTTAGTGCCGGGGCCTCGCTTTGCAACCGGACGCCCGATGCAGGTCCCTGCCCTACCACCCGTAGTGTTCGGCGCCTAAATGCAACACAAACCACCAAAACGACCATGGGGGTGGTTGGGGTTTTGTGGGGGTTTATGGGGGTAACCCCCGTGCCCAGGCTAATCGGGGATGGCCACGGGTTGGCCGATTGGCCGTCCTTCCCGGCACCTCGCTATGTGACTTGCTCGGCCCAACCATGAAGATTGTACCACAGGGGCGGTGAGACGGTGAGAAGAGAGAAGTGGATTCAACACAGAGGTCACAGAGGACGCAGAGGAAAGGGCAAACCGTCCATTTTGGCACCTCGATTTGTGATTCGCACAACCGGCGTTCACGTAAACCGAGCTACTGCCCGGCGTGGGATCAAATTGGATATTCACAATTTCCAAGAGCACGAGCGCCCGCAGGCGCTACGTGTTATTTAGTTTGTGGGAGGGCCGGCGCAAGGGGTAATGGACAGGACTTTCCCCAAAAATTCTCAGCCGAATACGAATGTAAGCTGAGGCAGTGCGTTGGCGCTGTTGTTTGAGCGTATTGGCAACTCTATTTCATGACAGTATACTAAATTATTGTTATAATATTTCAATAATTTAGTTTACTGTCACGAAAATTAATTGTACTGTCATGAAATTAATTAC
>JAYGEH010000253.1:0-11264 GCA_046582475.1 Rhodospirillales bacterium
ACAAAGGAAAATGGGGTGCCATGCGGTCCAATTGCGTTTGCGTCAGCCAGAATAAGTCTTTCATTTGATGCCCTCCAAAGGTCCTAAGGACATCATCCGGTGAAATGCTGAATTAATAATTAATGGGTCCTGAGCCTAGAACGGCCAAATGCTGGAATTAAGTACACGATCCCAATTTCGGGCCTACCCCGCATCCCTACACGAGCTAAAGTTCTGTCTTAAATTGTTCTGATTTGCCACTTGCGCTGTGCACGGTACGTACTAAATGATACCAGAACATTTACAGTACAAATTTTATGGGAGAGTCTCATGGACACACCGACACCATCACTTGAAACCGAGGGCACGCTATCGACCCGCCACGAAACCTTCGCCCAGGCCTTCGCCACCGGCGTGTCGGGCGCGGAGGCGGCGCGCATGGCCGGATACGCGCCGGCCAATGCCTCGCACCAGGCCTCCGAATTGTTGCGCCGGCCCGATGTGGCCGGGCGCCTGGCGGGTTTGCAGGCGGCCGCCTTCGCCGAACAGGCGGAAAAGCGGGCGGCGGCGGCGGACGCGTTGATGGATAAGCTGGAACCGGTCTATGACGCCGCCCTCAATGCCGGCGATTTCGATACCGCCATGCAGTCGGTGGAATTGCAGGCGCGCATTTTGGGGCTGGTCCATGGCGGCGCAACCCTGCGGCCGCGCGGCGGCACCGGCGGCGGCGCCGAGGCCTACGATCCGGAAGCCGGGCACCGGGAGTTTTTGGGCTCGTTGGATGATGCGTAACGCTTGCCATCCCCAGACCGGCTGCGCCGGCGGTACCCCCATAAACCCCCACAAACCCCCAACCACCCCCATGGTCGATTTGGCGATTTGTGTCGCATTTCGGGTCGCCATACCAGGGGTGGTATGGCATAGGTGGTAAGAAGGTGGGCCGGTGCGCCCTTGTTTGGCACCTCGATTGCCGCAGGGGCGAAATCGAAGCCCGCGCCGATGAGATTGCCGCCGCCGGTTTCAAACCTTATGTTTAGGCCGGACGGAATTTAAGGGGCGGGACAATGCTCGAAGAAGATCGCAATCAACGGCTGATGCAGGTGGGCGCCGAGACGCCCATGGGCAAACTGATGCGCCGCTATTGGCACCCGATCGCGGCGGCGTCGGAATTCGAGGACGCCGAGACCAAGCCGGTGCGCCTGATGGGCGAGGACCTGGTGCTGTATAAAGACCGCAGCGGCACCTACGGCCTCCTCGACCGCCATTGCGCGCACCGGCGCGCCGATCTGTCCTATGGCTATGCCGAGGATCGGGGCCTGCGCTGCAACTACCACGGCTGGCTTTGGGATCACGACGGCACCTGCCTTGCCCAGCCCTACGAGGACACCATCGATCCCGCCGCCAGGCTGCGCAGCCAGGTCACCATCAAATCCTATAAGGTCCAGGAACTGGCGGGATTGCTGTTCGCCTATCTGGGGCCGGAGCCGGCGCCGCTGGTGCCCAACTGGGAGCCGTTCACCTGGAAGAACGGGTTCGTCCGCATCGTCTTCACCGAAGTGCCCTGCAACTGGTTCCAGTGCCAGGAAAATTCCATCGATCCGGTGCATTTCGAATGGATGCACGACAATTGGTCGGTGCGCCAAACCGGCGCCACCGGCCCCTATGTGGCCAAGCATCTGATGGTGGATTTCAAGGAATTCGAATACGGGTTTTCCTATCATCGGATCAAGGAAGATACCGACGAAAACAATCCCCTGTGGACGGTGGGGCGCAATTGCCTGTGGCCGAACATGCTGTTCACCGGCGAGCATTTCGAATACCGGGTGCCCATCGACGACCAGACGACGCTTTCCGTGGGCTGGTTCTTCAACCGGGTGCCAAAGGAGAAAGAGCCCTATGAGCAGACCTCCATTCCGCACTGGTACAGCCCGATCAAGGACGAGGCGACCGGGCGCTGGATCACCTCCCACACGATGAACCAGGATTTCGTCGCCTGGGTCGGCCAGGGCGAGCAGGCCGACCGGCCGAACGAGCATCTGGGCAAGAGCGACCGCGGCATCGCCATGATCCGCAAAAAATTCTTCGACGATATGGAGGCCATCGAGCGCGGCGAGGACCCGAAGGCGACGGTGCGCGATGCCAAGGTCAACGCCTGTATCGAACTGCCGATCATCGGCAAGGATATCTTCGTGAACGGCATGACCACCGAAGAGATCGAAAAGGGCGAGACCATCCATACCGGCATCATGAAGCGCTTCGTCTTCCAGGTGGGCCAGCCCGACCACATCAAACAAGCCTTCGAAGACGCCACCGGCATCAAGCAGGAAGATTGAAACGCCCCTTCCTCCCCCCTGGAGGGGGAGGATCGAGGTGGGGGGGGCAATCAAATGAGGGTATTGATATAGGGGCGGAGCAAATCGCCGGGGCGCCCGGCTGGCCAACCATGCCATCCCCAGCCGGGCTCGAATGTGACGTTACCGAATCAGAGTTTAAAAACTCGCTTGGCGTTGAGGTGGTAGAACTTGTCTGCGTTGGCGAGGCTGATGGCGGCGGCCTGTTGCACCTGTTGGTTGCAGTTGGCGTAAGGGTAGTCGATGGCGAACATGAGGCGGTCCTCGCCGATGACCTCCTCCACGAAGCGCACCGCCGGGTCCCAATTATGGCCCGACGAGGTGATGAAGAAATTGTCCGCCAGGTATTCCGAGGGCAGGCGCTTGGCGGTCCAATGTGGGACCCGTTCACGCACCGGCTGGCCCCGGTGGTATTGGCGGTCGAGGCGGTCGAGCCAGAAGGGGATGCCTTCGCCGAGATGGCCGACGACGATTTTCAAGTCCGGCAGATCGTCGAACACGCCGCTCACCATCAGGCGCAGCATATGCAGGCCGGTTTCGGTCTGAAAGCCCCAGAAGGCGCCTTCCATATGGCGCTCGGCGAATATCTCGGCCATCGCCGGCGGCACGGTGCGGGGATGCAGGTAGATGGGCACATCCAGGTCCACCGCCGCCTCCAGGATCGGGCGGAAGCCGGGCGCGTCCAGATATTCGCCCTTGGTGTGGGAATTGATCGCCGCCCCCTTGAGGCCGAGGCCGACGGCGCGCTGCAATTCCTTGGCCGCCGCTTCGGGCGCCTGCGGCGCGATCGCCGCGAGGCCGGCGAAGCGCGCCGGGTGGGCGTTCACCGCTTCGATCAAGACGTCGTTGGCATCGATCGCCAGCGCGTTCGCCAGATCGGCGTTGAAGGGCTGCACGCCGGGGGCGGTAATGAAGATGAGCTGCATATCGACGCCGCTTTCATCCATCGCCTGGATGCGCAGGGGACCGAGCTCGGGCAGGCGCTCCTGGAGCATCGCCTCCCAATCGCTGATGGGATCGAGGATGGCGCCGATCATTTGCTCGAGGCCTGGCTCGCCGGGGTTGCCGTCGTCGATCAGTTTTTTCCATTCGGCCATCATTGATGGCGTCGCAAAGGCTTCCTCGGTGGAGATTTTCATGGCTGCGTTGTTCCTATTGTGCGAACAGGGTTTCGAACACCGGTTCCTGGTCGGTCCAGTAGCCGCCGCGCACCGCGCCGGCGGCCACCTCGCCGTAATAGGGGGCGAACGAGGCCGGCAGTTCCGGGCTGTCCGGCACCGACAGCCAGAGGCGCAACAGGTGGCGCTTTTCGTCCGGGTCCGGATGGTCGGTGAATTCCGAGCGGGCGTGCAGCAGGCGGAGATTGTTGACGAACTGGATGTCGCCTTCGGCAAATTCCTTTTCCATGAAGAAGGCCGGATCCTCGGTCAGCCCCATGACCATCTCCATGGCCGCTTTCTGATCCGCCGGCATCTCGGTGCCGCGCTTTTTGTAGCCCCATTCGATGTAGGCGGGCGAGACCCGGCTGACGAAGCGCCCGGCGAAGCACGCGAACATGGGCTGCTCGTATTCGGGCGCCGCGCCGGGCGCTTGGCGGCCGCGGTGGCTGTAGACCAGGGGCCGGTAGAGTGCCGCCAGGAGATCGGGGCGGGCCCGCGCCATCTCGTTGTGGATGGCGACGATGCTGACGGCGCGGCTGATGCCGCCCGCCTTGGCGACGCGCAGGCAAAACAGGCCGGCCACGTCCGCGGAGTCGCAATGGAAATGCAGATCGTCGCTGGAGGTGTAGGCGCGGCCCGAGAAATTGTCGGCGGTGTCGCCGATCTGGCGCACATCGCCGATCACGTCCCCATGCCGGCTTTGCGCCCGGGCGGTGCCCAGATGCAGCCGATGCCCCAATAGATCAGACGCAACTGGGCTTTCGAAAAATCCCGCACCGGAAAGCCGCGATACATCTGGATGCCGGGGCCGTTCTGCAGCTGGGCGCTCATATGGGTCAGATCGGACGCGAATTCGGGCAAGGGGAAATCTACCCGCGCCATTGCGCCGATGGTTTTGCCGGTCGCCTCGAAATTTTCGAGGGCAGCGCCGATCTCGGCGATCTGGGCAGGGGTCAGCGGGCGCAGCCAGTCGGTGCGCTGTGCCATTTCCGGCCCGCGCCAGTCGGCGGCATCGTTGAATACGCCGGGAAAATTCCTCATCCCATCATCAGAAGCGGCTTCACCGTATCGCCTTGTTCCGAGTCGTGGAAGGCCTGGGCGATGTCCTCGAAGGGGTATTTCTTGGACAACCGGTCGATGGGCAGGCGGCCGTCCATGAAGAAATCCACCAGGCGCGGGATGAATACCTCGGGGTTGCTGCCGCCTTCGCCGATGCCGCGGATCATGCGCCCGCCGCCGACCAGGTGGCGCACCGGGATCGGCAACGGGGTTCCGTCCCAGGCGCCGGTGACGAAGGCGCAAGTGCCGCGCGGCGCCAGCACCTGGATCGCCTGGACCATGACTTCGGGCACGCTGGTGGTGTCCAGGGTGAAATCGACGCCGCCGCCGGTCAGGTCCAGCACCTGCTCGTCGATGGCCTCGTTGCCGGCCAGGATGGTGTCGTCGGCGCCCAATTCGGCGGCCAGTTCCAAGCGGTGGGCGTGGCGGTCGATGGCGATGATGCGGGCCGCGCCGGATATGCGCGCCGCCATGATGGCGCTGAGGCCGAGGGTGCCGGAGCCGAACACCGCCAGGCTCTGGCCGGGCTTCATTTTGAACTCGTTGAGGATGGTGCCGGCGCCGGTCTGGACGCCGCAACCCAAGGGGCCGAGCTGCTCCAGCGGCGCGTCATCGCGCACCTTGACGACGCTGCGCTCGGTGCCGATGGCGTGGCTGGCGAACGAGGATTGGGCGAAGAAATCGCCATGCACCGGCGCGCCGTCCGCCTTCAGATAGTATTCGGATTCCGGGCGCGACGAGACGAAGGGGTTGGAATTGTGGCAATAAGAGGGCTGCGCGTCGTTGCAACTGGGGCAGTGGCCGCAGGAATCGAAGCTCATCACCACCGGATCGCCGGCGGCCAGCTTGGTGACGCCGGCGCCCACCCCTTCGACGATGCCGGCGCCTTCATGGCCGAGCACGGTGGGCTTCGGCACCGGGCTGCCGGCGCCGGCGGATTTCAAATCCGTATGGCAGACGCCGGTGGCGGTAATGCGCACCAGCACCTCGCCGGGGCCGGGGCCGGTCAAATCCAGCTCTTCAATGGTTGGGATGCCGCTGTCGTCGCGGAACACGGCTGCCTTGATTTTCATCATATTATATTCCTGGTCGCAGGCCGGCCGTCACGCGCCCTGCGACAGCCCATAGAGCGCGGCCGGATTGCGATAGAGGATGCGTTCCTTGGTGGCGGCGGCGAGATCGTCCGCCTCGCGGATGAAATTGATGGAATCGATATCCGAGGACGGGTCCGAATGGCCGTAGTCGGTGCCGATCATCAGGCTGTTCTCGCCGGCGTATTTCAGCACCCAGGGCAGATCGTCGTCGCTCTGGCAGGTGATATAGATATTGGCCGCTTCGAACACATTGTCCGGCGGCGTGATGCCCAGCGTTTCCATGCGGCGGACGGATTCGTTGTGCACCCAAGGCACCCATTGGGCCGCCGATTCGATGAAGCCCCAACGCAGCTTGGGAAACAATTTCCGAATGTCGCTCATGATCAGGAACATGCAGGCCTCAACCGTCGGCACCCGGAAGATGCCCCAGGCTTTGGTCTGGGGCCCGGTGGCCACGTTATCGTACATGGCAACATTGGCGGGATTGGCGTTGGCGATATGGATGGCGATGGGCAGGTCCAATTTCTCCGCCTCTTCCAGGATCGGGTAAAAGGCCGGGTCGGTCACCCAGCGCTCGCCTTCCATGGGGCGCAGGAAAACGGCGCAGGCGCCATGCTCCTTGGACCAGCGCATCTGGTTGACCGCCTCGTCCGGCATCGAGGGCGGCACCAGGCACGACCAGCGCAGCCGTTCGCTGGTGCCCTGGGTGGTTGCGGCCAGCCATTTGTTCCAGGAGCGGGCGAGCGCCGCTTCGCCGTCGGGCTCCAAAGTCAGGTTCAAAAGCCAAATGGTGGTGTGCAAAATCTGCACGTCGATGCCGAGCTCATCCATGTGAGCGATGCGCTTGGCGGTATCCTGCATACGCCGGCTTTCCCGGGGCGTGCCGACCCGGCGGTTGGAAAGTTGCGCCCGGTCGTCGGGCGCGTCGCCGCTCTCCACTTCCAGGGCCATGGGGCCGCGCTGGCCGTTCACTTCCCAATAGCCGAAGCCAGGGTTATCGGGATCGTCCACCTTTTTCGGCCGGTATTTGGCTTCCGCCGGTTCCAGGAAATCCCAGGTATCGTCGCTCTCGATGACATGGGCGTCGGCGTCGATGATCGGGTAATTCAAAGCGTCCATTGGTTCCTCCCGGGATTGCTGGTAATTTCATTACCAAAGTTGGCGCCTGGCCAGCGCCGCGCCCTCGGCCAGGGCTTGCAGCTTAGCCCATTGCACGGATGGATGCACCCGGCGCACCAGCGGTCCTTGGGCAAATCCGCAATCGGTGCCGGCCATCAAGTTTTCAGCGCCGACCAGCCCGGCAAATTGCGCCAAGCGCTCTGCCACCAGTTCCGGGTGCTCGACGATATTGGTGGAATGGGTGACGACGCCGGGGATCAGCATTTTTCCGTCCGGCAGTTTGACCTCTTCCCAGATGCGCCATTCGTGGGCGTGGCGCGGGTTGGCGCCTTCGATGGCGTAAGCGCCGGCGCGCACCTTCAAGACCAAGTCGACGATATCGGCCAGCGGCACATCGCCGAGATGCGGCGAATTGAAGCTGCCCCAACAGATTTGATAGCGGACCCGGTCCTCGGGGATGCCTTGGAGGGCGTGGTTGAGGGCATCGATGCGCAATTCGGCCCAGGCCCGGTATTCGGCCAAGCTGGCCGGCGCGACGACCGGCAGGAAACCCTGGTCGACGCCGGCCTCCATGCCGGCTTTCAAGTTCGAAATATCCCGCTGCAAATCCTCGCCGCCGGCATAGCTGATCGGGCTGGTGCAGAGCCAGACTTTGTTCGCCACGCCGGCGCTATATGCCTATGATCGCACCCGGTCAGGCGAGGGGGATATTGATTTGAACGATAAAGCAGAATTGCGCCGGGAGCTGATCCAGCGGGCCCAGGACCTGGTGCCGGTTTTGCGCGAACGGGCCGAGGCGACCGAAAAGAACCGGACGATTCCGGCCGAAACCCACGCGGAATTCCAGGACGCGGGATTTTACCGGATATACCAGCCGGAAGCCTTCGGCGGGCTGGAGATGGATATCGGGCTGATGGTGGATTTGGCCGCCGAATTGGGGCGCGGCTGCGGCTCCAGCGCCTGGATCTTCACCAACCTCGCGCTTCACGGGCTGGTCAATGGCATGAAGGACGCCAAGGCGCAGCAGGAATTGTGGGGCGACGATCCCCGCACCCTCATCGCTTCCGCCTATCCCGGAAAGGATGCCCATGTGGAGGCGGTGGATTCCGGCATCGTGGTCGACGGCGTCTGGAACTATTCCAGCGGCGTCGATTTCGCCGGCTGGGTAAATCTGCAAATCTTCCTGCGCCCGGAAGACGGGCCGGCGGAGCATCGCTTCGCCCTGGTGCCGAAATCCGATTACCAGATTATCGACGATTGGTTCGTCACCGGCTTGGCCGGCACCGGCAGCCGCTCCATCGCCATGAAGAAGGTTTTTATTCCCGATTACCGGATGATCTCCTCGCTCGACATGCATGGCGGCCCGACGCCGGGCAGCGCCGTCAATCCGGGCAATCTTTACAAAATTCCGTTTTGGGGCGTCGGCGCCAAGTTGTTCACGGCGCCGCCCTTAGGGATCGCGCGAGGCGCGCTGGAGCTGACCGAAGAGGATATCGAAAGCCGCGCCTCGGGTTTCGGCGCCAAGCTTGCCGAGCAGCCGGCGATCCTCCTGCGCATCTCCGAATCGGCGGCCGAGATTGAAGCTGCCTGGGCGTTGCTGGCGCGCGATTGCGCCGCCGCCGAGGCGATGACCGGGGCCGGCGAAATTCCGAGCCTGCTGCAACGCACCGCGTGGCGGCGCAACAACGCCTATGCGGTAGTGCTGTGCATGCGCGCCACCGACCGGCTCTATGGCCTTGCCGGCATGCGCGGCATGGAACCTTCCAGCCACGTGCAGCGCTGCTGGCGCGATGTGCACGCGGCGGCCTCCCAGGTGGCCATCAATTGGGACACGCAGGCGATCAATTACGGCCGCGCCCGCTTCGGCCTGCCGTTCAGCGATCCCAGAGCTTGAGCAATCTTGCTGGTGGCAGTACGGTTTTGACCAAGTCTAACTGACGGGAGCCAGCCATGCGCCGGGAAGACAATGAAATGCTGTGCCGGGTCGGTCCGGGAACGCCCATGGGCAAGGTCTTCCGCGCCTATTGGAACCCGATCGCCGACGCCAAACAGTTGACCGAGCCGGACGGCGATCCGGTGCGCATTCGTTTCTGCGGCGAGGATTTCGTGGCCTTCCGGGATACCGGCGGCAAATTCGGCCTGTTGGATGAGTTTTGCAGCCACCGGGGCGCGTCGCTGGCCCTCGGGCGCAACGAGGCGGGCGGCCTCCGCTGCATCTATCACGGCTGGAAATATGATGTGAGCGGGGCGCTGCTGGAAGCGCCCAACAATCCCGATCCCGATTTTTGCTCCGGATTTCGCGCCGCGGCCTATCCGGTGCGCGAAGCCGGCGGTCTGATCTGGGGCTATTTCGGTCCCGCCGATAAAGAACCGACGTTCCCCCATTTCGCGTTTTTCGATCCGCCTGAAGAAATTCTCTATGTGGCCCGGGTCGATCTCAACTGCAATTACACCCAGTTGCTGGAGGGCGGGCTGGATTCGTCGCACGTGGGAATCCTGCACGCCGACATGGCCAACCCGGGCTGGGCGTCGGGAAACTTCCAGCGCAACACCGACGCCAACAATCCGGGCGGTCTGGCGGTGGCCGACGATGCACCCATGTTAAGCATCGAAACCACCAATTTCGGCTTTCACTATGCGGCCATCCGCAAGGGCGAAAACGGCAATCAAAGCGTCCGCATCGTGCCGTTCATCATGCCGTCGGCGCGCATCATCCCCGCCGAAGTGCGCACCGCGACCCTGTTCGAGGTTCCGAGGGACGATGAAAACACTTCCACCTATCTGGTGGCCTTCGGCGAATTTACCGGCGACCGGCCGCGCCAGTTGAAGCAATCGGGCCTGGACGATCCCCGGCTTTGGTCGGAAGACGATTTCCGCTGGCGCGGCACCTGGGAGAACCGCTTCGGCCAGGACCGATCGCGCATGAAGGAAAGCTGGTCCGGGTTTAAAGGGCTGGAGCCGGAAGACGCCGTCGTGGCGCTTTCCATGGGGCCGATCTATGACCGCACAAGGGAGCATCTGGTGCCGGCCGATGCCGCCGTTGTCCATTTGCGCCGTCTGTTGTTGGAAGCGGCCCAGGCTATGGAGGCGGGCGAGGATGCCCCGCCCTTGCCGGACTTGACCAAGGTTTGCGCCGTGGTCGATACCGAGATTGCCGCCTGCGCCGATTGGCGCGCGCTGGCGCCGGACAATATCGCCATTGCCGACAAGGCGGCGGAATAGGGGATTATTTGCCTATTAGCGCCCGGCGCCCAGATATTTGTGCAGGAACACCATCTGCGGCGAGCGCCAGCCGCCGCTGACCGAAAATTCGTCGCCGATTTCCAGATAGCGGTCATCGGCTTCGCTATAGGCGGGCCAATCGATCAGGCCATCACCATTGGGATCACCGGATTCGGCGAAGCGGATGAAGGCATCCATCATTACGTCCGAAATCCCGTGGTCGGTCGCCTCATAGCCGGGCCGGCCGTCTTTGACATTGCCGAACACATATTCCACATCGTTGCCGTGGCCGGGCGCGCCCTCCATGCCGGGCGCCCGGCGGGTGAATACATAGCGGAATGATTTGGCGCCCAGCTTGTTCATATCGGCGGCCAGCCGCCAGGAGCCGTAGGTGAACTGGGTATCGCCAAACAGCTCGCCGAGCCGAAACTTGATGCTGGCACCATCCGCTGCCGGGTATAGCGCCATGGCTTCGTCGGTTGCAGCGCCGAAATTGGTCGCCAGCAATTCCCGGTAGGCGTCCATGGTCTCGATTGGCCAGTTGGCGACGCCCCAGGAACCTTCGTCTTCCATGTTGCCGACAATCACCGGCATCACGTTGACTTGGCCGGCGGCGAAGGCGTCGCGCTCTTCCAAGGGGATCACCCAGCCGTCGCAGATCGGACGCAGCACCCGGGGCGTCGTCAGGCCGCGCACCCGGGGCTGGAAATCCGGCGTGCGCGCCAGAATTTCTTCCGGTGTCATGTTGCGTAATGCGTCTAGATCGTCGCCCAATTTGCGCCCCTCCTGCTCCGCGTCTTCGAGATTGTAGAGCGGGCGGAAGGCGCCGGGGCTTTGCAAGATAGCCTGGTCCCAGAGCCCGGCGCTGAGCGGCGAGGTGATCAGCAGCGAGATGGTGGCCGATCCGGCGGAAACGCCGAACACCGTCACCCGGCCGGGATCGCCGCCGAAGGCCGCGATGTTTTCGCGGATCCATTGCATCGCCGCGAAGGCGTCCAGCAGGCCGTAATTGCCGGAGGAATTCTCGGGCGACTCCCTGGACAATTCGGGATGCGCGAAAAAGCCAAACAATCCGGCGCGGTAATTGAACGTCACATAGACCACGCCCTTGTTGGCGAACACCTCGCCGTCGCTGCGGGCGTCGGCGGCGCTGCCACGCACGTAGGAGCCGCCATACAGCCAGACCATCACCGGGAGTTTTTCATCCGCGTCCTTGGCCGGGGTCCAGATATTAAGATTCAGGCAATCCTCGCCCATGCCCGAGATCGGAAGAGCACACG
>JAYGEH010000266.1:0-7312 GCA_046582475.1 Rhodospirillales bacterium
CGCCCTGCCGGTGCTGGAAGCCATCGCCGACAAGATGGACGCCGGTTCCATCGATACCATGGCGCTATCGGACGTCACCCTCAACGCGCCGATCCTCTATCCCGCCGCCATCTTCAACGCCGGTTCCAACTACAAGGACCATCAACTTGAAATGGGCGCCGAGGACAAGGCCACCGACAAATCGGTGGTCAAACCCTATATGTTCCTGAAATCCCCGGCCCACTGCGTGATCGGCCCCGGCGCGGAAATCCAAATCCCGCACACCTCAAAGCAGGTGGACTGGGAGGCCGAGCTGGGCGTTGTCATCGGCCGCTATGGCCGCAACCTGACCAAGGAGAACGCCCGCTCCATCGTCGCCGGCTATACCATCTTCAACGATCTGTCGGCCCGCGACAACGGCAGGCGCGAGGATTGGCCGCGCTTCCAGACCGACTGGTTCGCGCACAAATCGTTCGAGACCTCGGCCCCCATGGGCCCCTGGATCGTGCCGGTCTCGGCGATCCCCGACCCCTATGAATGCAAGATCGATCTCTGGGTCAATGACGATCACAAGCAGGACGCCGTTGCCGCCATGATGATCTTCAATATCGAGGAACAGATTGAATATATCAGCGCCCGGCTGACCCTGCGCCCCGGCGACGTGATCGCCACCGGCACCCCGTCCGGGGTCGGGCGGCCGCACGGCACCTTCCTGCAACCGGGCGATACGGTGCGCATCACCATCGGCGGCATCGGCGAGCTCAAGAACCCGGTTGTTGCCGGAATTTAAACCAGCAACCAACTATCGCGCGGCAGGACCTGACCGGCGTGAAGGAGCGCGAATAGCCGGCCGCCGCCGCCCAGTAAGGCTTTTCAACAATTCATATTACGGCGCGCCGGGAAACCGGGGCGCCGTTTTATTTTGACCCGCGAATGCGATGGCGGTAAATTGGGCGTATAGTCCTTAAAAAGTAAGTCAAAACCTTTCGTTGCAGGGAAAACCGTCATGTCCGATCAACAGCCAGCACCGCCGGCCTACAACACGCCCCGCTTCCGGCCCAGCGACTATAATTTCGAGATGTTCGTCGGCCCCCGCGCCGGCGACGATTTGAAAGATTTCACGCTCACCGACCTGGGCACGTCCGAAGAAATCAAGCTGTCCGATTTCGCTGGCAAATGGGTGGTCATCGAGACCGGGTCCTCGACCTGTTCCATGTACACCAAGAACATTCCCGACATGAAGGAAATCGAGGGCGAGTTTGCCGACGTGGAGTTCCTTCTTGTCTATGTTCGCGAGGCCCATCCCGGCGAGCGGCTCGGCCAGCACAAGCAATTCGAAGACAAGATCAAGGCGGCGAAGATGGTGGCGCCCCGATACGCCGAGCACCGGCGCGTCCTGGTCGACAATTTCGGCGGCGATTTTCACCGCGCTTATGGCGCCATGCCCAACGTGGTCTACATCATCCGGCCCGACGGCAAGATCCACTACCGCTGCAATTGGGCGACCCCGGCGGCGGTGCGCGATGCATTGAATGACCGGGACAACTACCACACCCTGGAGAACGCCGACACCTTGTCGCTCCGCGCCGGGCGCAAAAAGGCGCATATGGTGCGCACCATGTGGACCGGCGGCGCCCTCGCCCTTTATGATTTCTTCCGCGGCATGCCGGTGACCCTGGCGCGCCACTACAAGACCGACACGTTCTATAAAAAGCACGGCCGCTTCATCAACGATCCCGCCGACAAGCCCAGCGCCCAGGAGCTGGCCGAGATCATCAACGAAGCCGAAGCCCGCGCCCGCGCCGACGTGGCGGACAAAAGCGGCGGCAAGAGCCAGGCGGCGGAGTAAGCCGCGATCCTAATTATGCCAATCGGCGCTCCGGTCGGGGCGCCGTTTTTCTTCGCCTGGAGATTTGACTGGACACGGCTATAGGGATAAATTGGGAATATAGTTCCATAAAAGTAATTGCAGCGGCGGCAATCCGCCGCAACGCCATCGCACGCACCCATGAGGGAGATTAATCATGTCCGAGCCACAGCCGGCGCCGCCGATCTACAACAACCCCCACTTCAAGGTCACCGATTATAACTTCGAAATGTTCGTCGGTCCGCGCGCCGGCGACGAGTTTAAGGATTCCGAGCTGACCGATCTGGCCACCGGCGAAGCGGTCAAGCTGTCCGATTTCGCCGGCAAGTGGGTGATGATCGAGACCGGCTCTTCCACTTGTTCCATGTACACCAAAAACATCCCGACCATGAAAGACATCAAGGAGGAGTTTCCCGATGTGGAATTCCTGATGATCTATGTGCGCGAAGCCCATCCAGGCGAACGGCTTGGGCCCCACCAGAACTTCGATGAGAAAATCAAGGCGGCGAAACTGGTGGCGCCCCGCTATGGCGAGCACCGGCGCGTGCTGGTGGACACCGTCGACGGCGATTTCCATAAATTATACGGCTTCATGCCCAACGTCGTTTACATCATCCGTCCCGACGGCAAGATCCACTACCGCTGCAATTGGGCGACTCCGGCGGCGGTGCGCGAAGCGCTCGGTGACCGGGAGAATTTCCACACCATGGAGAACGCCGACATGAAGGCGATTAACGCCAGCCGGCAAAAGATGCACATGATCCGCACCATGTGGACCGGCGGCTTCGTCGCCCTTTATGATTTTTTCAAGGGCATGCCGCTGGCGGTCCAGCGCCATCACAAGACCGACGTGTTCTATAAAAAGCACGGCCGCTTCATCAACGATCCCGCCGACAAGCCCAGCGCCCAGGAGCTGGCGGCGATCATCAACGAAGCCGAAGGCAATGCCGAAACCGAGGCCAAGAAGGAAAGCAACAGCCAGGCCGCGGAATAACAGCCCCGAAAATTCGACAGGCAAGCGGCGCCCTGGCAACCGGGCGCCGTTTTATTACTGTTTTATCCTTGAAACCGTATCCGGGATACGCTAAGTTAAACGTATCCCGGATACGGAGTTGATATGGGAATTCGTGAGCGAATTCAACGGTATAAAACCGAAGGCGCGGCCGCCGGACTGGCCCGGGTCGAAGTGCTGGTGCCGCCGGAGAGCCGCGGTCAAATTCTTGAGTTGGCGAAGCGTTTGCGCGGTGACCACCGCCGCGCCAAGGCTGCCCGTTCGGTCAATGCCGAAGCGGTCAATGACCGCGCCAAGCTGATCATGCACCGCCTCATCGCCCGCCGCATGGGCTCGGACTCGGAGATCGTCATGAAGGCGCGGACGGTGATATCCGAGGCACGCGCCGCCGGCCAATCCCAGAACTATCTGGACCAATGGCGGGCCTTGCTGGCGCTGGAGCCCGGCGAGTTGCGAACCATCATCACCCGGCGCTCGGCGGAGATGAACCGGCTCCGCGTCCAATCGCCGTTCACATTGGGGGCGGAAATCCAGGATCCGGAACTGCGCAAACGGTTATGGCGAATGGCCCGCCAAGGACTGGTATCCCGTGCCGCGCCGTAGCGCCGGATTTGGCGAACGGACGGAAGCAGACCTTATGCGCGCCGTTCGCTCCATCGGCCGGCATTTCGAAACGGACACCGTGTTTATTATTGGCAGCCAGGCCATATTGGTCGGACATTCTGCCTCCCCCGCGATATTAAGAACATCGGGTGAAATTGACGCCTATCCCGGCAATGCCGCGGAATGGGAGGCTCGCCATCCAGATGATTTGGCGTCGGAGGAAATCAACGCCTGGTTTGGAGCCGATTCTAATTTCCACGCCATATTTGGATTTTATATCGACGGCGTCGATGAAAACACCGCAAAATTTCCGCCGGGCTGGAAGGCGCGTGCGATTGAGAAAACCGTAATGGACGGCGAAAAACAAATTCACGTAATTGCGCCATGCCTGGATGACCTGATCGTTTCGAAACTGCACCGGCTCGATCCGAAGGACAAATTATTCGTCGAAGCCTGCGGACACATGCAGCCGTTGAACATATCCCTGATCAAGGCGCGGCTTGCGGAGACCAATCCGGCGCCGGAAATCCTTGTCGACGCGCTCGGATTCCTGGACGGCCTGTAATCCTGGGGCCCGCAATCAGCCGCCCAATTCGGTTGCTTCGGCGAACGCCGCCAGGCCTTCCAGGCATCCGGCCCAGCCCTTTTCGCGGCCGGCGCGCAATGTTTCATCAGAAATATACTCATGGAGCACGGTGATTTCGGTGCCGGCGCCTTGGGGATGGAATTTGACCGCCACCCGTTCCGGCGGCGCAGCGGAATTCTCGACCTGCCAGCTATACACCAGCTCATGGCCGCTGAACGCCTATATTGGGTGATCGGGCTTCGTCTCATTCCATGACAGTATACTAAAATATTGTTATAATATTGTAATAAATTAGTATACTGTCATGAAATAGAACAAAATAGAATAAGCCTTACCCGCCAGTCTCCTCAGCCCTGATGTGCACATCGAAATCCCAGGCGTCTTTGGGCTGCAAATGCGTCCGATAGTAGGTTTCGGCGATGGCGGCGGTGTCGATAAGCTTGCCGGTGCCGATCAGGCCGGGGTCGCGGGCCCGGGTCTTGGGGTTGTCCACTGGGCCTCGATGTTGAAATTGGCCACGTGGATGCCTTGGGGACCTAGGTCCTCGGCCATGCTCAGCGCCAGGCCGCGCACGCCGGCCTTGGCCATGCCGAAGGCGGCCAGGTTCTTGCGGCCCCGGAAGGTGGATTGGGCGCCGGTGAAAAAGATCGAGCCGGCGCCCCTCGGCACCATGCGCCGGGCCGCTTCGCGCGCCATCAAAAAGGCGCCTTTGAAATTCACCGCCAGTGTTTGCTGGAATTCCGCCATGGTGATGTCGGCGAAGGGCTTGTTAAGGCGGAACGACGCGTTGAAGACGGTCACGGTTACCGGGCCCAACTCGCTTTCGGCGCGGGCGAACAACTCCGCCACGGCGTCTTCGCCGGTAATGTCGATGGTCGCGGCCAGGGCCTTGCCGCCGCGCGATTGAATATCTTCGGCGAGGGGCCCGATGTGATCCAATTTGCGCGCCACCATCACCGGGCGAAAACCGGCGGCGGCGAAACGGCGGATGAGGGCATCGCCGGTGCCGGGGCCGACGCCGAAGACGACAATGGTGTCAGCCATGACCCTCCAGGCGCTTGCCCATGCTGATCCGGTCTTCAGGCCGGTAGCCCAATTTCTCGTAGAACGCGGCGGCGCCGGAATTCAACCTCCGCACTTGCAGGTTTATCTTCACGCAGCCCAGCGCCCGCAGCCGGCTTTCCGCTTCTTTGACCAGGGCCGTGCCGATGCCCCGGCCCCGATGGTCCGCCAGCACCGCCGCCGAATACAGCCAGCCGCGATGGCCGTCATAGCCGGCGACGATCGCGCCGACCACGGTCTCGTCCTGCAGCGCCAGCCGGAACAAGTCCGGCCGCTCTTGCAAAATTGCGGGTATCGTCGCTGCGGCCTTGTTCCAGTCGGGATCGTCCGGAAAAACCTGTTCCCACAGCGTTTCAACCGCACCGAAATGGCGGCTCTGGTAGGCAACGAAATGCATCAGCTCCAGGTGGCGAAGGCCATGCCGCTGCCGGTGCCGGCTTCGGAGCGGTAGCAGGGCACGTAGTCATGGACCGTCATTTCCATGTCGGTCTCGGCGCAGATGCCGGCGACGATGATCCAGTTCTTGATCTCCGAATTGCCCGAGCGGAAGGAAAATTCGGGCTCCGAGGCGAGCGCCTTCTGGTCGCGGTTTTGAAGCGCGTCGATCAGGCGCTTGTCGAGGGTCTCGTCGATGACGAAATGGCTCATGCCGCCGGACGCGCAAACCGCGACGCGCGCCTTTGTATCCCAGGATTTGATCGCCCGGCCGAGGGCGCGGCCGTAATCGTAGCAGCGCTTGGCGGTGGGCTGGTTGGGCGAAAAATAGGTGTTGATCAGCACCGGCACGATGGCCATCGGCTTGTCGCGCAAGATGCGCCGCACCACGAAGCCGTAGGCGTGGCCGATATTGCGCGGCCCGTTGTCGCCCATGGGCTGGGCGCCGCACGAAGACGTGTCGAATTCGTCCAGAATCGTGCGGTCGATCATATGCACCGCCAGATCATCGGCCACCTTGTAGGTCTGATCGGTCTCGGGATGGTTCATCCCCATGGAATGGCCGCGGCCATAGGCCCGGTGCCAGTCCTTGGTTTCCTTGTCGAGGGCGTAATTGGTGACTTCGCCGGCATGGTAGATGGCGAAGGACGGCTGCACCGCGTCCATGAACCACTCGTGCTGATCATCGCCGACGATCACCATCACGTCGGGTTTGGCGGCGGCGGCGGTACGCCCAAGGCCGTCCAGGGCGGTCTGGCAGCGATTGAAATTTTCGGTGCGGACGGCCAGGCTGTTCTGCTCGTCGAAATATTTGTCTTTGCGGACCTCGTATAATTCCTCGAACGAATAGGTGCCGTCCCGCCAGGCCAGCGCCGGGTTCTTGCGGTCCACCTCGGCGCGCCCGTCCCAGGCGTCGGGCGGCGTCGCCAGCAGCGGCCCGTGGGTGGTGCCGATGCCTAATATGATGTCCGCCATGGGGCTCAGCCCTGGCGCTTTACCGGCGGCGCGATATCCGGCGCCGTCAGGGTTTGCCAGTCGTTGGCGAGGCGCAACTCGGCGCCGGTGCGCGCCTGCAATTCCTCGAATTCCAGCCCCTCGGCCATTTCGCGCACCACCATGCCGTCGTCGGTCCTATCGATCACGGCGATATCGGTAAACACCTTGGTAACGCACTTGGCGCCGGTCAGCGGCAGGGTGCATTGTTTGACGATCTTCGGCGCGCCATCGCGGCCGTTATGGTCGCACATGATATAGACCCGGCGCGCGCCGTAGGCCAAATCCATGGCGCCGCCGACCGCCGGCGCGGTGTTCGCATCGGGCAGCAGCCAATTGGCCAGATCGCCGTTTTCGCCGACCTCGTAGGCGCCCAGGACGCAGACATCGATATGGCCGCCGCGGACCATGGCGAAGCTGTCCGAATGATGGAAAAAGGCGCCGCCCGGCAGCATCGAGATGGGCTGCTTGCCGGCGTTGATGAGATCGGGATTGGGCTCCGTGCCGTCTTCCAGGGGCTTCATGCCGAGCACGCCGTTTTCCGAATGGAAGATAATCTCGCGGCCCTCCGGCACATAGTTCAGCACGTTCAGCGGCATGCCGACGCCGAGATTAACGAACGCGCCCTCCTCGATATCGTTGGCCACCCGCCAGGCCACCTGATTGCGGTTCAATGCCTCAACCATCGCTCAGCTCTCCACCTGCACAACCTTGTCGACGAATATGGATGGCGTGATCACCTGCTCCGGCTCGATACCGCCCAAATCGACAATCT
>JAYGEH010000277.1:0-12196 GCA_046582475.1 Rhodospirillales bacterium
GGCAGCCTCTACGTGGTCGAGGCCGAAGGCCGCGCCGCTATCGAGGAGTTTTGCGAGAACGATCCGCTGATCCAGGCCGACATCTGGGAATATTCTCAAATCCGCGCCTTCAACAAGCGCGTCGACAATCGCGATTAAACCAACCGGAGAACCAAACAATGGATTTAGGACTTAAAGGCAAGAACGCCGCAATTACCGGCTCCAGCCAAGGCATCGGCAACGCCATCGCCAATTCGCTGGCCGACGAGGGCTGCAATGTGGCGCTTTCGGCGCGTAACCAGGAGCGGCTCGACCAAGCGGTTTCCGAGCTTGAAGCCAAGGGCGTCAAGGCCGTCGGCATCGTCTGCGATTTGTCGTCCGAAGACGGCTGCAAGACATTTATCGCCGAGGCCGCGCAAGCCCTCGGCGGCATCGATATTCTGGTCAACAATGTGGGCGGCATGATTCCCGGCACTATCGACGGCCTCGACGAGGACACTTGGGCGACGGTGCTCAATTTGAACCTGATGTCGTTCGTCTACACCACCAAGCACGCCATCGAGCATCTCAAGAAATCGAGCGCCGGGCGCGTGCTTTGCGTTTCCGGCGTCACCGGCAAGCAACTGATGCCGGGGGCGCTCACCACCACCATCCCCAATACCGCCATCCACGGTTTCGCCAAAGTCATGGCCGAGCAACTGGGCAAGGACAATATCACCGTCAACACCATCTGCCCCGGTTTCACGGCCACCGATTCCTGGGGCCCGCGCGCCGAGGGCATGGCCAAGATGCGCGGCATTACGCCCGACCAGGTCCGCGAAGGCGTCGCCGCCCAGACCATGCTCGGCCGCTGGGCCGAGCCGAAGGAAATCGGCGACGCGGCAGCCTGGATCGTCTCGGAGAAAAACAGCTATATGACCGGCACCATTGTCGAGGTCTGCGGCGGCTTTTCCCGCTACATCTAGAGCAGTTCCGGATAAATTTCGGGGCGGCCCGTTTTCATCAATGGGCCGCCCCTTTTATTTTACCCCAGCGCCTTTGATGCCCGGATAATTCTCGCTCGGGCGGGCTCCGGAGTAGTAGGTTTTCTGGTAGCGCGGGCGCGCTTTCATGGCGTCCAGCCAGGCCGCCACATGGAGGCAGTCACCGCTCCATATATTGGCCGAAGCCCAAATCTTGCATGCGGTCCAGGGACGGCGCGATGGCGCAATCGGCGAGGTTAAATTTCTCGCCCTTGGCGAACAAGAATATCGTGCCGGCGAAATCCAGTCCCTTCTCGAACAGGCAGAGGCGCACTTTCTGGCTGCCGGTGGAGGCTGGGAAATTATAGAGTTTCAGGGCCCTGGTGCGGTATTGTATTAATCGCCGCGGCCTTCGCGCCGGTACCAGGGGAAATAGCGGCGCATCATCCAGTTTATGGTCACCTCGAACAGCAATCCGAAGGCCACCAGTGCCAGCACGCCGACCACCGCTTCGTTGTGCTTGTAGCTGCGCGCGTGGGCCAGCACATACATGCCGACGCCTTCCAGGGAGACGAAAAATTCGGCGATGACGGCGCCCACCAGGGCGCGCCCCGCCGCCAGCCGAATGCCGGCGACCAAATAGGGCAGCGATGAAAACACCGTGATATCGAACCATACATAGCGGGCCGGAGCCCGGTAGGCCTTGCACACTTCGAGGTACTCCGGCGGTACCGAGCGGGCGCCGTCGCGAGCATTGATGACGATGGAAAAGAAGCCGGCGAAGATTATAGTCGCCAGGCGCGCGTCGGCGCCGTAGCCGAACCAGATGGTGATGAGCGGCAGCAGCGCGATCATCGGCAGGGTGTAAAAGCCGTTGACGTAGAAATTAAGCGCCCGGTCGAAGACTTTAAGGCGGCCCATGGCGACACCGACAATGGTGCCGGCCACCAGCGCGATGGCGAGGCCCTGGAACACCGCCGTCAGGGTCGAGACGGCGGCGGCCTGAAACGCCGGGTCGGCCAACACTTTTGGAAAAACCTGGATGATGTCGAGGGGCTTGGCGACAAATTTCGCGGCGAACAAAGCGACGCCAACCTGCCAGAGAACCAAGATAACCAGCCCGGCGAACAATTTGGCACGCACCGGCGTGCCCCACAATATCTTGGCGAGGCTTTCGCCGGCGCTACCCGTTTTCGCACCATTGAGGGTGATGGCATCTGTCATCGGTCAACGCCTCTCCAAGCCGAATATTTTTTCTCCACGGACTGGGCAATGCGCATGAAGGTAATGCCGAGGCCGGTGATCACCAAAATGGTCGCCAAGACCCCGGCCATGTCGAAGTTCCGGGACGCGGTGATCAATTCCTCACCGAGGCCGCTGGTAGACAAGAAAAGCTCCGCCGCCACCATGCCCACCAGCGCGCGCCCGCTGGCCTGGCGGATACCGGTGAGGGCATAGGGCAGCGTATAGGGCACCAGGATATCGCGCCAGATGGCGAACTCGGTCGAGCGGAACGAGCGCGCCACCTCGATCAGTTCCGGCTTGACGCTGCGCGCGCCTTCGAGCGTGTTGTAGAGAATCGGGAAAAACGCGAACAGGAAGACCACCAGCACCTTGGGCCAGAAATCAAAGCCAAGGATCGACAGGATAAACGGGATCAGCGCGATCATCGGCGTCACGTACAGCGCCAGGACATAGGTTTCCAAGGCGATGCGAAGGGTGATCAGCCGCGCCATGATAATGCCCAGCGGGATCGCCACCAAAAGCGCCAGCACGAAGCCGGTGGAAAACAGCCGGATCGACTGCCCCAGCGACAGCAAATATTCCTCGTCATCGAAAAAATAGACGTAGAGGCGCGGCAGCGTGCCGGGATGCTCCTCGTTGCCGAATAGCGGCGCCATGAAGGCCTGGTTGAACGACATGCCGACCGCTTCCCAGATGGCGGCGCCCAGCAAAAGGCTGACAATAAAGGTCGACCAGCGGACCAGCGTCCGGTCGGAATTCACTAGGGAAATAACTTTGTTCATACGAAATTAAAAGAAATTGAGCGGGGGCAGCCACTATGCGGCTGCCCCCGAATAGTTGTGATGATCAGTTCATCTTTTTCATCATTTTCAAGGCGTCCGCAACAATGGACAGATCCGTCAATTGTGCATGGGTCAATTGTGCATGGGTCGCCGGGGTTTTCTTCGGGTTAATCCCGGCTTTGCCCTTGGTGCGTTTGCCGACGCCGGTCTGAATGGCGACCGCCTTGGTGATGCGCTTCTTGCTCAAACCGGCATGGTTGCGTGGCCAATATTTCAATTCGGTGAAGATTTTCAACGCCTTGATGGAATCGCCTACATTGCGCCCCGTCGGCGCCGCCCACTTGGCGATCTGTGGCCATTTTGATTCGTCGTAGAGCATGTTTTGGGCTTCCATATGCGCCGCCGCCATGCGCACCAGCGTATCGCGGTTGGTTTTGATATATTTCTTGTTGGTAACGAACACCGCGTAATGACTGCCCGGCGAGGTATCCTTGACGCGGGCGACGATGGTCAGCTTCTTGCCGCTTTCGCGCTCGATAACCGGAATATCATCGGAGTGCAATACGCCCAATATCAGCTTGCCGGACACCATGGCGGCGCCAACATTGGTGCTCAGATTGACGGTCGGTACATGTTTATCGGGACGCAATTTGCACGGACGCACCATGTTCGCCAACTATGTCCAACGGGCGCCCCTGGGGCTGTCGACACCGACTGGCACGCCCTTGACCTGGGCGCAGGTCGTAATGTTTGGATCCATGGAACCCAGCATCCAATCGTTGATTTCCATGCCCGAAACCATAACCAGCGGCACGCCGGCGTTGGACACCATCACCGCCACCGGCGGCGTCGGCGCCATGGCCACCGGAATGTTGCCCGATACCACGGCGCGGGCCGCACCGACGCCGGAATTGAATGGCTTCAAGGTGACGTCGAGGCCGTACTTCTTGTAGATGCCGCCATCGCGGGCCACGTAGGCGAACACCAAGCCGAAGATCGGCGGCACGCCCGGCAGCGCGATGGTCAGTTTCTTGGCTTGCGCGGCCGCATCGCTGGCGGCGAAGGCGGTGGCAAGAAATCCGAGGCCGGCAACCGCGCCAACCAAGGTCTTCGCGTGTTTTCTAGATTTGAACGTCATAATTTTCTTCTCCGCTGTTGAATGGTTGTCGACAATTTCAAGGCTTCTTACCCGTCCTTTTTTAAATTTAATTCAGCTGGAACTCGGCGGCGCGCGCCTCGTCCATGAGCGTGCTCCACACATGTTCACGAATCTCGGCGAAGCGGGGATGGCCCAACGTGGACCGGTCCCGGGGACCCGGCAGGTTCACGTCGATAATCTCGAAGACGCTGGATGGGCGCCCCTTGAGCACCACCACCCGATCGCCCTTCAAAACCGCTTCTTCGATGGAATGGGTGACGAAAATCATGGTCATCGGGCGCAACGCCCAAATGCGCAACAATTCGAACTGCAAAATCTCGCGGGTCTGCGCATCGACCGCGGCGAACGGCTCGTCCATCAACAAAACATGCGGCTCGGTCGCCAGCGCGCGGGCCAGGCCGCAGCGCTGCTGCATGCCGCCCGACAGCTCGTACGGATAGGAATTTTCGAAACCGCCGAGGCCCACGAGGGTGATATATTCGGGCACCTTTTTTTGAATTTCGACTTTGGCGACGCCGGCCAGCTTCAATCCATAGGCGACGTTCTGCTCAACCGTTTTCCACGGGAACAGGCCGAAATGCTGGAACACCATGGCGACGCCTTCGCGCGGCTGGGTGATCTCGTCGCCATCGATGCGAATGGCGCCCTCATTGACCGGCAAAAGCCCGTCGATGCAGCGCAGCAGCGTCGTCTTGCCACAGCCGGACGGGCCGACAATGGTGACGATTTCCCGCTCGCCAAAGCTTAAATTTATGTCTTTGAAAACCTGAAGCGAGCCCTAGCGCTTGCCGAGGCCGGTGATTTGGATCCGCGCCTGATCGGCGTCGGCCACCGCAGCCGCCTGATCCGTTCCCTGGTTTATATCCTGCTCGGATAATTCGTTCATAGACGCCGCGACCCCTTCTCCGGCAATTTAATTTGCAGATTTTAGAATGCCAATTCTGCAATAATTTTAAGCAGTTGAGCCAGATATTCGGTACAGGGTCAACCGCATTCCATTCAAATTTGGTTGTTCGCCGCTACCAGGGAACGTCGGTGCCGTCATAATGAATAAAGCGGCCATTGTCGTCCGGCCGCAGGCCCTCGATGATGGCGCGCATATCGGCAATCGATTCCTCGGGCGAGCGGGCAGCGTTCGGGCCGCCCATATCGGTCCGCACCCAGCCCGGCGACAGCATGATAATATTGGTGCCGCGATCGGCGAACTCTCTGGCGAGGCCGCTCATGCAGAGATTCAAGGCTGCCTTGGTGCTGCGGTAGACGTAATTGCCGCCGGGATTGCGGGCGATGGAGGCGTTGCCGCTGCTGATCGAAGCGATCACTTTCTGTTCGGACGCGGTGACGTGACCGGCGAAGGCCACCGCGGCCCGCAAGGGCGCCATGGTATTGGTGCGAAAGGCATCGGCCCAGGCCACGTAATCGGTGCCGACTGATGTCGGCGCCTCCGGCTGCGGATTGATGCCGGCGTTGAGCAGCAATACATCGATTTCGGTGCCATGCAAATCGGCGGCCAGGGCATCGATGGCTTCCAAATCCATCATGTCCAGGGCACGCACTTCGATATCACCGGTGATCGTTGCGAGATCGGCGGCGGCGTCCGGATTGCGGCAGGTGGCGATAACCCGCCAGCCGGCCTCCGCATATTGGCGGGCGAATTCCAGTCCGATACCCCGGTTCGATCCGGTAACTAGAACGGTGGCCATGTCTCTCCTCCCCTTTTCAGCCGGAATCCGGAACCAGCCGGGCCGCCGGTTTGGCCGCGCCCGACGACAATAGGACCGGCTCGTCGACCAGCCAGTGCCCGTGATCGCCACGAAAGGAAAAGCCCAGCGAGACCACGGCGCCGGCGGGCGGGCTGGGCAGAAGCTGAAGCGGCGAGGCGCCGATGCAGCCCTCGACGGTGACGCCGTCCCATTGCAGCGGCAAAGCCACGCCCGCGTGCGCCGCCAGGGGCTGCAAATCGGCGCCGTCGCTCAAGGGCGGGATGGCGGCAGCCAGATAGTCGGCAATGGCGGCATCGGCATCGCCAACTCCGTTGCGTCCGAAACTACGGCCATAGCGGATCCAACTGCCGTTATAGACGACCGACAGCCGAATGGCACAGCGGGCGCCGAGCTGCATGGGCCTGTCGGCGCGGATGTAATTGGGCCCGGTGGTCAGGTCCGGGGCGATATCCATGAACACATCTTCGGCGCCGGCCAGCCGAATATCCCGCTCAATGGCCGCCAGATCGGGATCGCCGCCGCCCCAGGCGGCGCCGGCCAAGGCATCGGCGGCCATTTTGGCGGCCTTCGCCGACAGGGCGACCTCGGCTTCATCGGCGGGATTGCGCACCCCGGCGAACAGTTGGCTCGCGTCGGAAACATCGTACTCCGCATCGGCATCCATCACCGCCTGGATAATCGGCCGTGGCGTCTTGTCCATCTCGACAACGCCGATGCGCGTTGATGCCAACCCGGCCCCGGCCAGCAGCGTGACCAGCTCGGCGCCGATATTGGGGGTGCAGATCACTTCGCCCACATGGGCGGTTTCCATGATCCAGCCGGCAACCCGTTTCGACAGGCTGACGACCAGCAGCGGCGGGCCTTCCGGCAGGACCACTAAAATGCACTGGTTCCAATAGGGTACGAAATGGGTCAAATACGAGACCGCCGCTGGGCGCGGAAAGTTGGTATAGACCAGGACCGCCCCCAAATCCGCTTCTTGCATGGCGCTTTGCAAACGCGCGACGCGCCCATTGAACACCGCTTCGGGCAGTTCCTCTTTCGACCAGTTCAGCAATCCGCGCCGCATTCTCCCACCCCCCTCTTATTTATATGGCCGAAACGATCAAATCGCGCGGCGTCTGGGAAAAGGTAATGTATCCGTCGTCGGTCACCACGGCGGCGTCGCCGAGCACCATGTAGCCGGCGTCCGGATGGTAGGTGTTGGGATGGATGATCAGGAAGGCGCCGGCTTCCAGCACCGTCTCCACATCTTCCAGCAGCGGCGGTTTGCCATCGACGAACAGGCCCAGGGAATGGCCGCGGACGCGGGTATATTCGCTTGAAGTATATTCGCCGAGGCCGCGGGCCCGAAAGACATCGTTCTCGGCGATCGCCACCTCGCCCGCGGTCACGCCGGCTTTCAGTACCGCGAACCCGGCATCGAGAGCGTCCTGGAACACGGTGAAGGATTTCAGCTGGGTTTCGGTGGGCTCGCCGACCACCAGGGTGCGGCAAAGCTGCGAATAATAACCATCGACGCAAGGCGAAAGCTCGGTGGTGACCAAATCGCCGGCTTCGATGCGGCGGGTGCCGGCGGGATGCATGCCGCGCACCTCGACGCCGCCGGATCCGATCAGCATGAAATTTTCCTGGGCGCCCTCGGCCCGGAAAAAACCTTCGATGTCGGCGACCACTTCTTTTTCGGCGCGGCCCGGCTTGGCGGCATCGACGAACACCTCGTAGCCCTGGTCCGCCATGTGGGTAGCGCGGCGGATGGTTTCCACCTCGGCCGGGGATTTGACCCGCATCAGCGCATCCATCAGCCCGGTACCGTCTTCCAGCGTCGGCGCATCCTCGCCGGCGGCCAGGCCGAAGGGCATCAGATCGGCGGGCGCCAGGGCGATCCTGCGGTTGCCGAGGGCTTTGATCTGGCCACGCGCGGCGCCAATCAGATCGTCGGTGGGAATGACCGTGGCGTCCGCGCGGGCGGCGCGGGCGCGGGCGCCCTCCACCGGCCCCTCGACGATAATATGGGTATCGCCGCCGGCCAGGACGATGGCGATGGCGTCGCCTTCGAGCACCGAATAATCGGTAGCGAAACGCAGATAATCGACGCGCCAGGCATTGCCGTAGACCAGCATCCCGTCGAGACCATTTTCCTCCAGGGCGTCCTGGATGCGCTGGATGCGCTCTTCGTGAACCTTGCTCATTCGCCGGCTCCCTTTATGGCCGCCGCGCCGTAATCGCGGATGGCGGCCTCTTCACTGACAAATCCGGATTCGATATCTCTTTGGATGGCCTCCCTCGGGCGCTCTTCGGGCGGCCCGTAGCCGCCGCCGGCGGCGGTCAGGAAGGTGACGCTGTCGCCGGCATAGAGTTGCAGGTTGGTTTGTTTGAGCACGGTTTCTTCGGAGCCGTCGGTGCGCCGGATGATGGCCTTGTTGACGGCGCCCGCTTTGCCGCCGTGCAGCCCCCAAGGCGCATCGACGGTGCGGTCCAGATTGATGTTGGCCTGGGTCGCCTGCAGGCAGCGGTAGCGTACCTCGACGCCAAGGCCGCCCCGGGTGCGCCCGGCGCCGCCGGAATCGGTGCGAAGCTTATGGCATTCGATCAGGAACGGATAGTTCATTTCCTGTACTTCAATGGGTGCATTGCGCACATCCCCCTGGCAGATCGACATGGCGGCGCTTTCGCCGTCGCCGCCGGGCTTGCCGCCCCAGCCGCCGCCCATGATGTTCATCAGCAAGAAACGCTTGCCGCTGCCTTCCCAAAAGCCATGGAACGAACAGCCGCCCATGTCGGCCTTGTGCGCCGCCGGGATGCGGTCCGGCAAGGCCGGCGCCAGGGCCTTCAAGATGGTATCGACCACCGTCGGCATGGCGACGCTCCAAAGCCCGATGGCCGCCGGCGATCTGGCGTTGACCATGGTGCCCTCCGGCGAGATCAATTCCAACGGGCGGAAGCAGCCTTGGTTGACCGGCGCGTTCGGCAGGGTCAGGCACTTGAAGGCGATGCGCGCCGCCGCCAGACCGCCGGAATGGCCGGAATTCAGCGGCGAATTCACCTGTGGGTTCATGCCGGTATAATCGATGATCATATCGCTGCCCTTGATGGTCACTTTTGCCTTGACCCGGAGCGGCGTCGTTTTATCGCGGCCATCGTTGTCGAGGAAGCTTTCGGCCTCGTAGGTACCGTCGGGAATCTCCTGCACCACGTCCCTTGCCTCGGCCTCGGCCTGATCCCAGATGGTGGCGATGCAGGCCTAAATGGTCGGGCTGCCGTAGCGGCCATAAAGTTCCTGGAGCCGCCGGTCGGCGATATTGCAGGCGGCGATCTGGGCGCGGAGATCGCCGAGCGAGGATTCCGGGAAGCGGATATTGTCTTCGATAACCTGCCACAGGCTTTCGTTGCGTTTGCCGGCCTGGAAAATTTTCAAGGACCTGAGTTGCAGCCCTTCCTGGTAGATCTCGGTGGTGTCGTAGGAGCCGAAACCCAGGCGCGAGCCGCCCACATCGACCCAATGGGCCCGGTTGGCGGCGAAGGCGACCAGTTGCCCTTCATGAAAGCACGGCGTGTAGATGACCATATTGTTGAGATGCTGGCCGCAGACTCCGCCGTGATTCATGATGATCACGTCGCCGGGCTCGAAACCGTCCAGCCCATAGCGTTCGATGCCGTCCAGAACGGCAACGCCGAGATCGGCGAGGAATATCGGCAGGCCGCCGGAGTTCTGGGAAATGAGACGCCCTTCCGTATCGATCAGGCCGCAACAGAAATCCCGCACCTCGTAGATCATCATGTTGTAGGCCGAGCGGCAGAGCGCCGTCGCCATTTCCTCCGCATAGGCGACGAAGGCGTTTCGGACAACTTCCAGGGTGATGGGGTGCACATTCATGTGTTTATCCTAGCGAAAATTTTAGTCCTGGCCCACGTCAATGATCATGTGGCCGTGTTCGCTGATGCGCAAATGATCGCCGGGATAAAGCAGCGTCGTGGAATTGGGCTCCTCGATCACCGCCGGGCCATCCACCTCGGTTCCCGCCGCCAGGCCCGGCCGCCATAAAATGCGCGCCGCCTGGGGCTTGGCCGGATCGCTGAATATCACATCGCGGGTTTCTTCCGGCTGGCTTTCCCCGGCGCGATACGGCGCCGCCAGCCATTCCGAAACACTTGCGCCGCCCCTTGCCACCGTCACCGTGAGGCGGATATTGGCAACCTGGGTGCGCTCGTCGGGCGCCGCATGGCCATAGCGGGTGTCGTGGGCGGCGTCGAAATCGGCGCGCAGGGCACCTGAGCCGCCGCCGGTGAGATGGCTCGCACCACCAATATCTATGGGGATGGTATGCTCTTGCCCCACATAGCGGAGATCGGCGGCGAATTGAAACTCGGCGGCGGATTCGGTGATGCTTTCCGATGCCAGTTTGGATTTGGCGGTTGCCGACAGCTCGGCAATGACCCCGGCGGCGTCTTGTTCGGAAACGTCGTCCAGTTCGGCAACGAAGGTGCACACGAAATCCTGCCGCCAGGGCGCCAGCAACATGCCGAGAGCCGAAAAATTGCCCGGAAATTGCGGGATCACCACCGTGGGGATGAAATATCGCGGGCGATGGATAGGGCGTGCAAGGGACCGGCGCCGCCAAAAGCGATCATCGCGCATTCCCTTGGATCGGCGCCCCTGGCCACCGAAACGGCGCGCACGCTCAGCGACATGGCGTTGTCGGTGATGCGGGCGATGCCGAGGGCCGCGTCATTGCTGCCGAGCCCCAAGGGAGCAGCGATCTTGTCGGCGACGGCGCGTTCCGCCAGGGTCCGGTCCAGCCCCATTCGCCCCGATAAAAAGCGCGCCCCGTTGAGCCGGCCCAGCAACAGATCGGCATCGGTGACCACCGGATCCTCGCCGCCCTTGGCGTAGCAGGCCGGGCCCGGATCGGCGCCGGCGCTTTCCGGCCCCACATGGATGCCGCCATGGGCGTCAACCCAGGCGATGGAGCCGCCGCCGGCGCCGATCTCGATAATATCGACCACCGGGAGCTGCAGCGGCTGGCCGCTGGCATAACCGCCGATATAGTAGTCTTCGTGGATGGCGGGCTGGCCATCCCGGAACATACTGGTTTTGGCCGTGGTGCCGCCCATGTCGAAGCCGATGCACTGATCGTAGTCCAGGATATTGGCCAGATGCCCGGCGCCGATCATGCCGGCCACGGGCCCCGATTCCATCATCGATACCGGCTCGGTGCGGGCCGTATCCAGGGACATGGTGCCGCCGTTGGAGCGCATGATCTGCACGCTTCCGGCAAAATCGCCGTCTTCCAGATGACCGCCCAGCCGGTCCAGATAGCTCTGCACCCGGGGCCCCACATAGGCGTTGAGCGCGGTCGTCGACATGCGCTCATATTCGCGGTATTCGCGAAGGATATCGGAAGACTGGGTGACGAACATATCCGGGCAGGCCCTGGACAAAATTTCGCCGGCGCGGCTCTCATGGGCCGGGTTGGCGTGGGAATGCAAAAAACAGATGGCGATGGCTTCGACGCCGGCTTCGATTAACTGGCCGGCCAGCGCTTCCACCGCAGCCTCGTCGAGAGCGGTGAGAACCTCGCCCTTGGCGTTCAGCCGCTCGGCCACTTCGAACGACAGATGCCGCGCCACCAGCGGCTGCGGCCGGGTGAACTCCAGATTGAAGCCTTCCGGCCGGTTCGAGCGGCCGATGGCATAGACATCGCGGAAACCCTCGGTGGTCAGCAGCGCGGCGCGGGCGCCCTTCCTTTCCAGAACCGTGTTAATGGCGATGGTCGAGCCGTGCAGAAACACTTCGACGGCGCGCAAATCCGTGCCGGCGTCGGCCAAGCAATCGGCGACGCCCCTGGCCGGATCGTCGACTACGGTGGAGGTTTTGCCGGTGACGATTTCGCCGTCCCGAAGGGCCACAAGATCGGTGAATGTGCCGCCAATATCGACGCCGACTGATTGCACGCCGCTCTCTCCCCGCTTGGTTCTTGTTTTCGCTCCCGCGTGACCGGGGTTGGCCGCATTATAGCAAGCAGCAACGGAAGGCCAAACAATGGGTCGCGGGGTAAATTGTGATTTGGTCGCGGGGTAATTTCAACCAGTGATAATTTTTGATTTGGTCGCCGGACTATTCATCTTGCATCTGGCTGAATTGGCTTTCAACTAGCGCAGTTGTCGAAATAGAGTGTAATTTAATTTTGACACCAAATAGTCGAGTTAAATAAAGATTTCAAATATGGAGGCGAAAATGGCGCTCAGTCCGCTAGCACAAAATGGAATAAATGGCGCGGTACATAACTGGAAAGGCTTTGCAGCAGGGCTTGTAGTCAGCGGATTTGTCGTAACGACTTGGCT
>JAYGEH010000352.1:0-1869 GCA_046582475.1 Rhodospirillales bacterium
AAGGTCGAGAACATGTTCGGCAAACTCAAAGACTGGCGCCGCGTTGCAACACGATATGACCGTTGCGCACACACCTTCTTTTCAGCCATATGCATCGCCGCTATTGTTATCTTCTATCTGAATTAATGAGTCCTGACCCTAGCTTGGCAGGCAACGAAAAACGGAATAAAAACGATACGGTAACGTAACGAGATACGGCCAACGGTTCATGGAACTTACCCCCAATCAAGCCCTCGAATTGTGGTGCACCACCATTGCCGAAGGCGTGCGCCGCGATGCACCCGACCTGACCGTCCGGCAAATGGCGGTGCTATTGCTGGTCTACATGACCGAAGCGCCGCACACCGTGCGCGGTCTGGCGGAGGCCCTGAATATCTCCAAACCGGCGGTCACGCGCGCCCTCGACAGGCTCGGCAAACTGGAATATTTGCGCCGCAAGGAAGACGAATTCGACCGCCGCAGCGTCCTGGTGCGGCGCACCGTGAAGGGCTCCATTTTCTTGCGCGAATACGGCGAAATTATCGCCAAGGCTGGGCTCAGGATTGACCTCGCCTGAAGCGATTAAGTTCCGGCCGTCAGATGGAGCTGAGATTTCGCTCCCGGGCCAGCCGGAAGCGGCCAAGATAGGTGGGCAAAATGGCATCGGCGGGGGTTGCGGTAACCCCCAGATCGGCCATCGTGGCGGCACTTGTCGACACCACATTGTCGGAACGCAAGAGGCGCACTTGATCGGTGGTCAAGAGCGGCCAGGGCAGTTTCTCGATAAACCAGCCGAGCAACGCCAGATACCAGAACGGCGCCGGAAATAGAATGCGCCGGCGCCCGGTATGGGCCAGCATCAATTCCATGATCTGCTTCGCCGAATAGGCGCGGGGCCCGCCGAGCTCGAACGTCTTGCCTTCCACATCTTCGCCGCCGGCCAGGGCGCGGCGGATGCAATCAGCCACATCGCCCACATAGACCGGCTGAAAGCGGGTGCCGCCGGCGCCGTAGAAATCGATCGCTACGAGGGCGCCGTCGCCGAAAAAATTAATCTTCGGCACGGCCGGGCCGCCCAATACCGGCAGCAACCAGGTAAAGCGCGCCAGCCCGGCAAACAGATTAAAGAATTTATCCTCGGGGCCGAATACCACGCTGGGCCGGAGGATCACGGCGCCGGGATATTCCGCCAACACCGCCGCCTCGCCCTCGGCCTTGGTGCGGGCATAATGGGACCCCGATCCGGCATCGGCGCCGAGCGCCGAAACATGGGCGAAATGGCGGACGCCGGCTTCACCGGCAAGCAAGGCCAGGTTGCGGGCGCCGTCCACATGCAGTTTTTGAAACGCCGCCTGGCTGCCGGCCAGGCGTCCGACCAGATTGACCACCCCGTCGGCGCCGGCGACGGCGGCGCGGGTGCTATCCAGGTCCGTGATGTCGGCGGCCACCGGCACCACTTGGCCGATATCGCCCATGATTTTCAGATCGCGCGCGCCCTCGGGATCGCGCACCGCGACGCGGACAATGGCGCCGCCGGCCACCAGCCGCTGCACCAGATGCCGGCCAAGGAAGCCGGAACCGCCAAATACGGTAACGAGGCTGTTGCTCATGTCGAATTCCCCAAAATCCTTGATGCATACATAGTCCTTCGCCAACGTTGCGACAACCGGCTTGGCGCTTCGCATACGCCGTTAGAGGACAATCCCGGTTGACAGGATCGGCGCGGATAGGTACCACGCGAATTGGCGGCGAGATGGTTTAAGGCCGAAACGGCGCCCAGGTGGCGGAATTGGTAGACGCGCAGGTTTCAGGTACCTGTGGCCGCAAGGTCGTGGAAGTTCGAGTCTTCTCCTGGGCACCAAATCTTAGACCCGCAATACGTCCTCTAAA
>JAYGEH010000362.1:0-23275 GCA_046582475.1 Rhodospirillales bacterium
TACCTCGCCATGATGATACCCAGAATGCGCTCAGCATGCTCTTCGTCTTCAAACTCTGGCTCTCCATCACCCCATATTATCGGAACCCATTCACTAGGCATGATTAGTTCGGGGCCAACCACTATTCCTGTCAGGAAACCATCTAGGTCTGGCAGCAGAAAACTGTTCTCTGGTGAGTTATCTGACATTAAAAACTCATCCAGTTCCTCAAACATTGCCTCAGTGAGATCAGACGGGTTTATCATGTTGATGCTCTGAATTGATTACGGTGATGGAATAAAACCATCGCAAATTATAGAGATATATGTTGGCTAATTGGAGAGCTAAAGCAGGGGCATTTCGCACCTTCTGGTGCTCCCTATGTGCTCCCTTTTTAAAACAATGACTTAGCTGTTTCCATCTAAGTCATTGAAATAATGGTGGAGCCGAGGGGAATCGAACCCCTGACCTCTTGAATGCCATTCAAGCGCTCTCCCAACTGAGCTACGGCCCCATTTTGACGCGCCCCGGCGGAATTGCTCCGGCGGGCGGCGGTAATTAAGAGGGAATTCTTTTACAAAGCAAGAAATTTCCTGATCGATCAATCCGCCAATTCAAGCGCAATCAGGTCTTCTCGGCAGCGGCGCCGTCCACATTCTCGATGACCCCGGCGACGTCTGTGTCATCATGGCCGATATCCGATGTATCCTCCATCAGGCCCTCCTGATTTTTATCATCGCCGTCGGTTTCGTTTAACGCCTCTGCAATCTCGGCGGCGGCGGGATCGCCGCTTTCCTTGGGCGCCGGCTCGGGTTTTACCGGGGCCGGTTTGGCCGGCTCCGGCGCGGCGCGGCGCGCCTTGGGTTTGGCCGGTGCGTATTCGGTCTCGCAGGCCGGACAGACCGGCTTTTTTTTCTTCAAATCGTAAAACTTGGCGCCGCAGCTTTGACAGCTCAGCTTTTTGCCCAAAACAGCCTTTGCCACTCACAACTCCTTCATCCCGGGGAATTAACCTGCGCCAATTGCCATGTTGCAAACGCTCTGTCAAAACTAATTTTCCCAAATCCCGTTATGCGGTCGCCTCGGCGGCGGCTGAAGGCTGGCTTGCCTGCCCTGCCCGTGTTAGAGAGCCCGGAATTCAGACCCTCAAGCAAACGGATGTTAGCGCATTGGCCGCCATCACCTCGAAACCGTCCCATGGCCTCAACGGCGACGTGCCGGTGCCCGGCGACAAATCCCTGTCCCACCGGGCGTTGATGATCGGCGCCTCGGCGGTCGGCGAAACCGTAATTACCGGCTTGCTGGAGGCCGGCGATATCCTGGCGACCATGGGCGCCTTGCGCGCCCTCGGCATCGAGATCGAGCCGGGTACGGACCCGGGCGGCGGCACCATCTGGCGCCTATGGGGGCGCGGCGTCGGCGGCCTGGCGGAACCGGACCGGGTTCTCGATCTCGGCAATTCCGGCACCGGCGCCCGGCTCTTGATGGGGCTGCTGGCCAGCCATCCCTTCAACAGCGTGGTCACCGGCGACGCCTCGCTGCGGGTGCGCCCGATGGCGCGCATTACCGATCCCTTGGGCCGCATGGGGGCCAGCTTCACCAGCCGGGATGGTGGCCTTCTGCCGATAACCGTGCAGGGCAGCGGCCGGCTGCGCGCCGTGACCGAAACCCTGGCGGTGGCCTCGGCCCAGGTCAAATCGGCGATTCTGCTGGCCGGCCTCAATACCAGGGGGCTGACCACGGTGATCGAGCCCAATCGGTCCCGGGACCACACCGAATTGATGCTGCGCCATTTCGGCGCCGATGTGGGCGTCGCCGAAGAGCCCGGCGGCGGCCGGCGGATCAGCATCGCAGGATACCCGGAACTGGCGGGGACTCCGGTTACCGTGCCCGGCGATTTTTCGTCCGCCGCGTTCCCGCTGGTGGCGGCGCTGCTGGTGGGCGGATCGAAGCTTTGCCTGCGCCGGGTCGGGCTCAACCCCTTGCGCACCGGGCTGCTGCAATGCTTGCAGGAGATGGGCGCGGCGATCGCGGTCGGCGATGAACAGGATCAGGGCGGCGAGGCGTTCGCCGATCTCACCGCCGAACCGGGCCCGCTGCGGGGCATTACCGTGCCGGCGGCCAGGGCGCCCAGCATGATCGACGAATATCCGATCCTGACGGTGGCCGCCGCTTTTGCCCAGGGCATCACCCATTTCGAGGGGATCGGCGAATTGCGGGTCAAGGAATCGGACCGGCTGGCGGCCATGGCGCAAGGCCTGGCGGCCTGCGGCGTGGGCGTGGAAGAAGGCGCCGACAGCCTGACCATTCATGGCCGCGGCGGCGCGCCTGAAGGAAATGCCACCATTGCCGCCAAGCTGGATCACCGCATCGCCATGGCCTTTCTGGTCTTGGGCGCGGCCGCCGAAAAGCCGGTGACCATCGATGACGGCGCCGCCATCGCCACCAGCTTTCCCGAATTCCTGGATTTGATGAACGGCCTGGGCGCCGCCATGGAAGCGATTGGAGCGCCTGCGTGATCATCACCGTCGATGGTCCGGCGGCGGCCGGCAAGGGCGAATTGACGCGCCGCCTGGCGGCGCATTTCGGCTTCGCCTGCCTGGATACGGGCAAGCTTTACCGGGCCGTCGGCTGGCGCGTGCTTAGCGTTGGCGGCGATCCCGAGGATGAAGCGGCGGCGGTGCGCGCCGCCCGCGCCCTTAACGCCGATGATCTGGAGACATCCGGCCTCCGCTCCGAAGACGCCGCCGCCGCCGCCTCCCAAGTCGCCGCCATTCCGGCGGTGCGCGCCGTGCTCATGGAATTTCAGCGCCGGTTCGCCGCGGCACCGCCGGGCGGCTGCCGGGGCGCCGTTTTTGACGGGCGCGATATCGGCACCGTGGTGCTTCCGGACGCGGCGGTAAAATTGTTCCTGACCGCCAGCCCCGAGGTGCGCGCCGCCCGGCGCGTAAAGCAGTTGCAGGAACAGGGCGCGGAGGCTATATATGGCCGCGTTTTGCAGGAATTGAAAGAACGGGACGCCCGCGACACGACGCGGAACGTTGCGCCCCTGAAGCCGGCCGAGGACGCATTGGTCATCGATACCAGCGATGTGGACGCTGCGGCGGTGTACGCGGCGGCGCTCGATTTCATTTCCCGCAAGGCGCCCGATTAACGGCCCGATGCATGGACCGGCGGTCAAATCGCCGCCCATTTGTATAAAACCGTTGATCGAAATTCGCCCCGTCATTGGGCCCCCGATTGGGTTCGAATTGACGGACCAGACTTTTACCAAGACCGCCGGAAAAACCGGCTGGCCCGAATACCCGAGAAGGAACCCGCCCCATGTCCGAGGCCACGGAAGAAACCTCTTTCCCCGCCACCACCGAGAATTTTGCAGAGCTGTTGGAAGAATCTTTTGCCGGCGACGGACGCCTGTTCGGCAAGGTCGTCACCGGCAGCGTCGTCTCCGTCGAAAATGATTTCGCCATTGTCGACGTTGGACTGAAATCCGAAGGCACCGTGCCGATCCGGGAGTTTCGCGATAGCGCCGGCGAGATCAACGTCCAAGTCGGTGACCAAGTGGATGTTTTCGTCGAACGGTTCGAGGACCGCAACGGCGTTGTCATATTGAGCCGCGACAAGGCCCGGCGCGAAGAAGCCTGGACGGTCCTGGAAAAGGCCTTCGAAAAACAAGAACGGGTCAACGGCATCATATTCGGGCGCGTCAAGGGCGGCTTCACGGTCGATCTGGCCGGCGCCGTGGCGTTCCTGCCCGGCAGCCAGGTGGATATCCGGCCGATCCGCGACGCCTCGTCGCTGATGGGATCGCCGCAGCCTTTCCAGATTCTGAAAATGGACCGCAGCCGCGGCAATATCGTCATCTCGCGCCGCGCCGTCCTCGAAGAAACCCGCGCCGAGGAACGCGCCGAGCTTATATCCAACCTGGAAGAAGGCCAGGTCCTGGAGGGTGTCGTCAAGAACATCACCGATTACGGCGCCTTTGTCGATTTGGGCGGTATCGACGGGTTGCTGCACGTCACCGATATCGCCTGGCGACGCATCAATCATCCGTCCGAAGCCCTGCAGATCGGCCAGACCGTGAACGTCCAGGTCATCCGCTTTAACGCTGAGACCCAACGCATTTCGCTTGGAATGAAGCAGCTCGAATCCGATCCTTGGGACGGCGTTGAACTGAAATATCCGATCGAAACCAAATTCAACGGCCGCATCACCAACATCACCGACTATGGCGCCTTCGTCGAATTGGAGGAAGGCATCGAAGGCTTGGTGCATGTCTCCGAAATGAGCTGGACCAAGAAAAACGTGCATCCGGGCAAAATCGTGTCCACCAGCCAGGAAGTGGAAGTCATGGTCCTCGACGTGGACCCCACCAAGCGGCGCATCAGCCTCGGTTTGAAGCAATGCATGGCGAATCCGTGGATCGAGTTTCAAGACAGCAGCAAGGTCGGCTCCCAGGTCGAGGGCGAGATCAAGAACATCACCGAGTTTGGCCTGTTCATCGGCCTCACCGACGACATCGACGGCATGGTGCATATGTCGGACCTGGATTGGATGGTCGCCGGCGAGCAAGCCATCGCCGCCTACAGCAAGGGCGACACGATCAAGGTAAAGATCCTTGATATAGATGTGGATAAGGAACGCATCAGCCTGGGCGTCAAGCAGCTGACCGACGATCCGGTCTCCTCGGGATTGGAGAAAATTAAAAAAGGCGATGTGGTTACCTGCACCATCACCGCCGTTGTCGACAATGGCATCGAGGTCAAGGTCGGCGCCGATATTCCGGGCTTCATTCGCCGCTCGGACCTGTCCCGCGACCGCTCCGAACAACGCCCCGACCGGTTTGCCGCCGGCGAATTGATCGACGCCAAGGTGACATCGGTCGACCGCGCCACGCGCAAGATCGGACTGTCGGTCAAGGCGCGCGAGATCGAGGAAGAAAAAGTCGCCATGGCCGCCTACGGTTCGTCCGATTCGGGCGCGTCGCTGGGCGATATTCTGGGCGCCGCCTTGAAGGAAAAGAGCGAGGAGCAAGCCGCCGCCGAGGAATCCGAAGCCGAGGCTGAAGCGGCGGAAACGCCAGAAGAAGCGGCAGCGGAGGAAGCGGCTGCAGAAGAAGCTCCGGAAGAAGCGGCATCCGAAGAAGCGGCAACGGAAGAAGCGGCATCCGAAGAAGCGGCATCCGAAGAAGCGGCATCCGAAGAAGCGGCAACGGAAGAAGCGGCAACGGAAGAAGCGCCGGAAAACGCCCCGGAGGCAACTGCGCAGGCATCCGAAGCGGCGGACGCGGTCGCCGAGGTCGCCGAGGTGAAAGCCAAGCCGGCCAAAAAGAAGGCGCCCGCCAAAGCCAAGGCGCCTGCCAAAGCCAAAGCAGCGGCCAAAAAGAAGGCCCCGGCCAAAAAGAAAGCGCCGGCCAAGTCGAAGGCCAAACCCAAGGCCAGTGGCAAAGACAGCGGCAAGGAATAGAGGATTTGGCGGCGGGGCTGAGCGCTCCGCCGGTCCCAGCGAAAGGCGATCTCGATGGCGCTCGAAGCCGACCGGTATTTTGACCGCCGGCGCCTGAAACGGCGCTTGAGCTTGTGGCGCGTGATCGCGGTGGTTGCCGTTGTCGCCGTCGCCATCATCGCGTTCGGCAGGTTCGGCGGTGGCGAGCAGGGCAATTCCATCGCCACCCTCGACGTGACCAGCATCATATTCGACGATCCCCGCCGCAACGACGCTTTACGCAAACTGGCCAAGAACAGCCGCGTCAAAGGCCTCATTGTGCGCATTAACAGTCCCGGCGGCACCGTCGTCGGCGGCGAAAGCCTGTATTTCGGCCTGCGCGGTGTGGCGGCGGAAAAACCGGTGGTCGCGGTCATGGGAGAGGTCGCCACCTCGGCCGGTTATATGGCCGCCATCGGCGCCGATTATATCGTTGGGCGGCGCTCGACGATTACCGGCTCGATCGGCGTTCTCATGCAAACCACCGAGATCACCGGGCTTTTGGCAAAGCTGGGGATCAAGGCCGAATCCATCAAAAGCACGCCCCTCAAGGCCCAGCCCAACCCGTTCGAGCCCATGAGCCCGGCGGCGCGCGCCGCGGCCCAGAATATCATTTCCGACATCTACGCCATGTTTGTGGATTTGGTGACCGAGCGGCGCAAAATGGAGCGGAATACCGTCCTCGAAATCGCCGATGGCCGGGTTTATACCGGCCGCCAGGCCCTGAACAACGGCCTGATCGACGCCGTCGGCGATATGGAGACGGCGCGGCAATGGCTTGCTGATAGCCGAGATATTGCCAAATCGCTGCCGCTGCGGCCCTTGAAAATCAAACGGGACCGGGATTCTTTGCTCGAAAGGATTAGTGATTTGTTTGGAATAACATTGTTTTCTGAACGACTTAGGCTTGACGGCGTGATCTCCCTTTGGCAACCTGCGCTCCGTTAGGTGGTAAGGTTCCGGTTTTGAGGGCTGGCCACCGGACATCAGTTGCGCATATTTTTAGTGGCTGGCGGTGGCAGGAAGAGATGACCAAATCTGAACTCATCGCGTACCTTGCTGATGAAAATCCGCATCTCTACCAAAGAGATGTCGAGCGGATCGTTACCACCATTTTTGACGAGATCGCTGCCGCCTTGACGCGCGGCGACCGGGTCGAGTTGCGCGGTTTCGGTGCATTTTCGGTCAAGCAGCGCAACGCCCGCGTCGGGCGCAATCCGCGCACCGGTGAATCAGTCAGCGTCGCGGCAAAGCGGGTGCCCTATTTTAAAACCGGCAAGCAATTGCGCGAAAAGCTGAACAACTGAACCGTTTCCCTGCCCAGCCGGGCCCATAATCGAAAGCGTGTCATGAGACGAAGGCGCCTATGGGCCGTATAATCTCTTTTATCACCATGGTGGTGGTCGGGTTTCTGGTGGTCCTGTTTTCGATTACCAACCGGCAACCGGTTGCCCTCGATCTCTGGCCGCTGCCCTTGGCCGTCGATGTACCCATTTATGCGGTTGTCATCGCCACCGCCGTTATCGGCTTTATCGCCGGCGGCATCGTCGCCTGGTTTTCCGGCGGCCGCGCCCGGCGCCGCGCGCGCCTGGAATCGCGCCGCGCGCACAATCTGGAAAAAGACCTCACGACCCTCAACGAACGCATCGACGATCTCGAAAAAAAGCGCCGCGAGAAAGTCTGAACCGGGAAGGCTCTAGCGGCTTTCAGGACGGTCCGGTATAAAGAGCCCGACACCAATAAATTTAAGGTCCCGGCCATGCATGCAGACCCCAGACGCCGCATTTTCGTCGCCCTCGATACGCCCGATCTGGAGACCGCGCTGCAAACGGCCCGCAAATTAAAGGATCATGTGGGCGGCGTTAAAATCGGCAAGGAATTTTTCACGGCCTTGGGGCCCGCCGGCGTTGCCCGCGTCATTGACGAAGGTACGCCGCTGTTCCTTGATCTTAAATTCCACGACATTCCCAACACGGTAGCCGGTGCGGTGCGCGCGGCCCTCGCCATGGCGCCGCTGATCCTCAATGTCCACGCGGCGGGCGGCAAGGCAATGATGATGGCGGCGGCCGAAGCGGCGGCCGAGGAAGCGGAAAAACGGAACCTTCCCCGGCCGCTGATCCTCGGCGTTACCGTTCTTACTTCCCTCGACGCCGCCGATCTCGCGGACACCGGGGTCAACGCCTCGCCGCAAGATCAAGTGTTGCGTTTGGCGGATTTGGCGCAATCTGCCGGTCTGGGCGGTGTGGTCTGTTCCGGCGCGGAAATCGAACCCCTGCGCGCCGCCTGCGGCCTCGATTTTAAACTATTGGTTCCGGGCATCCGGCCGCTTTGGGCGGCGGCGGGCGATCAGAAGCGCGTCCTGACACCGTCCGATGCGGTGGCGCTGGGCGCCGACTATCTGGTCATCGGGCGTGCCATAACCGGCGCCGATGATCCGGTGGCTGCCGCCGAAAAAATCGGCGACGAGCTTGCCAATGCCGCCTGAAGCCAAGCCTTCCAATATCGCGGTTAAAATCTGCGGCCTTAACCGCGCGATAAGCGTCGATGCGGCCGTCGCCGGCGGCGCGCGCTATACCGGGTTCGTATTTTATCCGCCGTCGCCGCGCAACCTTGGGCCCGGCGAGGCGCGCGCCTTGACTGAACGTGTGCCGGTGGGGATTCTCCGGGTGGCGCTGTTCGTCGATCCCACCGATGCCGAGATCGACCGGGTTCTCGATCAAAACCGTTTCGACATCATTCAACTGCACGGCGGTGAAACGCCGGACCGGGTTGCCGAAATTAGCGGCCGGACCGGGCTTGAGGTAATGAAAGCGGTCAAGCTGGCCGCCCGCGAGGACTTGGATGCCGCCGAATCCTACCACGCCGTCGCCGACCGATTAATGTTCGATGCGTTGCCGCCCAAGGACATGGCCGGTGCCCTGCCCGGCGGCAATGCCTTGGCTTTCGATTGGGACCTGCTGGCCGGCGCCCAGGTGCCGCTCCCGTGGATGCTGGCCGGCGGATTGACGGCGGAAAATCTGGCCCAGGCGGTGGGCCGGAGCGGCGCCAAGGCGGTGGATGTCTCATCCGGGGTCGAGGATGCGCCGGGTGTTAAAAGTCCCGAAAAAATCCGCGCCTTCCTTGCCGCCGCCGCTTTGATCTAGATACCAAATTGGTATATGAAGCGGCCATGAGCGAACCCAACAGCTACCGCGTCGGCGCCGATGAAAACGGACATTTCGGCATTTATGGCGGCCGCTATGTGGCGGAAACCCTGATGCCGCTGATCCTGGAGGTGGAGCGCGCCTATCACGCCCTCGATGGCGACGAAGCCTTCTGGCGCGAATATGCCGGCTATTTGAAGAATTATGTGGGCCGCCCGACACCGCTCTATTTCGCCGAGCGCCTGAGCCGCCATCTGGGTGGCGCCAAAATCTATTTCAAGCGCGAAGACTTGAACCATACCGGCGCCCACAAGATCAACAACTGCATCGGCCAGATCCTGTTGGCCCGGCGCATGGCCAAGACGCGCATCATCGCCGAAACCGGCGCCGGTCAGCACGGCGTCGCCACCGCCACCGTCTGCGCCTTGTTCGATTTGCCCTGCACCATCTATATGGGCGCCACCGATATCGAGCGCCAGGCGCCCAACCTGCTGCGCATGAACCTCTTGGGCGCCGAAGTGAAACCGGTGACGTCCGGCTCCTCGACCCTCAAAGACGCCATGAACGAAGCCTTGCGCGACTGGGTCGCCAATGTGGACGACACCTATTACCTGATCGGCACCGTCGCCGGGCCGCACCCCTACCCATCCATGGTGCGGGATTTTCAATCGGTGATCGGCGACGAAACGAAGGTGCAGATCATGGCAGCCGAGGGCCGGCTGCCCGACAGCCTGTTGGCCTGTATCGGCGGCGGCTCCAACGCCATGGGCCTGTTCCATCCGTTTCTGGACGACGCCGATGTGCGCATCATGGCTGTCGAGGCCGCCGGCGAGGGCATCGAAACCGGCCGCCATGCCGCCAGCCTGTCGGCCGGCAGCGCCGGCGTCCTGCACGGCAACCGCACCTATTTGCTGCAGGACGAAGACGGCCAGATCACCGAGGCGCACAGCATATCGGCCGGCCTTGATTATCCCGGCATCGGGCCAGAGCATTCCTGGCTGCACGATATCGGCCGTGTCGAATATGTGTCGATCACCGACGCCGAGGCGGTCGCCAGCTTCCAGCTTTGCACCCGCATCGAAGGCATCGTGTCGGCGCTGGAATCGGCGCACGCCATCGCCTACGCCGTCAAAATCGCCGGCGGATTGGCCGCCGATCACCTGATGGTCATCAATTTGAGCGGCCGCGGCGACAAGGATTTGGATTCCGTTGAGCGTTACCTGGAGGCGCAAAAATGAGCGCTCCCACCCGCATCGAAGCGCGCTTCGCCCAATTGCGCGAGGCCGGCCGCGCCGGGCTGGTCACCTTCCTCACCGCCGGCGATCCCGATGCTGAGACCGCCAGGGAAATTCTCTTCGGGCTCACCGACGCCGGCGCCGATTTGATCGAGCTGGGCATGCCGTTTTCCGATCCCATGGCCGACGGCCCGGCCGTCCAGTTGTCCAGCCAGAGGGCGCTGGCCGCCGGCGCTTGCATGCAAACCACCCTGGCGCTGGTGCGGGATTTTCGCAAGAAAGACGACGCCACGCCGGTCATCCTCATGGGCTATTTCAATCCCATCTATATTTATGGGCCGGAGCGATTTCTGGGCCACGCCGCCGAGGCCGGCGTCGATGGCTTGATCATTGTCGATCTGCCGCCGGAGGAAGACGAGTTGCTGGCGCCGTTGAAAGGTTCCGGCATCGATCTGATCTATCTCACCGCGCCCACCTCCGACGATGCGCGCTTGGCCGTAGTGCTGAAAAATGCCGGCGGCTTTGTTTATTATGTGTCGATTACCGGCATTACCGGCACCAAATCGGCGGCCCAAGCAGACATCGCCGCCGCCGTCGCGCGGCTGAAAAGCGCCACCGATCTGCCTATTGCCGTCGGTTTCGGCATCCGCACCCCGGACCAGGCCGCCCAGGTGGCGGCATGCGCCGATGCGGTTGTCGTCGGCTCGGCGCTGGTATCGGTGCTGGCCGACAATATTGGCGCCGGATGCGCCGCAGCGGTGCACAAACTGGTGCGCGAATTGGCCGCCGGCGTGGCCCGGGCGGGCCTGAAAAAATGAACGGCGGGGCTGCGAACGCCCTGGACCTGGGCTCCTTGGACCTGGCCGAGCGCCTCAATCGCCTGCATCCGAAGATCATCGATCTGTCCCTGGACCGTATCGAACGCCTGCTCGCCCGCCTCGGCAATCCCGAACGCTCAGCGCCACCGGTTGTCCATGTAGCCGGCACCAACGGCAAGGGCTCGGTGATCGCCTTCGCGCGCGCCATCGCCGAGGCCGCCGGGCAAAAGGTGCACGCCTATACCTCGCCACATCTGGTGCGCTTCAACGAACGCATTTGCGTCGCCAGCCAAGAGATCGAAGATGGGTTACTGCTTGCCCTGATCGAGGAGTGCGAGGCCGCCAATGGCGAGGCGCCAATCACCTTTTTCGAAATAACCACGGCGGTCGCGTTTCTGGCTTTTGCCCGCAGCCCCGCCGATCTGCTGCTTATGGAAACCGGCCTCGGCGGCCGCCTCGACGCCACCAACGTCATCGGCCGCCCGGCGCTCACCGCCCTGACGCCGGTCTCCATCGATCATGTGGGCTTTTTGGGGGAAAGCCTAGGCGAAATCGCCGCCGAAAAGGCCGGTATTTTGAAGCCGGACGTTGCCTGCGTGATGGCCGCGCAAGACGCCGCCGCCGCCGTTATCATCCGGGCCCGGGCTGAAGAATTGGGCGCGCCGCTACTGGCCGAGGGCGATGGCTGGACTTACGAAGCCGGCAACCATGGTCTCCGGGTGAGCACCGGCCGGCGCACGCTGAACCTGCCGCGGCCCGGTCTTGTCGGCGCCCATCAGGCCGCCAACGCCGCTCAGGCGGTCACCATCCTGGATAATCTGGACGCGCCCCTGATACAAGGGGACGCCGTCGCCCAGGGCGTCAAAACGGTGCGCTGGCCGGCCCGGCTGCAACAATTGACGGCCGGCAAATTGGCCAAGCGGCTGCCCGATGGTTGGGAGTTATGGCTGGATGGCGGTCACAATGCGGCGGCGGGCATGGTTTTGGCAACCCAAGCGGCGGCCTGGGACGACCGGCCGCTTTACCTGATCACCGGCATTCTGAACTCCAAGGACCCGTCCGGCTTTCTCGGGCCCCTGGCCGCCCACGCCGCCAAGCTGGCCGCCGTTGCCATCCCCGGCGAGGAGGCCAGCCTGGATGCCGAAGAGGTGGCGGCGCTGGCGGCCGGCCTTGGCCTGTCGGCATCGGCGATGCCGTCGGTGGCGGCCGCCATGGCGGCGCTAACCGATACGGCCCATGCGCCGGCGCGCATATTGATCTGCGGCTCGCTCTATCTGGCAGGGCATGTTCTGGAAGAAAACTAAACCATGCTCTTGGGAAGCGAAAACCCCGCCGGAGGGCGGGGTTTGATCCTATTCGCTGGGGACGTTGATCCCAAAATCAAATGACGGATTCGATCCATTCCTTCAATTTGCTTTTAGGCAGCGCGCCGACCTTGGTCGAGGCCACTTCGCCGTTCTTGAACAGCATCAACGTGGGAATGCCGCGCACGCCGTAATTGGTCGGCGTCTGCGGATTGTCGTCGATATTGACCTTTGCGATGGTCAGCTTCTCGCCAAGTTCGCCTTCGATTTCTTCCAGCGCCGGGGCGATTTGTTTGCAGGGACCGCACCATTCGGCCCAAAAATCCACGAGCACGGGTACCGAGGCGTCGATGACATCGGCCTGAAAGGAATCATCGGTTACTTCTTTGGCCATTAGTTTTTCCTATTCGAATTCGGAACGCGGGAGGCGCTCCGGCGGTTGTAGACGGATAAATTCAATTTAGGTTCGCCGGTCTTGGGCGTCAAGGCGCAGCCGTCTGCAACAGGCTTTCGGGTAACTCCATGAGCCGCGCTTGCACGGTCCAAAGCAAGAGACAGCGCACCCGCTTATGCGGATATATTTCGCCCAATGCGGTGCGGTATATGGCCATTTGCCGCACATAAATATCCGGCACGTCGCTGATCGATCGCGGCGGCGGCCGGTTGGTCTTGAAGTCGATCACCCAAATTTCATCGTCTTTCACAAGAACGCGATCCAGCTGGCCGGAGACGATTTGATCACCGATTCGCCCGACCAGGGGAACCTCGGCGCGGGATCCGGGACCGAACAATTCGGCGAATTCCGGATGGCCCAGGACCGCCAGGGTTTCTTCCGCTATGGCTTCTTGGGCAGCATCGTCCAGTCCGTGCACCGGGCGCGCCAGGTAGCCCCTAGCCGCCGCCGGGCGCCGGGCGGGTTCCAATTCGGGCAGGGTCTGCAGCAGCGCGTGCACTAGATTACCGCGCAAGAATCGCGACCCGTCATCGCCGTCCAAGGGGGACACGGCGGCCGGTTCCTCGCCGTCCGGGCGCGATGGAGTCAGCAGCGTGGGCGCATCGGGTTCCGGCTGCGGCGGCTTCAAAGCCCATTCGGGAAGCGTACCCCATTCTTCGGATGGCAGTTCTTTGAGCGCCCGAACCGGATCGGTTTGGCTGGAAGTCAAACGCAGCACTTGGGCCGACGCGGTCTCGCCGTGGCTTTGCAAAAACGGCTCCGCTTCGGTTTCGGCGATATCTTCCAGCCCTTGGCGGATCAGGTGATACCAGCAATCATCGGGCTCTGACTTTTGGCTGCGCCATCCGCAAATATAAAGGCGGTCCTCGGCCCGGGTCATGGCCACATAGAGAAGACGGCGGTATTCCTCATCCCGATGCGCTTTGAATTTTTCCAACTCGGCCTCGGATACCGGATCATAGAAGGCCCGCCGGGGCGGCCATAACAAGGCGTAGTCCTGGTTGTCTTCGCCCTTGGGCCACAAAATGCCGCCGCTGGTGATCGGCACTTGCATGGTATCGGGCAGGAACACGATGGGCGCCTGCAGACCCTTGGCGCCATGCACGGTCATGACCCGGACGGCGTCCTGGTTGCCCTGTTCCAGATCGCGCTTGATCTCCACCTCGGAAGAGATCAGCCAATGCAAAAACGCTTCCAGGCTGGGCACGTGCCCGGCTTCGAATTGCAGCGCCAGATTGAGGAATTCGCCGATCGGGTCCTCGGCGTCCGGTCCCAGGCGGGCGAGAAGATGTTCGCGGCCGCGCATCTCGCCGCTCAGGATTTCGCTGAAGAATTCGAACGGCTGGGTCTGGTCGGCGCGCGCCGCCACGCGGCTTAAATGCCGCCAGGCTTCGGCGTAGACCGCTTCGCCGCCGCCGGCGGCGCGGCGTAGCGCATCCCACAAGGTGCCGTCCCGCCCGTAGGCCAGCTCGAACAGTGCGCCTTCCGAGAGACCCAAAAGCGGGCTTTTGAGAACGCAGGCCAGGTTCAGATCATCTTCCGGCAATAGTGCCACCCGCGCCATCGCCATCAAATCCATGACCGCGATCTGTTCGGTCAGAACCATGCGGTCGACGCCGGCGACGCCGACGCTGGCTTCTTTAAGGGCGCGCACCAGATCGTCGACAAAGCCGGTCCGGTGGCGCACCAGAACCATGATATCGCCCGCCCGTATCGGCCGGCCGTGGGCTTCGAGAATTTCGCCGTCGCCCAGCATCTTGGCGATGCGCGCCGCCACCAAGCGCGCCAACCGGGTCTGCGGCACGTCGCCGCGCACCCTTTCGACGGGCGGCTTCCAGGGCGGCGGATCGTCGCTTTCCCTGGGCTCCACCGGTTGCCACAGCTCGACCAGCCCGCCGGCGCCGGACCGCGATGCCCGGTGCTCGATGACGTTGCCGTCGAGGGCGACGCCTTGGGCCGCGGCGCTCCGCCCGAACACCGCATCGACGGCTTGCAAAACCGCCGGCGCCGAGCGGAACGACATGTTGAGGTCCACATCGCGCCAGGTTTCCGCCGCCGCCGGGACCTGGGCGCCGAAATGCTCGCGCATGGCCTGGAAGGCGCTGGGATCGGCGCCCTGGAACGAATAAATGGATTGTTTGAGGTCGCCGACCGCGAACACGGTGCGCCGGGTCGCGTGGGTGCCGGCGCCGGCAAAATATTCGTTGGCGATGGTCTCGACGATGCGCCATTGATCGGGGCTGGTATCCTGGGCTTCGTCGATCAGGATATGATCGATGCCGCCATCCAGTTTGAACAAGACCCAAGGCGCGATGCCCGGGCGCTGCAACAACTGGCCGGCCTCGGCGATCAGATCGTCGTAATCCAGGAGCCCGCGGCGCGCCTTGCGGCTTTGGTAGCCCGCGACCAGCGCTTCGCCGACGCGCAAGATCGCTTCCGTGCATTCGGCGACGGTGGCCGCCTGCATGGACCAGTAGCAGCGCTGGATGCGCGCCGCTTCATCGGCCAGGATGACATCGACGCCGGGCGATTTTTCGGCGGCTTTTTTGGTGATCAGAGTTTTGAGTATCGCAACGTCGCCTTTGAACCGACCTTGGGTGAGGTAGGCATCGGCATAGGTTTCGAATTCATCCAGGCCGCGATGAACCAGGGCAAGCCAGTTGCCGATGAGGCTGGCGCGTTCTTGATCCTTGGACGAGCCTTCCGACAACGCGTCCACCGCCAGGCGCAGCCCCATCTGATCGAAAACATCGTCCCGGGAGGCCGCCTCGGCGAGGGAGGCGCGGGTGTCGCCAGGGGCCACGCCCAACAGTCCCTGCACGCGGCGGATCAGCGGCGCGATGCCGCCGGCGCCGTCCAGAAGGCGGCCAAGACGGCCGCGGGCGCGGGCCAGATTGGCTAGAAATCCGGTAAACCTCTCGGCATCGCCGATCTGCAAGGTCAGATCGGCGAGCGCCTTGGCGAGCGGCGCATTTTCATCGCGCCGGGCCAGGCGCAAGAGATCCTCCTCCGCGTCGAGCAGCATTTCGTCCGCGTCCCGTTCATCCAGGAGGGCGAAATGGGGCGCGATCCCGGCTTCCAGGGGAAAGCGCCGCAGCAGCGATTGGCAAAAGGCGTGGATGGTCTGGATGTTCATGCCGCCGGGGGTGTCCAGGACCAGGGCAAAGAGATGCCGGGCGCGGTCCAATTGCTCTGGCGACGGTGCCGCGCCGAGCAATTCTTCAAGCTCTTCGGTGAGCGCGTCATCATCATCCATGGCCCATCTGCCGAGCCGGTCGGCCATGCGGGTTTCCATTTCCGCCGCCGCCGCCCGGGTGAATGTCAGGCACAAAATCTTCTGCGGCTCCAGTTCCGGCGCCGTCACCAGCAAGCCAAGGACCCGGTCGGTCAGGACCTTGGTCTTGCCGGTGCCGGCCGAGGCCGACACCCAGACCGAAGCTTGTGGGTCGGCGGCCAGCCGCTGCTGGGCGCTGGCATCGTCAAGATGTTGCGGAGCGCGGCTCACGCGTCCTCTCCGCCATCGGCCTGGGTCCATTCCTTGATGCGGGCGAGATGTTCATAGGCGTTGTAGCGGGGTGCCTTGGCCGGGCGGGGGCGCGCCTCATAGGGCGTATCGGGATCGTCAAATCGGGTGATCAGTTCGAGCAATCCGGCCCGCGCCTGGCCCGCCAGTTCGCCGGCGTCGCCGCCGGCGCCGCGCACCTCGCCGGCTGGCTCAGCCCCGGACAGCTTCCAGTAATCGAGGGCGGTAACCTCGCCCGCTTCGATGTCGTCAAACCCGCCGGCCATGGCGATGGCCGCCTCCAGGGGCAGTTGCGGCGAAAAACCCGCCGCCACATCTTTTGCCGACGGCACGGCGCCGGTCTTATAATCCCCGATACCGATGCCGCCGCCCGATAGCAGCTCGATGCGGTCGGCGATGGCGGTCAGGATGAAGGGGCCGCCCGGACCGTCAAATTCGAGCCGGCCCTTGGCTTCGGAATGGATGCGCTCGATGCCGGTGCGGCGCGCCGCCTCGGCGTCCACGAACCAGGCGGCGATGCGCTCGAACTTGGGCCACCAGAAGGCCCATATGCCAGGCTGCGCCAGCATGCGGCCAAATTCTTCGCGGCCCGTTGCAAGCAATTCGGCCAAGGCATCGGGCGGCAAATGGCCCGGATAGGCGGCGGTGAATTTGTCCAAAATCCGGTGAATGATGGTTCCATAATCGGCCCGGTCGGGGGCCGCGTCCAGTTCCGGCAGTTCCCGGAGGCGGAGAATATGGCGCGCATAGATGGCGTAGGGATCGCGCATCCAGGTCTCCACCTGGGTCACCGAAAGTTTGCGCGGCCTTGCGCTGAGGGGCGGGCTGTAGGATGCCGGCCCGATACGGATCTGGCTTTCCGGCGCATCCAATTGCGACTGCCAGTGCGCCCATTGTTCGGACGGGAACAGAAATTCGCCGGCGCCGGTCCCGGTCAGGATTGTGTCCAGCTTGTTGAGCCAGCGGGACGGCACCGTCGGCACCCCATCGACACGCTGGGCCCGGGTCATCACCACCTCGGGCGCCGAAAAGGCTTGCGCGAAATCATGAGCGGCGAGGCCGATGCGCCGTTCCGGCGGCGCCAGGCCGAACTGGCGGCGCATGGGCCGGCTCATCCACGGGTCCGCATTGGCGTCCATCGGCCAGGTGCCCTCGTTGAGGCCGCCGAGAATTAACAGATCGGTGTGCTGCAGGCGCGCTTCCAACAAGCCCCAGATGAACAACCGGGCGTGGCTGCCGAAGCGCGGGCGGACGGCGCGCCCCGCCATCAAGGCCTGCAACAGTCCCGGATAGCTGGCGCCGTCAATGGGCCCGAGGGCATCGGCGGCCTGCAAAAGCTCGTCGATAAACCGGGCGGCGGCTTCACCGGCCTCGCCCGACCACAACCGGTCCGGCCCGGACTCGGTATCCGAGGCCGCGGCGGCTTCGGCAAAGGCGGCATGGGCCCCGACAATAGCGCCCAGATCGGCGGGCGGACCGTTTAGGATTTCGGCTAACGGTGCGGCCGCCGCCTCGAGGGTTTGCAACAGCTGGGTCAACTCCGGCTTGTCCGGGCCGAGGCGCTGGATCAATTCGTCCAAACCCGCTTCCGGGCGCGGCCCCCGCAAAACGGCCATTTCGAGGGCGCGGATTTCGCGGCGGAGACTTGCCGGCGTCCGTCCCAGCGCCGCCAGCGGGTGTTTGCCGAGGGACAACAAGGCCACCGGCGTGAACCCGGCGGCCACACATTCGGCGGTCAAATTCAAAAAGGCGCCGGGGACCGTATGGGCCAGCGGCAGCCCGGCCGAATCATCCACCTCGATATCCCAGCGTTTCATCTCGCTCGCCACGCGGCGGGCCAGGCGCCGGTCCGGCGTCACCAGGGCGGCGGTGCGTGCCGGCGTCTCCAGGGATTCCCGCATCATCAGGGCGATCAGGCGCGCCTCGTCCTCGGTGCCTGGGCAATCGATACGCTGCACGCCGGCGAGGGTTTCCTGCGTTGGTGCCTGCAGGTGCCGCCACTGGCTGGTTTCGCGGGCCGGGCGCATCACCTCGGCAATCAATCGGGCCCGCCCGGCATCGGTTTCCGAACCCAAATCGGCCGGCCAGAGGGACACATCCCCCGGCGCCACGCCCAATCCCTCGAGCAGGGCCATCATGGCGAATTGGGGATGGTGGGGCACATCGCTGACCGCAACGGGATCGAGTTCCGTATCCAGGCCGGGCAGCACCAGGGCGCCCACGGGCAGGCCGGCGATCACCCTCAACAGCTCCGCCGTAGCCGGAATGGAGCCGGTGGAGCCGGCGGCGATCACCGGCGCGGCGGGCGGATGGTGCCGCCAATGCTCGGCCTGTGCTCGAAGAATACGGTTGCGCCGCTCGAACGGATCTATGGCGCCCTGCTCGGCGAGGATGCCCGGCCAATGTTGGGTCAGGATCGTCAGAAAATCGAGGGTAAGCTGCCAATGCTCGGCATATTCGTCGCTCACCAGCCCGGCGAGGCCGTCAAAGCTCAACCCTTCCGTCTGCACCTGATCGAGGAAATGCGCCAACTCGGCGGCCAGGGTCGATGCCTGTTCGAGGGAGAGATCGCCGCCATGTTGGCGAACCACCTGCCTAGTGAGGGCCAGCCGGCGGCGCATTCCGGATATGGCCGGCGGCACATCCCATGCGCCCGCCGCCGGCAAATCCTCGGCGGCTGCGATGGCCAGCGCTTCCTCGTCGATATCGCCGAGGGGCATCATGTGCGGCAACAGAAGCGGCGTGCCTCCGCTTTGGCGCAGGAACGCTTCCCTGAGCGAGCGTAGGGCGCGCCGGGTTGGCAACAGAATCGTAGTATCAGCCAGCGCCGCCGCGCCGCCACCTGCGCGCGCCATCAGACCGGCGGCCAAGGCGTCCACGAACGGCTGGCCGGCGGGGATGGTATATACGTTCGGGCCCGGTTGCGTCTCGGTCATGGCAAAAGTCTCAGCGCCGGCGGCGGCCGGCAAATTTCTGGTTCAAGTACGCCTCGGCCTGGCTGAGCCCGCCCGGGGTGCCGATGTGAAACCATTCGCCGTCATTGACGATGCCGAACAAGCGCCCGGCCTCGATGGCGCGGTCATAGAGCGCGTTCAAGGAGAATACACGCGCCGGCGGATTTTCCAAAAGGCGCGGGTGAAGGATCTGCAGTCCGCAAAAAAGATAGGGCGAAACCTCCCGTTCGGGGCGCCGCTCCAAGGCGCCCAGCGGATCGATGAGAAAATCGCCGCGTCCCGCATAGCCATAGGCTTCGACCGTGGAGTGCAGCATGAGAATCGCATCCATGGCGTTCTCCCGCCAGGCATCGCCAAGCCGGTGCAGCGCCATACCCGGCCCGTCCAGCAGCAAACTATCCGCATTGACCGCATAAAACGGCTCCGACCCGAGATGAGCGCGCGCCTGGACAACGCCGCCGCCGGTATCCAGCAGCAATTCGGTTTCGTCTGACAGGACAATCTCGAGATCGTTCCGGCGCTGCAGGTGGCGCTGGATCTGGCCGGCAAGATAGTGGGTGTTGACCACCGCTTTTTCGACGCCGGCGGCAACCAGCCGGTCGAGGCAATGGTCGAGCAGCGTGCGGCCGGCCACCTGAATAAGCGGCTTCGGTGTTTTATCGGTGAGCGGGCGCATGCGAAGGCCGAGCCCGGCGGCCAGAACCATGGCGGTTTTGGGCCGGCAGACTGATACCGAACTTGGGTTTGAATTGGGCATCAAACGCTGACTCCGTGGATGGCCGAGCGCCTTTTGTCTTCCGGCACGTGACGATCCAGCCAGCTTTTCAGGGGCGCCAGCATGGGATGCCGGCAGGCCCGGTCCAACAGCGCCCAGACCCTTGGAATGTGCACAAGGTAGTCATATTTGTCGTCGCGCTCGGCCAGGCGGCTGAAGATGCCGATCACCTTGCAATGGCGTTGCGCCGCCAGCACCCGGTAGCTGGTCTGGAATTCCACCCAATCGATGCCGGGAAAGGCGCTCCGGTAATGATCCAGCAAATGCGCCGCCAGCCCGCCGCGCAGATCGCGGCGCGCATCTTCCAGCAGCGACATCAGATCATAGGCGGGCGATCCCAGCACCGCGTCCTGATAGTCCAGCAATCCGCAGGCCGCGATCCCGGGCCGATCCGGCAGCCACATGAGATTGTCGGCGTGGTAATCGCGCAACACCAGCGTTGGCGCGCCGCGGCCCGCATAGGGAATTAGATGGCGCCAGATATCTTCATATTCGTGGCGGAAGATGGGATCGGTGGGGATGCCGATAAGTTTGGGCATATACCAATCGACCAGCAAGGCGGCTTCGTCCATCAGCATTTGTTCGCTATAGGCGGCGAGGCCGCCGGGCGGTTGCCTGGTGTCGTGGCGGCCGTGCAGGTTGATCAGAAGATCGACGGCGCGGGTATAAAGCTGCACATCATCGGCGCCCGCCGCCAGGGCATTGGTGTAGGTGGCATCGCCCAAATCTTCGAGCAGCAGGAATCCCGACAGGCGGTCTTCGGACAGGATTTCGGGCGCTGAGTAGCCCATGTCGCGCAAGTGGTGGGTGAGGCGCACAAACGGCCGCACATCCTCGGTGAGCGGCGGCGCGTCCATCAGCACGGCGGTGCGCCCGTCCAGGCTCACCCGTTCGTAGCGGCGGAAAGATGCGTCGCCGGCCAAGGGCTTCCTGGCAGCCCCGAGCCAGCCCACGTCGGCCAGGAAATCATCGATCTGCCGGCCGCGCTCAGACACCGGCTTCGAGACCCCGGATGCGGCTGGCCCAGGGTGCCGGCGCTTCCAGGCCCAAAAGCCGGGCACTCGCGCGGGCGCCAAATTCCATGGTGATCATCAAGCGCCGGGGCGGCAGGTAGGCGCCGAGGCGGTCCGGCCATTCGATCAGGGAAATGCCGTCATGGAAGGCATCGTCCATATCCAACTCAAACCCATCCTCGGGCTTTTCCAGGCGGTAGAGATCGAAATGAAACACCCGGGCGCTCGTCAATTCATACATCTGCACCAAGGTGAAGGTGGGGCTCGGCACTTCACCTCTACCGCCGAGGGCACGGATAAAGGCGCGGGCAAACACCGTCTTGCCGCTGCCCAAATCGCCGTTCAGGGCAATGACATCGCCGGTCCCGGCGAGACCCGCGATGGCGCCGGCGATGGCGCAAGTGCGGTTTTCGTTTTCGGCTTCAAGCGTGCGGTGGATGGTCCCGATCATGGCGCTTCACTATGTATCGCCCGGTACCCCATAACGAAAGCCATTATAATCCCATTAATTATCAGTGCCAGGGACGGCATCGGGGGGTGCCGCCGGCAACCGGCAGGTGACCTTGGTACCGCGGCTCGGCGCCGACGATATTGTCATCTCGCCGCCATGCAGGCGGACAAACGCGTCGACCAAGGTGAGGCCGAGCCCGGCGCCGGGTTCGGCGCCGTCGCCGCGCTCGAACGGCCGCGTCATGCGTTCGATGTCGCGCCGCTTCATGCCGCGCCCGGTGTCGGCCACCAAAATCTCAAACCAGCCGCGCCTTTGCGACGCCGATAGGGAAACCTGGCCGCCGGCGCTGGTATAGGTCACCGCGTTGCCGAGCAGGTGCAGCACGGTTTGCTTGAGCTTTTGCGGATCGGCCTCGAGCCAGCCGATATCGGGCGAACAGTCGAACCGCAGTTCGATTTTCTTGGCGCGGGCGCGATCCCGAACCATGGCAATAGCTTCGGCGAGGACGGCGTGCAAGTCGATGTTCTCGGTTTCCAGCCTCGCCAGCCCGGCTTCCAGTCCGGCCAGCTCGAGAATGGCCGCGAACATCTCGGCAAGCGCCTCCGATTGGCCGGCGATCCCGGCCGCATATTCCGCCTGGCGCTTGTTCAGCTCACCCACATAACCGCCCGCCAGCATCTCGGCAAAGCCAATGATCGAGGTCAGCGGCGTCGACACCTGATGCGACAAGGTCTCCAAAAAATCGGACTTCATCTTGTTGGCGTCTTCCATGGCGTCGGCGCGGCCGCGCAAGGCATCTTCCACCTGGGCACTGTCGGTCACGTCGGTGTAACTGAGCAAGGCGGCGCCGTCGGGAAGCGGGATGTGGGCGCCGTCCAAAACGCGCCCGTCGGAGCGTGCCAGGCGGCTGCGGCCCGCCTGGCGTCCCAAGAGGCGGGTGATCAGGTGTCCGCGCCTGGCGGCCCAGTCGTCGCCGATGGCAAGATAGGCGCGGGTGGCATCCAGAAATTCGCCGAGAGCGGGCTCGCTTTCTTGCAGATTCCAAAGCGCCCGGAAGGCCGTGTTGCAAAGCCGTTGGCGGCCATCGGCGCCATAGACGGCGATGGCGACGGTGATGTGGTCCAGGGTCTGGCGCTGCACGGCGGCGCCTTCGTTGCGCGCCCGCTCGGCTTCGAGCCGTGGTGACTGATCCTCGAACGACAGCATGAAGCCGCCATCCAGCGGCGCCGCGATGCGCCGGAGCACGGTTCCGTCGGGCAGATACAATTGATCGCTTTCGGCTTTTTCGAGGCCCTTCAATCGCGCCGCCTCGCCGGCCCGGTAGGTCTTGAAATCGTTCACTTCCGGCCAGCGTCTTGCCTCGCGCAGGCGGTTCAGGATCTCGCCGTGGCTGGGATGCTCGTCCAGCCACGCCGGCTTCAGGCGGAACAGATCCGAATAGACGTTATTGAACAGGCGCAGCCGGCCGTCTTCGCCGAACACGGCAACGGCAATGGGTAGGGCCTCGATAAGCGCTTCATCGGCCCCGATCTTGTCCACAACAACCACGCCCTATGTTTAAGCGTGGTTCGCGTTTTAGGGCAAGTTCCCCGATCAATACCTATAATGATCGGGTTTGAAGGGGCCGTTCTGGTCGATCGAGATATAGGCCGCCTGTTCCTTGGTCAGCTGCGTGAGGTTCACCCCCAGCTTGCCCAGATGCAGCATCGCAACCTTCTCGTCCAGGGCTTTCGGCAACACATAGACCTGGTTGCTGTACTTGTCGGAATGATCCCACAGCTCGATCTGCGCCAACACCTGGTTGGTGAACGACGCGCTCATCACGAACGACGGGTGGCCGGTGGCGCAACCCAAATTCACCAAGCGGCCCTCGGCCAAGAGGATAATCCGCTTGCCGTCCGGGAACTCGATCTCGTCCACCTGCGGCTTCACATTATGCCATTTCAGGTTCCGCAAGGCCTGCACCTGGATCTCCGAATCGAAATGGCCGATGTTGGACACAATCGCCCGGTCCTTCATGGCGCGCATATGATCGAGGGTGATCACATCCACATTGCCGGTGCAGGTCACGAAGATATCGCCCAGCGCCGCCGCGTCATCCATGGTCACCACCTCATAGCCCTCCATGGACGCCTGCAGGGC
>JAYGEH010000407.1:0-5815 GCA_046582475.1 Rhodospirillales bacterium
GCCCGAACGCCGTCGCCGAGAACTGGACGGCCGGCCAGATTTTGCCGCTTTCGATCAGCTCGCCAATAGCGCCGACGACCATCGTCGGGGTCGCGAAAAACAGCTGCATGCCCTTCGAGAGGGTGAGCACCGAAGGCACCAGCTGCCAGATTATGATCACCAGGACGATAAAGCCGGTGCCCAGGATGATCGATTCATTGCGGTCCCAAAAGCTGCGCCTGGAAATGCCCACGATCTCCGCTTCGGCCAAGGCCGGCGCGGCGGTTGCCAAGGTGGCCCTATCGGGGCTGTCGTTCGCATTCATTTTGGTTGTCCCCTCACATGCCGACGCGCCAGGGGAAGGCCGTGCGTTCGGCCCAGCGGATGCCTTCGGTGAAGATCACCGCGATCACCATCAGCATCAGGATATATCCGAACATGCGGTCCAGAACATACATGTCGCCGTACCAGGCGATGCGGTAGCCGACACCCTCGGAGGCGGCGAAAAACTCGCCCACCAGGACGCCGATCAGGCCGCGCCCGATGGCGTAGCGGGCGCCGGCGACCACAAACGGCAGCACCGTCGGCACCAGCACAATGCGGTACAGCGCCAACTCGCCGCCGCCGAAGGCGCGCACGGTATCGATCAAAAGCCGGTCCACGGCGCGCACCCCGGAATAGGAGTTGAACACGAACGGAAAGACGCAAAGCACGAATATGAGGATCGCCTTGCCCGATACGCCGACGCCGAAAAAGATGATCACCAGCGGCGCGATGGCCACCAGCGGGCTGGCGTAAAGGGCGGTCAGCAACGGGTCCAGGGAATAGCCGACGCGCACCCGCCAGCCCATGACCACGCCCACCGGCACGCCGACGACGATGGCGGCGCCGAAACCGAAAAACAGCGGCTTGCCCGAGACCAGAAGATCCCGCCAAATGAGGCCGCTTTCGATGTCCCGGAAGAGGCCGAGGAAAATCAGGCTCGGCTTGGAGATAATAAATTTATTGAGGGGAATGAACCAGGTCAGCAGCGCCTCCCAGAACAGGAAGAACAGGGTGATGGCGATGATGCCGAGGATCAGCCGCCGCCAATCGTCGAAAATTTTTGCCAAGCCGGTTAGCTCGTTGCCGGGTCCAGCCGCGGCCATCTCGGCCAATTCACCGGCCTGATCGGCGCTTCGCTCCGAGGCTTGATCCATAGCCTTAACTTCCCTATTGGCGCGCGATCAGAGTTGCGGGCCGCTTTGGGTTTCGATCTCGTCTTTAAGCTCGTTCCAGATGGTCAGCTTCAATTTATTGAATTCCGGCGTCACCCGCATCTCGTACCCCCTGGGCCGCTCGAGGGGGACATCGACAATGGTCTTGGTGCGCCCGGGCCGCTTGGTCATGACGATCACCCGGTCAGACAGATACACCGCTTCCTCGATCTGGTGGGTGACGAACAGCACCGTCTTTTTCGCCTCGTGCCAGATGCGCAGCAATTCCGCCTGCATGATATCACGGGTTTGCGCATCGAGGGCGGCGAACGGCTCATCCATAAGCAAGACATCGGGATCGCTGACCAGGGCGCGGGCGATGCCGACGCGCTGTTTCATGCCGCCCGACAATTCGTGGGGGTAGTGGTGTTCGAAGCCGGACAGTCCGACCATGTCGATAAAGCCCTGGCAAACTTCGTGCCGCTGGCGTTTGGAGACGCCGCGCAGTTCCGGCGCCAGGCCGATATTGTCGATGACCGTGCGCCACGGCAAAAGCCCAAATTCCTGGAACACCATGGCGCGGTCGCGGCCCGGCCCCGACACCCGGTTGCCGTTGATCGCCATCTCGCCCATGTTGGGTTCGATCAAGCCCAAAAGCACGTTGAGAAAGGTGCTTTTGCCACACCCCGACGGCCCGACGATGGACACAAACTCGCCCTCGCCGACGGCCACATCGAAACCTTTGAGCGCCGTCACCGGCATGCGGTTCGGCGGCGTGAATGTCAGATGGACGTTTTTGGCCTCGATAAATTTGGCGGCCATGAAATCTCCCGTTTTAATAGGCCGCCGGTCTTTTTGCGCAGCGCCGGCGGGGACTTTAATATTGGCAATAAATATGCCGGTTTTTGTCGGCGGGTCCAGGATTATCTAATGGCGCCGGCACCCATCGGAACAAAAAGCGGGATCAAAATCCCGCCATCCCCGCCTTTTTCAATCCGCCGATCAATGCCTCCTGGCACGATATTCGAAAATCGCCGATCGCCTGTATGATGTTCGGATAGTTAGCAATCAGAGCCTCACATTCCGATCTGGCATCGGCGGACCGGTCCAGGGCGGCGAGAGCGGCAATGCGCATCGCCGCGACCCGGTGGTAGGTGGCCGTTGCGCTCGCGTTGTGGGCTTTGGTGGACCATTCGAGTACAGCCTCGTAATCCCCGAGGGTAAAATACCCGGTGGTCATGACCTCCATAAATTGCGGCAACTGGATGTCGCGCGGGCTAAGGCGCATGGCGGTTACCAACCGTTTAATGCCGTCCGCCGCCCGGCCCGAATATACCAACGCGCGGCCGAGCGTGGATTGCAGGTAGGGCGCGTTGGGATTTATCGCCGCACCCTGTTCAAGGGTTTTGATTGCATTCTCAGGGTGTCCAACGGTAACGCCGTGTGTCAACAACGCTATCCCAAGGAACACATATCCGGTAACGTCGTCGCGGTCCAACGCAACCGCTTTGCGCCCTTCCGCCTCGGCTTCTTCAAAAGCCGGGGCGCGTTCACTTGTCGTATCCAGGTACGCTGTCATCGCCAGAGCACGGCAAAGGCCGGCATGGGGGGCGGCGAGACCGGGCTCAAGCCGATGGCCTGGCGTAATAGACCTTGCGCATCGTAATAGTCTTCCAAAGAATCACTATATATAGCCTGCATGCCGCGCTGATATAGGTCCCAGGCGTCAAGATTGCCCTTTGTTTTTCTGGATGACCGATCCCTTTCGGCCTTTGCCAACTCCGGCTCTATGGCGCTGGCTACCGTGGTCGTGATTTCGTCCTGGAGATCAAATATGTCTTCCAGTTCGCGGTCATAACGTTCCGCCCAGATATGATTGCCGGTGCCGCCGTCGATCAACTGGACCGAGATGCGGACGCGCTCGCCCGCCCTGCGGACGCTGCCTTCGAGGACGTAACGCACGTTCAGATCCTTGGCCACGTCGCGGAGGTCCGGCGACTGGCCTTTGTAGGAGAATGTCGAGTTGCGCGCCGTCACCTGCAGCCAGCCGAAGCGCGACAAGGCGGTGATAATGTCGTCTGCAATACCGTCGGAGAAATATTCCTGCTCCGGGTCGCTGGAAAAATTCTCAAACGGCAGCACCGCGATTGCCGGCTTTTCCGCCGCTGCCCGGTTCGGCGAAGAGCCGCCTTCGGCCACGCCAATGCGGTAGGCGCGGATCGGGTTTTCGATATTCTTGACCTGGTAATCGCCCATGTCCTCGACGCTGACGTCGAGGCGGTGGCGGACCTGGTCGGCAACGATGCCGGTGACGCATATTCCGCCCGGCTCGGCGAGGGCCTCGAGCCGCGCCGCGATATTGACGCCATCGCCATAGATCTCGCCGCCGTCGTCGATAACCTCGGCCATATGGATGCCGATGCGGAACAGCAATTGCTGGTCTTCCGGCACGTCCCGGTTTTCGTCCCGGAACCGGCGCTGAACTTCGACCGCCATCTCGACGCAGCCGACGACGCTGCCGAACTCCGCCAGGATGGCATCGCCGGCATAATGGTTGACCTTGCCGCCGCGGCCTTCGATGGCGCGGGTCAGCGTGGCGAGCCCGGCACGCACAGCCGCGTGGGTGGCGTCTTCGTCCTGCCCGGTCAGGCGTGAATAGCCGGCCACATCGGCATAGAGGATGGCCGCCAGCTTGCGTTGGATCGGTTGATCGCCCATGTGCCTCCCCAAAGGCAATTCGATTGGCCGCTATTCTAAAACAAGTTGAGGCGATGGCAATCGTTCAAGAAATAACCGTCCGTTCGCCGCGAAAATTTGCAACCCGCATTGGCAAATTTATTACTGCCCTGTATCGTCTAATCGAACTTTCAGGGAGAAAGGCAATGGGGTTATCGATCATCGGCGCGGGCTATGGGCGCACCGGAACCATGTCGCTGAAACTGGCGTTGGAAGAGCTTGGCATCGGCCCCTGCCATCACATGGAAGAGGTCTTCGCCAATCCGCCGCAAGTGCCGGGTTGGCAGGCGGCGGTGGCCGGCGAAAGCGTCGATTGGGACGCGGTCTTTGACGGCTACGAAGCCACCGCCGACTGGCCGGGCGCCAATTTCACCCACGACCTGGCGGCGTTTTACCCGGATGCGAAAATCATCCTGACCATGCGCGAAGTGGACAGCTGGTGGACCAGCTATTCCGGAACCATCATGAAGTATTTGCAAATCCTGCCCGAAGATCTGCCCGACCATATAATGGCGATCTGCGAAATGGTGAAGGTCATGCTCGGCGAACATTTCGGCGCCGCCTACGATGACGAGCAAGCCGCCAAGGCCGCCTATCAAAATCATGTGGATAAGGTGTCCAATTCCTACGAAGACGGCCGCGTCCTCTGTTTCGATGTCCGCGACGGCTGGGGGCCGCTGTGCGAATTCCTGGGCAAACCGGTTCCCGGCGGCGACTTTCCCCGATCCAACAATTCCGAGGAATTTTGGGTAAACTTCTCGCCCGACCGCTAATACCAAACCGGCGATATGACGCCCGGGGCGATAATACATTTTCCATAACCGGGAGAATTGGGTACCATCGGTCAGGCCTTGATAAGGTCCCGAAGATTTTGGTTAGGAGAAGCGGGCCATGTATTTACAGAACATGTGGTATGTGGGCGCTTGGTCGCATGACGTGACCAACGAGCCCAAGCAACATTGGATGCTGGACGAGCCGCTGGTGTTTTACCGCACCGAAGCCGGCCAGGCGATTGTCCTGCACGACCGCTGCCCGCACCGGTTTGCGCCCCTGTCGACCGGCCAGGTCATCGGCGATGCCATCGAATGTGGCTATCACGGATTTACCTTCAACCCGGAAGGCAATTGCATCGTTATGCCCGGCGTGGAAAAGACGCCGCCGAATGTCTGCGTGCGCGCCTATCCGGCGGTGGAAAAATGGGGCTGGGTTTTCGTCTGGATGGGCGAGGCCGACAAGGCCGATGAAAATCTCATTCCCGATTATCATTGGCTCGATGATCCGGAATGGGCCGGCAAGGGCGACACCATGCATGTGAATGCCAATTACCGGCTCCTGTTCGAGAATTTGATGGACCTGACCCATGCCAAATTCCTGCATAAATCAACCTTGACCACGGACAGCGTCACCGAATTTCCGGTTGCCGTGGATTCCGGGGAGCGGACCGTCAACGTGAAACGCACCATGGAAAACATTCCCAACACGTCGCCGCTTTGGACCAAGGTCGGCGGCTTTACCCAACCGGTCACCCAGTGGCAGGATGTAACCTACACGGCGCCCAATAATGTGATCATCAACATGGGCGTTTATTCCGCGGAAGGCGCAACCGAGAACAAAGAGATCGAGTTTCGTATCCTCAATGCGCTAACACCGGAAACCAAGGATACGTCGAACTACTTTTGGGCGATCATGCGAAATTTCAAGCTCGATGACGAAGATCTCACCCAAATGACGTTCGAAGGCAACCGTGAAGCCTTCGTCGAAGACCAATGGATCGTCGCCAAGCAGCACGAAATGATGCGCACCATGCCGGACGCCAAACCGATTCTCTTTCCCCACGACAAAGCCGTCGTCAAATCGGGCCAGGTGCTGGATAGTTTGATTGCGGCGGAACAGGCGGGCGAGGC
>JAYGEH010000427.1:0-3269 GCA_046582475.1 Rhodospirillales bacterium
TTCACGACGCTCCTCCATGGGCTGTTGGCCGACCAAACATCCAGACGAGATTATGCATTGGCGGGGACGACCTGTTCTGTTTCGCGGGTCGACGTCTTCCGCCAAACGGTGACCACGCCAAACAATCCCGCACCCGACATGAACAGCAATATCCCTGTCCAGATAATCGGATGGGCAGCGTGAAAAACGACCTGGCCCATAAGTTCGAAGGACAAAGCCCCGGCAAAAATGATTGCCCAGGCGATCCACAGTCCCGCCGTCGAAATCTCCCGTGCCCCGCCCCACTTTTCTTCATCCGACATCAGGTTTTGCGTCAGGTCCTTAATGTTGGCAACATCGGGGCTGTCCGAATAGACGTCAACACTTCCGCCTTCCCTCTTCAGCTGGGCGTCAACAAATCGCCCGAGTAATTTTGAAAAAATATTGTTTCGTCGACTAACTACACCATTCGACTGCGCCCGTTCCCCAACATTCTCAAGTGCACGCGCGGCGTGACGTCCCTGCCAGTTGAACGCGAAACAAGCCACAACCAGAACAAACCCGATTGAGAGATAGAGAAAGTCCGGCACGATCAGCAGAATCGTCGAAACCAGAAGCACGCCCCTCATCCAGTAGGGGACCGTCGTGAACAGGTAGCCCGTGAACGCAATCGCAAGAGCTGACAGGCCGATGAATGCCGTCGTCGAATAGAGGAGTATTTCCCACCATGCCCCTTCCAGAAGCAAGGCCGGGCTATAGATGAATAATATCGGCAGCAGAAACGTCGCCGCACCAATACGGGACGCTTGCACAGCAGTCGCCATCGGCGTCGCACCGGCAAGAGGCGCCGCCGCAAAAGCGGTCAACGCCACCGGCGGTGTGATCAGGGAAGTGATGCCGTAATAAAACGCGAAAAAATGGGCGGCAATGTCGGGAATTCCGGCTTTGACCAGGATCGGAATGACAGTTGCAACAAGGGTGATGTAGACGGCCACCGCCGTCATGCCCATGCCCATGATCAAGGCCATGATCGCGGTTATCACCAACAGCAACCAGATGTGTTCGCCGGCGAGATCGACCGCCGCCTGACTGATCTGAAAACTCAAACCCGTCGAAAATATCGCCCCGATAATTATTCCAGCGGCGGCAGCGGCAGCCGAAACACCGGCAGTGGACTTCGCCGTTTTTTCCAGCGAATCAATAAGTCGCGCAGGCGTCAGCCGGTTGGTTCGCTGAATGAGCGCAAGAATAATGGTCGTGAAGATGATCACGACCGCAACAAAAACGATTGAGTAGCCGAACGAGAGCGCGACCACGATAAGCACCAAGGGCAGTGCGAGATAGCCCTGTTTCCTGATGATCGGCCAGGCACGCGGTAGATCTTTCTTTGCCATCGTTTCGAGGCCGAGTTTTTTCGCCTCGAGATGAACCGTCACAAATATGACGGCGAAATAGAGCACTGCGGGGATTGCCGCGGCGCCAATAATCTCGAGATAACTACGCCCGAGGAACTCGGCCATGATGAAGGCTACTGCCCCCATCACTGGTGGCATGAGGATACCGCCGTTTGAGGCAGCCGCCTCGACACCCCCTGCGAACGCTCGTTTGTAACCAAGGCTTTTCATCAGTGGAATCGTGAAAGCGCCGGTGGTCAGGACGTTGCCGATCGAACTGCCTGACAGGCTGCCCAAAAACGCCGACGATGCGACGGCGGCCTTTGCCGGCCCGCCGGCGCGATGGCCGAACAGCGCGAAAGCAAGGCGGGTAAAAAACGTGCCGCCACCTGTCGTATTCAGGAGCGTTCCAAATAATATGAAGAGGACGACGAACTGCGCCATCACGGCGATTGGAATTCCGTAAACACCGTCACTGCCGAGCAATATCGTCTCGGCGAGATGATTGAAGCTCGACGGCGGACCAAAAAAGACGCCAACAAAATGGTCAGCGAATAAGGAATGAACCAGGAAAAAGACGACAATCATAATGAGGATTGGCCCGACAGCGCGCCGCGTCGCCTCAAGAACCAGCCCGGTTAAAAGAATGCTCGAAAAAATTTCGGTAAACCGCATGTCGAACCGGCGGTAATCCCAGGTGTCCAATTCGATCAGGTAATAACCAATTGTCCAAAGACTGCCGAGCACCAAAAGGAGATCAATCGCAAGCGCAATCGGTGCTTGCCCTCCTTTTTTTCCGCCGAGCGGGTAATACAGAAAAACCAACGCCAACGCGATGCCAACATGAACCGACCGCAACAACATCGCGTCCGGCGGCCCGTAAATCCCGGCGTAGAGATGGACCAATACAAAAAATATTCCGAGGGTGCCAGAGAGCCAACCGCGCCATGTCCGGCGAAAGGTCGGCGCCCCATTGGCGAGTTCAGCGAACACGGGTGAGCTCCATTACACGGGCGAGCGGTCTGAGGACCGAGCACCGGCCCCCAGACAACTCGAACTAGACCTTCAACGCCGGATACGCTCGATCCGGCAAAAGGTTCGCGCTCTGACTAGAGCTTTCCAACTTCGCGGTAGTAGCGTTTCGATCCTTCACAGACCGGGACTTTATTGTGCTCAAGCACATTATTGACGCCGATCTCTTCCGAGCCCGGGAACAAGCCCCAGAATTCTTTGTGCTGCTCGTTAATGACTTTCGTCACCTGATAGGTCAGGTCCTCAGATAGTTTTGACGACGTAACCAACTGGTTGAAATACCAGGGAACATTGACGTCTTTATCCTGGCCGGAATAAGAACCCGCCTTCACGACACCGCGCGTGATGCCGGGCCGCAAGGCACTCAGTTTTGCCAAGGCTGCATCATCAAATCCGACGAGATGGAATCCCGGCGAATTTTCAAGCCGCAGCATCAAGCTGTAGGGAACGCCACCTGAGAAAAACGTCAAGTCGAGACGCCGATCCTGGAACGCCTGAACAGTGCTGCCATAACCAAACGCTTCAAGAATATTGCCACGCTTTTCGAATTCGTCGATCGATACGTCGTTCGCCTCAAGCGCCGGCGCAATCAGATTGAAGAAAAATCCGGTCTTGGCGCCGGTCCAGATGCGATAATCGCCAGTTGCAAGTTCGCGGAGGCTCTTGATGCCGTCAGTCTTGGCGACGGCGTAGAGACCAGAGCCGTACAAGGTCATGATGTGACAGACATCCGGCGTCTTGATTGAAACGGTCGATGCGCCGTCCGAAATTCGTTTCACATCGTAGGTGTAGCCAATTTTGTAGTGGACCTCGCCGTTCTGAATATCGATCTGTGCTTTTACAGAATCACCGGCGACGGCTGCA
>JAYGEH010000461.1:0-3884 GCA_046582475.1 Rhodospirillales bacterium
ATGACGGCGATCCGGGGCGGCTGGTGGCGGCATCGCACATGTCCCGCAAAAACAGCGTGTTCATGGATTTTGTCACCAACTCGCCGGCCGCCGAGATCGCCGCCCAGCTGATGGGCCTCACCGAAGTGCGCTTTTTCTACGATCAGCTTTTCATCAAGGAGCCGGGCACCCTGGCGCCGACCGCCTGGCGCCACGACCTGCCGTTCTGGCCCCTCGACGGCAATCACGTGGCCTCGGTCTGGCTGGCGCTGACGCCGGTGACAAAGGCGACCAGCGGCCTGGTCTATGTGGCCGGCTCGCACAAATGGGGCAAGATGTACCGACCGGTGCCGGCGGTGCCCATCGACGGCTTCAATATGGCCGAGGCCGAAGCTTTCGAAGACTGCCCCATTTTCCACAAAGATTTCGGCAATCCCGAACTCCGCTTCCTCGATTGGGACATGGAGCCTGGCGACTGTCTGGTCCACCATCCCCTGGCCGTGCACGGCGCCGGCAAAAACGCCTCCAACGATCAAATTCGGGTGGCGCTGAGCAGCCGCTTCTTCGGCGGCGATATCACCTGGCACGGCCACCGCACCAAATTCAGGATTCCGGGGTCCGACGAAGCCGGGTTCGAAGCCGGTACGCTGCCCGCCGACGATGGCGTCTTTCCGGTTGTCTGGCGCGCTTAGGGCCGGCTTTCACATTCCAGTGAAATTCCATGGTTTTCGCGTGCCGCCGCCGCGCTTCTAATGGTAACTATCCCAATCAACGAAACTCCAGGGATTGGGATTAAACATGCTTGAAATCAACGCAAAACGGAACGCCATCGGAGCCGCCGCGCTGCTCTTGGCCGGATTGGCGCAGAGCGGCACCGCCGCCGCCGACGGTATCGTCGCCAAGGTTGTCAATTCACCGCTGAATGCCGCCGGACTGGTCAAGGGCGGCTATGCGGCGCTGAACATCTATCTGCAACGGCCCGACGCCCGCGGTATCGATTTCTTCAATCCCCATGTGCCCGGCTACGGCATTCCCGCCGGCGGGCGTATCGAAGTGGAATTCGGCGGCGGCTTCATGCGCAACTCCGGCGTCGAATTGGGCCTGTCGTCCGTGCATATGGTATCGGGCACGCCGCAGCATGGCTTGTCGCCAAAAAAATATGGCTATCTGGCCGGCCAGGGCGCCAACCGAAATACCTATATCCTGACCGCCAAGTCCAGCCACGGAATACCGGCGGAAAAACTGTTGCCCCGGGCTACCCTGGCCAGGCTGGACCCGGTGCCCAATTCCGGTCTCAAGGTCTTCCATATGGGACTACGCGCCATCGCCTTCACCAACCAAGGCGAGAAAGGCAGCGTCAGCGTCCGTATCATCGATGGCGACGGCCGCTTGCTGGCCAGCGGCACGGCGGAGGTGGATTTCTGGGACGCGCCGCGCCCGCAAATCCATCCCAATAATTTCCTGCACAAGGCCCGCAACCACAATTGGCAGCGCATCAAACCCGGCCAGACCCTCGGCAAGACCACGGGCACGGTGCCGATGACCTTCATGCTGTTCCATAAACCGGTGGGCTCGCCGGCCGAAATCCGCGACTTCAAAAAAGGCATCGCCGGCGCCGGCGTTATGTCGGCGAAGCAATTGGCGGGCGCCGGATACAAGATGCCGAAAGCGCTTGTCCGCTACGACGCCGGCCTCATCGTCCTGGATACCGACGGCGACGGCAAGCTGGACCCGGCCAAGGACCGGATCATCGGCGGCGTTAGCGCCGGTGCGACCGGCGCCGGCGCGTTTCCGGTCCGATCCCTGGTGGCAAATGACGCGCCGCTGTTGTCGCAATTGGTGGTGTCGCTTTCGAAAAAGCGGGGCCAGCGTTTCGGCGGCGCCCCCATGCAGGTGCAGTTTCAGGCCGGCACAAGGGCCGGCACCCACCGCCCTCGCTTCGCCCTTCTAAAAGACCCGAAAAATCTGGCCAGCGGCGACGGCAGCTTTTACACCTACACGGTGATCGTCGAGTAGGCGCCTATTTAATTTCGGTATAAATATGGTTAGATTGCCTGACGCCCAATCACGGGCGCCGGGGATCAGCCATGCCGGACACGGGAAAATCAAAACCGCCGATCAACCGATTGGACGCCGACCTTCGCGGCTATCTGGAAACCAACGCCGACATCGTCACGGTGATCGAAAAGCCGGTCAGCATCGAGGACACCGGCGCCCTGTCGGCGCAAAGCGAGGGGCCGATCCTGTTCAACAATATCAAGGAATATCCCGATTTCCGGCTCTGCGACATGCTGGTGAAACACCGCTGGTCCCAGTGCCGGGCGCTGGGCGTCGCGGAAAGCGACTACTTATCCACCCTGGCGCAGCGCCTCCGCAAACCGCCGCGCGGTCTCGTCGATGTGGCGACCGGGCCGGTGAAAGAAGTCATCTGGACCGGCAAGGACGCCGATTGGCTTAAACTACCGATCCCCAGGCATTCCGAATTGGAAGATGCGCCCCTGGTGACGGCGATGAATATCGTCAAGGACCCGGAGACCGGATTTTATAATTCCTCCCACGCCGCCGTCCAGGCGACGGGTGCGCACCGGGGCCTGGTCAGTTTCATCACCCCCCATACCCACGCCATCATGGCCAAGTACCTGGCCCGCGGCATCACCGAGATGCCGATCGCCATGGTCTTCGGCATCCCGCCGGCGTTCGAGATCATGGGCAATTTCTCCGGCCTGCACATGGACCTCTGGGGCGAGATGGAAATGGTCGGCACGGTGATGGACATGGATGTCGAGATGGTGCGCTGCGAGACCATCGATCTGACCGTGCCCGCCCATGCCGAGATCATCGTCGAGGCGACCGTGGACTTGCAAAGCCGCACCGATATCGGTGTCGGCGTCTCGCCGTCGATGTATTATTTGCCGAAAGTGGCCAGCCTGCCGGACCTGCATGTCCTGGCCATCACCATGCGCAAGGAGCGGCCCATTTACCGCAACCACCAGACCACACCGGACACCGACCATCAGACCTTGCCGAGGCTGTGCCCCGAAGCGGTCCTCTATAACCGGTTGACCGAGATCGGCGTCACCGTCCATGACGTGCGCTTCCCCACCTGGGGCGGCGCCTTGGCCTGCATTATCCAGATCGAAGCGCCGCGGGCGGGTTTCATCAACGACGCCTTGATGCAGACCATGGGGGCGCCCTGGCTGAACACCAAAATGGTGGTGGCGATCTCGCCCGACACCGACATCAACAGTGCGGCCGAAGTGTTCAACGCGATGGCGTCCAGGTGCAATCCGTCGCGCGATATCATCATCGTCGACAACACCCGCGGCTCGCCCTTCGATCCATCCGGTGAAGCCATCGACGCCTTTTGGCGCACCGTCGGCAAGATCGGCATCGACGCCACCGCCAAGTCCGAAAACGCCGAGGATTTCGAGCGGGCCTGGCCGGTGAATTGGGGCAAGGTTAAATTGGAAGACTATCTATGAGGACGGAATTCATTAACAATGCAATTATCCCCTACGTGGAAGAAGCCGATTACCCCGATGAGCTGATGCCGGTCCTCGGACCCTATCAAGAACGCATGGGTTTCATTCCCAACGCCTTGAAAATTTATATGCACCGCCCGGAAATCTGCGGGCCGCTGTGGGCGCTGAACAGTAAAATCATGCGCGATGAGTCTTCCGAGCTTGATGCGTTCTTGAAACGCAGGCTTGCCGCCGTCGCCAGCCATTTGAACCGGAGCGAATATTGCGTCACCCACAACACCGACATGCTGAAACAGGCCGCCGGCGGCTCCTCTGAAGGCTGGGGCATGGATCAAGGCGAGATCGACGCGTTATTGGAGGGATCGTTCGAGCCCGAGGACGAATTCGAAGCCGCTTGCCTTGCCTTCGTCAAGGCCGCCTCCG
>JAYGEH010000480.1:0-8013 GCA_046582475.1 Rhodospirillales bacterium
GGCAGCCGGGGGGCCGCCCAGACGGTGCGCCTCGGCCTCGCCTGGGGGGTCGGCCACACGCTGACAATCTTCGCCGTCGGCGGCATTGTGCTGGTGCTGGACGCCAACCTGCCGGAACGCACCGCCGCGGTCCTGGAAGCGATGGTCGGCGTCATGCTGATCGGGTTGGGCGCCGACGTGCTGCGCCGCATGATCCGGGACCGGGTTCATTTCCACGGGCACCGGCACGACCCGGATGCGCATTTCCACGCCCATTCCCACGCCGGCGAGGGCGATCACGACGCCTCCAGGCACCAGCACCGGCATCAGCGCGCCCTCACCTTGCGCGCCTTGTTGGTCGGCAGCGTGCATGGGCTGGCCGGCTCGGCGGCGCTGGTGTTGCTGACCCTCGGCGGCATCGGATCGCCCGGATTGGGCTTTTCCTATATGGCCCTGTTCGGCATCGGCTCCTTAGCTGGCATGGTGGCCCTTTCGGGCGCCATTGCGGTGCCGCTGCGCCTGACGGCGCTGCGCCTCACCTGGGCCTATAACGGCCTGACCGCCGGCGTCGGGATGGTCTCCGTGGGGCTGGGGGTATCGCTGCTGATCGAACAGCTACCGCTAATCGGCAGCTAATTCTCGCTCTTCCACGGCACGTCGGCGCCGATCAGGATGAAGGCCATCATGCAGGTCTTGCCGCTGCGGTTCGACCAGGCGTGGTAGGTGCCCTGCATGACCACCATATCGCCGGCCTTCAGGCGGGTTTCGGTATCGTCCAGCAGCAAATCGATTTCACCTTCCAGGACCAGCGCGTAATCGACGCTTTCGGTCCGGTGCATGCCCATCGCCCGCGTGGTCGGCGCCCGGTACAGGCCGGGCTGCGGATTTTCCGACTGCTCGCGGAGCATGTCCTCGATCAGCCTTTCGGTTTCCAAGGCGCTCTTTTCCTGTTCCGGCGGTAATTCGAGAATCCGAAAGATCGATCCATTGATCGGTGGCGTGATGCCGATCTCCCGCTCGGCGTTGTCGCTGCCCGAAAGCTGCGCCGGGGCATCATCGGTCACCCAAAGAAGCGTCGACACCGCCGCTCTCCCCGGCCGCACCCGCGCGTTGGGGGCATCGCCGTCGAACAGGATGACCGCCTTGCCGTTCTCATCGTGGCCGGTTACCACCCTACGAATTCCGCGTGCCATGGTGCTCCTCCCTCTATTTTCGGACCAGTAGCGTGATCTGGTATTCCTTGATGACGTTCAGCTCGGAGCGGGCTTTTTCTAAAAGCTCCTCGATGCTGATCAAGACCTTGCCGTCTTGGTCTTTAAAACGGTCGTCCGGGGTCACGGTGGCGCTGACCATCTTGAAATCGGTGCCCGTATGGACCGCCAATTGGGTATTGGCGGCGTTCTCGTCCCGCCACCGCTGGTTCACTTCGCGGTCGAACATGGCCAAGGTGTCGGGCAGGATCGGGCGCACATGGGTCGGATCGGTGATGAAATCGTCGTGGCGCGGGTGCGGCACATGGATGCGGATCGTGGCGCCCGGCCCCGAGACCCGGTACAGCTCTTTCATCACATTCAAGAAGACTTCGGTGGTCTGGCCCAGATGTTCGAGCACGTGGTTGAGCAGAACCTCTTCCGCGACGTTATCGTCGAAGGGCCACGGGAATTGTTCCAGATCGTGGACCACGTCGGGCGCGAAGTCTGAGTACTTGTCCACATTGACCCAACCTTCCATCTTAACGTCGCCGCATCCGAGGTTGAGGCGCATCGGTGTATTACTGCATCGGTGAAAAAGAGGAGGCGCGCATGATCGTGGCGAACTGCATGTCCGGCGCCGCGCCGCCGGCGTCCTGGATGGCCTCGGTGGACCAGATCCTGGCCGCCTCGGGCGCCGCCAGGATATCGCTCCGCTCTACCAGGCTTGCGAAGGCCCAGATGTGGATGACCTTGTTCAGCGCCCCCATGTCCGTATGCATGATGCCGACAATGGGCAGACCTTCGCCGGCGCCGGACAAAAGCTTTTCCCATTCGCCGCGCAAGCCGCGCACCTTGCCCGGCTTGTATCGGTCGGTGCGCATCTCGTAAAGCGGGCCGTGACTGCCCGGCTGCATCTTGTCGGCGAAGGGCAGCGCGTTAAACAGCTCCACATTTTGTTCGACAACCGCGTCGCCCAACCCCGGCGGCCAGGTGGAAAGCTGGTTGACTTCGGCGCGCACAGCTTCGCGGTGCGCCATGTCCTGCCACGGCCAGACCTGGATGATCTGGTTCAAAGGACCGATTTCGGTGTACCAGAAGGCGGCCAGGGGATGGATATCCTTGCGCGTATCATAGCCGGCGCCGAACCGTTCCAGCACATCGTCCAGCACGCCCAGTTTGACCGTATAGGTGCGAAATTCGTAAATCATCGCCCGCTCCCCGAGACCAATAATTTCTGTTTGGGATTTTCGGTTTTTTGGGCAGCGAGGGCAAGGCGCTGGTTTCCTGGTTCATTTCCTGGCCCTTTTTCTTGAGCGCCAAATATGTTCTGTTTGATCCATCAACAAATAAGGGGAGGCAGCGATCATGGCGGTCCAAGGTGATATTCAAGTCATCGCCATCGAAGAACATTACCTGGATGCGGAAGTGGACGAATTGATGGGCGGCGGCCACAACCCGTTCCGCGAACGGTTGTCGGATTTATCCGATATACGCATCAAGGAAATGGACGCAGCCGGCATCGATATCCAGGTTCTCTCCCATTGTCCGCCCGGCGCCCAGGCGTTTGGCGCCGAGGCCGCCGTCCAGCTGGCCAAAAACGTCAACGACCGGCTCGCCGAGTTCGTGAAAACCAAGCCCGGCCGGTTCTCCGCCTTCGCCACGCTGCCGACCCCGGACCCTGAGGCCTCGGCGGACGAGCTGGAACGTTGCGTCGATAGCTATGGTTTCAAGGGCGCCATGGTACATGGGCTGACCGAGCTGACCTTCATCGACGACAAGCGCTTCTGGCCGATCTTCGAGCGCGCCGCGGCCCTGGACGTTCCCATCTATGTGCACCCGGCGCCGCCGCACCCGACCCTGGTGGAAATCTACCTCAAGGATTACGCCGAGGAATATCCGCAAATCCTCGGGCCCGGCTGGGGCTTCACCATGGAAACGGCGACGGCGGGCCTGCGCCTGGTGTTGAGCGGCGTTTTCAAGAAATATCCCAATCTCAATATCATACTAGGCCATATGGGCGAGGGGCTCCCGTTTCTGCTCTGGCGCATCAACCACACCTTGACCCGCATGGGCGGGCCGGACCGGACGCCGCTGCCCTTCAAGGAAATCTTTTGCGAGCATTTCCACATCACCACCAGCGGCAACTTCTCCGACGCGGCGCTGCTTTGCAGCGTCATGGAAATGGGCGTCGACCGCATCCTGTTCTCGGTCGATTATCCCTATATCGAAAATGCGCCGGGCACGGCGTGGATGGAACAGGTGCCGCTGGGCCGCGAGGACCGTATCAAGATGCTCAACGGCAACGCCAAAAAACTGCTGAAAATGTAATGTAACGGGGAGGCCGTCATGGCCGAAGAAGATGCGCCCAGCGTGCGCCGCTATACCGAGCAGCGCTGGCTGATCGATACGGTTATCGGCACCGTCGGGGTCGAATGGGACCAGGCGCGCATCGCCTATATGAGCGCGCCGGGCGGTGTCGAGGCGTTGGCCGAGTTTCGCGCCACCGCCGCCCGCATAAAAAAATACGCCGACATCGACCGCGAATTCGTTATCCAGGCGCGCCGCCGGGAAGCCAAGGCCAAGGCCGCCGAGGATGCCGGCAACCGGGTTACGGCGCGCGAATGCTATTTCATCGCCTCGTTATTGTGGGCGACGGCGCGCTGGCCCATTCACTCGGCCACCGAGGCGCTTCTGGAAATGGAAGTGAAGATGAACGAATGTTTCGAAAAGTTCATCCAGTTCGCCGACCGGCCCATCGAGCGGGTTGAGATTGCCTTCGGCGATCAGTTCCTGCCCGCCTATCTGCACTTGCCCCACAGCCCCGCCGACGGCGAGAGCTTCCCTTGCATCGTCACCTCGCAAGGTATGGACGGCTGCAAGGAGGCGGCGGTCAGTATCTATGGCGACAAGGCGCTGGAGCGGGGCATCGCGGTTTTGGGCCTGGATGGGCCGGGGCAGGGGGAATGTTTTTCGCGCCGGGTCCTGGTGACCGCCTCCAATCATGGCGTTGCGGTTGCCGCCGCCTATGATTGGTTGGAGGCGCGCCCGGAAATCGATTCGGGCCGGCTCGGTTTCCGGGGCACCAGCTTCGGCAGTTATTTCGGCGCCGTTGCCGCCGCCGCCCTCGGCAAACGCATGAAGGCCTGCGTGCTCGCCGCCGTCTGCCAGGAGCCCGGCTGCAACACCATCTTCAACCAGGCTTCGCCGACCTTCAAAATGCGCTTCATGTATATGGCCGGTTACACCGACGAGGCGGAATTCGATGCCTTCATCAAGACCTTCGATCTCCGCCCGATCGCCGCCAAGATCACCGCCGACGTATTGTGCGTCGCCGGCAGCGACGATGAGCTGAGCCCCATTGCCCATACCTATGATCTGATGGAGCGCATCACGGCGCCTAAAAAATTGATCGTCTATGAGGGCGCCCGCCATGGCCTGTGGCAATCCACATCGGTGGCGGCGGGCAAAAATCCGCACAACGCCACCGCCGACTGGCTCGCCGGGCGTCTGATCGACGGCGGCGCCATGACTTCCGAGCAAGTCCATGTGGACGCCACCGGGCGCGAAACCGTGACGCCTTATTAAACCGCTCTAGCGCGGCGCCATGCGCAGCGCGCCGTCGATGCGGATGGTCTCGCCGTTGAGGTAACCGTTCTCGCAAATATGCAGGGCCAGTTGCGCATATTCGGATGCGTGGCCCATGCGCTGCGGAAATGGCACGGAAGCGTTGAGGCCCGCCAAGGCCTCGTCCGATAGCCCGTCCGCCAGCGGCGTCAGCAACACCCCCGGCGCGATGGTGCAGACGCGCACCCCGCGGTTGGAGAGATCGCGGGCGATGGGTACGGTCATGCCGACGATGCCGCCTTTCGATGCCGCATAGGCGACCTGGCCGATCTGGCCCTCAAAGGCGGCCACCGAGGCGGTCATCACCACCACGCCGCGCTCGCCATCATCGTTGAGCGGCTCGGCGGCGCATGCCTGGGCGGCGAACAAACGGGTCACGTTGAAGGTTCCGATCAAGTTGACGGTGACGATCTTGGTATAAAGTTCAAGCGAATGGGCGCCATCGCGCCCGACCGTGCGGCTTCCCGCCGCAATGCCGGCGCAGTTGATCAGGATGCGGGCGGCGCCGTTCTTTTCCTTGGCCGCGTCCAAGGCGCTTTGTACGGACGCCGTGTCGCTGACCTCGCATTGGAAGAAATCGCCGCCGATGTCGCCGGCCACCTGATTGCCCTTATCCTCGTTAAGATCGAAGATCGCCACCAGGGCGCCTTTTTCGGTAAGCAGCCGCGCCGTCGCCTCGCCGAGTCCCGACGCGCCGCCGGTCACAATTGCCGCAATTCCGCTCACATCCATGTCGATGCCACTCCGTTTCCGAAATTTTTGTTCCGGCCAATGATATCTGGTGCCAAAAGATGGGCAAGTCCCTATTATTTCGGCAACAAATGCTGCTCAAGGGAGGAACACCGATGCGCTACGATCTGCACACCCATTATTATCCCGATACATTTTTCGATGCCATTCGGGACAGCGGCGGCGAGTTCAACTTCGCCAAGGACCCGGTCGGGCGCACCATCATCCAGTACCAGGGCGCCCGCTTCTTCGGTATCACGCCGCCGATGACGGATCCGGAAAAACGCATCGAGGACATGGACCGGGTGGGCATCGACGCGGAGGTGATCTCGCTGTCGACGCCGAACGTGTTTTTCGCAGAGGCCGGCGCACAGGCGGTTGTGGCGCGCATGGTCAACGATTCCTACGCCGAGTTGGTGGCCCGCTATCCGACCCGCTTCAAGACCTTCGCCTCGATCCCCATGGATGATCCGGACGCCGCGTTGGCGGAGTTGGAGCGCGCCATGGATGATTTGAAAATGAACGGCGTCATCCTCCTCTCAAACATCCAGGGGCGCCCCTTGACCGCGCCACAATACCGCCCGTTCCTGGAAGAGGCCAACCGGCGCAAACTGTGTATTTTCATTCACCCGATGCTGCCCGGCAACGCCGAAGCCTACCGGGAATTTGTGCTTGGCCCGATCCTCGGCTTTATGGCCGATACCACCCTGGCCGCTGCCCGCCTCTGCTATTCCGGCGTGTTGAAGGAGCTTCCCGATATAAAATGGCTGCTCGGCCATGCCGGCGGCGCCGTGCCGTGGCTGATGGAGCGGCTGGACACCGGGTTTCGGGATTTCGCCGAATGCCAGGAAAACATCGATGAGGCGCCGAGCACCTACCTGAAGAAGCTCTATTACGATACCGTCACCTTCAGCCCCCACAACTTGGGCATGCTCAGGGATTTGGTGGGCACGTCTCACATGGCCATGGGCAGCGATTATCCGCACCTGTTGGGCTCCATCGAAAAATCGGTGACTTCGATCGAGGCATTGCATATTCCGGAGCCGGAAAAGGACATGATCTTCTCGGGAACGGCACTGAGCATTCTCGACAATCTTTGATCTCCGGGGCGCCTGGCGGTGGAGGGATTGCAGCAAATTCGAACCCAAATCAGCGAACAGCGCTTCGTTGATGAAGCCGCCAGGGTGGATGCCCTGATGGATTTGATCGATCTCGATGTGGCCGCCCGGGCGCGCATTGCCGATGCCGCGGCAGCCCTGGTGGAGGAACTTCGCGCCGCCGCCAATCCTGGCCTGATGGAACAGTTTCTGGCCGAATATGGCCTCTCGACCCGGGAAGGCATCGCCCTGATGACCCTCGCCGAAGCCTACCTGCGCACCCCCGACGCCCGCACCCTCGATGCCCTGATCCGCGACAAGATCGGCTCCGGCGATTGGGGATCGCACCGGGGCGGCGGCTCGCTATTGATCAGCGCCTCCACCTGGGCCTTGATGCTGACCGGGCGCGTGCTGGTATCGGAGGAAACCTACGAAGCCGAATTTATGGAGACGGTGCACAGCCTGATCCGGCGCCTGGGCGAGCCGGTGGTGCGGACCGCGGTGGAGAAATCCATGCGCGTCCTCGGCGGCCAGTTCGTGCAGGGCCGCGATATGGCCGAGGCTTCGCGGCGATCGGCGCCCATGGAGGCCAAGGGCTGGCGCTATTCCTACGATATGCTCGGCGAGGCGGCCCGCACCGCCGCCGATGCGACCCGCTATTTTCAAAGCTATGGCAATGCGATCAGTAGTCTTTCGGAACGCTGCTCCAGCGACGACTGCCACCTCAATCCGGGTATATCGGTCAAGTTGTCGGCGCTGCATCCCCGCTACGAATACAGCCAGCGCGACCGGGTGATGGCGGAACTGGTGCCCGCCGTCTCGGCCCTGGCGCTGCAGGCGCGGGCCGCCAATATGGGCTTTACCATCGATGCCGAGGAAGCCGGCCGGCTGGAACTGTCCCTGGACGTGATCGAGGTGGTGCTGCAAAGCCCGGCTCTCGCCGGCTAGGACGGTTTCGGCGCCGCCGTGCAGGCCTATTCCAAACAGGCCGTGGATGTCATCATTGGCTGCATGCGCTGGCCAGCGGTTTGGACCGGCGCATCCAGGTGCGCCTGGTCAAGGGCGCCTATTGGGATTTCGAGATCAAGCATGCCCAGGCCCTCGGCCTCGCCAATTATCCGGTCTTTACCCGCAAAGCCCATACGGATGTGTCTTATCTGGCGGCGGCGGCCAGGCTGTTCGCCGCCTCGGGGCGCCTCTATCCCCAATTCGCCACCCACACCGCCCACACCGCCGCCGCCATACTGGAGATGGGCGGCTCGGATGGCGATTTCGAATTCCAGCGCCTGCACGGCATGGGCGAGGCGATGCACGAGATCCTGCGCCGGCGCACGGAAATTCCCTGCCGGGTTTACGCGCCGGTCGGCGTGCACAAGGACCTGCTCGCCTAT
>JAYGEH010000580.1:0-10384 GCA_046582475.1 Rhodospirillales bacterium
GATTCGCCGAGCATCGGCACCACGATCTCAACCGCCTCGCCGCCGCCAGCGGCGGGCGCGGGCGCGGCTTCGGCGGCAGGCGCGGCGGCCGGGGCCGAAGCACGATCCCCGGTGCCTTCGCCGATGACGCCGAGAAGCGCCCCGACGACGACCTCGGCGCCTTCTTCGGCGGCGATCTCGGTCAGGATTCCGGCCGCCGGCGCGTTCACTTCGATCGTGACCTTGTCGGTTTCCAGTTCCAAGATCGGCTCGTCGGCGGCAACGCTGTCGCCCACCGCTTTCAGCCAGGTGGCGACGGTGGCTTCGCTCAGGGATTCACCGAGGGTCGGGACGGTTATTTCAGTGGCCATGATCGGGCTCCTTTTGCCTCAGCTTTTGCCAACGTCGGGCGGGCGTTTGAAGGGCTGCAACAATTCCTTGGCCTTGCCGGCGAGCGCCTGATCGACCAGACGCGCCTGTTCGGCGTTATGAATTTTAAGCGAGCCGGCGGCCGGCGAGGCCGATGCGATGCGGCCCACATAGATGGGGCGGCGGGCCTGCTTATTGCCCTTGGTCAGATCTTCCAGAATGTACCCGAGGCGCGGCAATACGAACATCCAGGCCCCCATATTGGCGGGCTCTTCCTGGCACCAGATTACTTCGGCGTTCGCATAGCGGGCCAATTGCCGGGTCAGGTTGTCGCGCGGCCAGGGATAAAGCTGCTCGATCCGAATAATGGCGACATCGTCGATACCGCGCTCCCGGCGCTCTTCCAAGAGATCGAAATAGACCTTGCCGGAACAGAGGACGACGCGCTTGACCTTGGCGTCGGCGACCAGATCGTCGGTTTCGCGCAGCACCCGGCGGAAATGGGTGCCGGGGCCGAATTCCTCCAAGGTTGAAATGTTGAGCTTGTGGCGGAGCAGGGATTTGGGCGACATGACCACCAGCGGTTTGCGGAAATTGCGCGCCATCTGGCGGCGCAGGGCATGGAAGAAGTTGGCCGGCGAGGTGATATTCACAACCTGCATATTGTCCTCGGCGCACAATTGCAGGAACCGTTCCAGCCGCGCCGAGGAATGTTCCGGTCCCTGCCCCTCCATGCCGTGCGGCAACAGCATCACCAGACCGCAAAGTCGCAGCCATTTGGATTCGCCGGACGACAGGAACTGATCGAAGATAACCTGGGCGGTGTTGGCAAAATCGCCGAACTGGGCTTCCCAAATGGTCAGGGTGTCGGGATCGGCGAGGGAATAGCCGTATTCGAACCCGGCGACGGCAAATTCCGACAGGGGGCTGTCCATCACCTCGAAGGCGGCCTGATCGGGGCGAATTTCGCTCAACGGGTAATAGCGGTTTTCGTTATCCTGATCGACGATCACGCAATGGCGATGGGAAAAGGTGCCGCGCCCGGAATCCTGGCCGGACAGGCGAACCTTGTAGCCCTCCACCAAAAGCGATCCGAATGCCAGCGCCTCGCCCATGGCCCAATCCAGCCCCTCGCCGCTGTCCATCATACCGCCCTTGGCTTTGAGCTGGCGAATAAGCTTGCGGTTGGTGTTGATGTTTTCCGGCTCGCGCGCCAGGGAATGGCCGATTTCTTTCAAGACGCCCAGATCGACACCGGTCATCTGGTCGCGTTTTTCCTCATCCTCGCCGAGAAATGACAATCCCTCCCAGGTGCCTTCCAGCCAATCGGCCTTGTTGGACCGGTAAGCAGACGCGGCCTCGAACTCGGCATCCAGATGGGCCTTGAAATCATCATCGATCTTGGCCGCCTCGGCTTCGGTCATGGCGCCCTCGGCGATCAATTGATCGCGCAGTATTTCGCGCGCCGGCGGATGCTTGGCGATGGTCTTGTACATGATCGGCTGGGTGAACATGGGCTCGTCGCCCTCGTTATGTCCGTGCCGGCGGTAACAAAACATATCGATGACCACGTCGCGTTTGAATTTCTGGCGGAAATGAACGGCCAAATCGGCGACCCGGCAGACCGCCACCGGATCGTCGCCGTTGACGTGAAAGATCGGCGCCTGCATGCCCTTGGCGATGTCGGTGGGGTACGGCGTCGAGCGCGATTGCTGCGGGTTGGTGGTGAAACCGATCTGATTGTTGACCACGATATGGATGGTGCCGCCGGTCCGATACCCACGCAGCTGCGACATGTCGAGGCATTCGGGCACGATGCCCTGGCCGGCGAAGGCGGCGTCGCCATGCAGCAACAGGCCCATGACCTTTTCCCGTGCCTCGTCGCCGCGCATGGCCTGTTTGGCGCGCACCTTGCCCAAAACCACCGGATTGACGCATTCCAGGTGGGACGGATTGGCGGTCAGGGACAGATGAATTTTGCCTTCGGTGAATTCCCGGTCGGCCGATGCGCCCAAATGATATTTCACATCGCCCGATCCCTGGACATCGTCGGGGTGCGCCGAATTGCCCTGAAATTCGGAAAAGATGGCCACATAGGGCTTGCCCATGGTGCGCGCCAGCAGATTAAGCCGGCCCCGGTGCGGCATGCCGATCACCACTTCCTCGATGCCCACATAGGCGGCGGTGCGCAGCATCCGCTCGATGCAGGGGATCATGCTTTCGCCGCCATCCAGGCCGAAGCGCTTGGTGCCGGTATGCTTGACCTGCAGATAATTCTCGAAGCCCTCGGCCTCGACCATATCCTTGTAGATGCGCTTTTTCAGATCGGTGGAAAAATTAGCGCGGAAATCAACGCCCTCCAATTGCCCTTGAATCCAGGCGCGTTCCTCGACGTCCTGGATATGCATATATTCAACGCCGATGGAGGCGCAGTAGCTTTCGCGCATGATCTCCAAAATCTCGCGCAACGTGGCCTTTTCGCGCCCGGCCATGGCGTTGTAGGTGTCGAGATAAATCTCCTTATCGAGATCGTCCTCGGTGAATCCATAGGTCTTGTAATCCAGATCCTTGTGGAAGCCGGAGCCGATCAGGCCCAAGGGATCGAAGGCGGCATTGAGATGGCCGCGCACCCGGTAGGAGCGGATGAGAATGCGGGCGCGCACCGATTCCTGCGCTGCCTTGGTGATATCGGCGGCGGCGGGCGCGGCTGTCGGGGACGGAACGGCTGGTTTGGCTGGTGCCATATCTTCGTCGCCGGCGCCGTCGCCATCGCCGATAACGGAGGTGCGCGAGCGCGCCCAACTGGCGCCCGCAACTTCGGATTTTACGGCAACCGGGTCATCGCCCAGATCGCCGAACAGGTCCGACCAGGAGGCATCGACCGAAGCTGGATCATCCAGAAACCGTTCATACAGCTCGGCAATGTAGGCGCTGTTGGCGCCGGTAAATATGGTACTGCTGGAATTCGCCATGTCTGGTCCGTATTGGGTCCCGTCCGTTTTGGCCGATTTACCGGTCAGCCATTCATCGCCTTGAGCATGGTCTCGCCGAGCGCGGCGGGTGATTCCGAAACTTCGATGCCGGCGGAACGCAGCGCTTCCATCTTGTCGCCGGCGCCGCCCTTGCCGCCGGCGATGATGGCGCCGGCATGGCCCATGCGCCGGCCCGGCGGCGCGGTGACAACGGCGATAAATCCGACCATGGGTTTTTGCGTTTTCGAATCTTTATAGAATTGGGCGGCGTCTTCTTCCGCCGATCCGCCGATCTCGCCGATCATGATAATGCCCTCGGTCTCGTCATCGGCCAGGAACATTTCCAAACATTCGATAAAGTTGGTGCCGTTGACCGGATCGCCGCCGATGCCGATACAGGTGGTCTGGCCGAGGCCCGCCTTGGTGGTTTGGCCGACCGCCTCATAGGTAAGCGTGCCCGAGCGCGATACCACGCCGATACGCCCGCGCTGGTGAATATGGCCGGGCATGATGCCGATCTTGCATTCGCCGGGGGTGATCACGCCCGGGCAGTTGGGGCCGATCAGCCGGGACGCGGAATCGCCGAGGGCGCGCTTGACGCGCACCATATCGAGGACCGGAATGCCCTCGGTGATGCAGATGACAATCTCGATCTCGGCATCGATGGCTTCCAATATCGCCTCGGCGGCGAACGGCGGCGGCACGTAGATGACGGATGCATTGGCACCGGTGGTTGCGACCGCGTCAACGACGGTATCGAACACCGGCAAATCCAGATGCGTTGAGCCGCCCTTGCCCGGCGTCACGCCGCCGACCATTTGCGTCCCGTAGGCGATGGCTTGTTCGGAATGGAAGGTGCCTTGGCTGCCGGTGAATCCCTGGCAGATGACCTTGGTGTTCTTATCGACCAGAACGGACATATCAACCGGCCTCCTTAACCGCGGCGACGATTTTCTCGGCGGCGTCGCCGAGATCACCGCCGGAAACAATAGGCAGGCCGGAATTGGCCAGGATTTCGTTGCCAAGCTCCACGTTGGTGCCTTCCAGGCGCACAACCAGGGGCACGTTCAAGGACACTTCCCTGGCCGCCGCGACGACGCCCTCGGCGATCACGTCGCAGCGCATGATACCGCCGAAGATATTGACCAGTATGCCTTCCACGTTGGAATCCGACAGGATCAGCTTGAAGGCGGTGGTCACCCTTTCCTTGGTGGCGCCGCCGCCCACATCCAGGAAATTGGCCGGATCGCCGCCATAGAGCTTGATGATATCCATGGTCGCCATGGCCAGCCCGGCGCCGTTGACCATGCAGCCGATATTGCCGTCCAGCTTGATATAATTGAGATCGTGACGCTCGGCCTCCAACTCGGCCGGGTCCTGCTCGTCCTCGTCGCGCATTTCCTCCACGTCTTTGTGCCGGAACAAGGCGTTATCGTCGAAATTCATCTTGGCGTCGAGGGCGACAATTTCGCCGGCGCCGGTCACCACCATGGGATTGATCTCCACCAGGGAAGCGTCCAGTTCGGTAAAGGCCCGGTACATGGAGGTCAGGAACTTGATCGCCGAGCGCACCTGATCGCCTTCGAGGCCGAGGCCAAAGGCGATGCGCCGTGCGTGGTAGCCCTGCATGCCGGTCAACGGATCGATATCCACGGTCATGATCTTTTCCGGCGTCTTGGCGGCAACTTCTTCAATGTCCATGCCACCCTCGGAAGACGCGATAACGGTAACCCGGGAGGTCTCGCGGTCGACCAGCAGGCTTAAATACAATTCGCGCGCGATATCGCAGCCGTCTTCGATATAGACCCGCTTGACTTCCTTGCCGGCCTCGCCGGTCTGGTGGGTAACCAAGGTGGCGCCGAGCATCTGATCGGCGGCTTGGCGCACATCTTCGGTGGATTTCACCAGGCGAATGCCGCCGCCATCGCCGGCCGAGGATTCCTTGAATTTTCCCTTGCCGCGGCCGCCCGCATGAATTTGCGATTTGACCATCCAGATCGGGCCGCCCAGATCCTTGGCGACGTTTTCCGCTTCGGGCGCCGTGTAGGCGACGCCGCCCCGGACCACGGCGACACCGTATTTCGCCAGCAATTGCTTGGCCTGATATTCGTGAATGTTCATGGAACCGCCCTATTCATTTCCTTTTAGAATATACGCAATGGCGAACACGAAGCCCTATTATTTTTTCCGCGCCGCCGCCGACTTTTTGAGGATGTCCTTGCTTTCGGCGATCATCTTCTTGACGGCGCGCACCGATTTGTTGAATGCCGCCTTTTCCGCAGGGTCGAGCTTGATCTCGACAATGCGCTCGACGCCCTTGGCGCCGATCACCACCGGCACCCCCACATAGAGGCCCTTGACCCCATATTCACCGCGCAAATAGGCGGCGCAGGGCAGCACCCGCTTTTTGTCCTTGAGATAGGCGTCCGCCATCTGGATGGCAGCGCTGGCCGGCGCGTAAAAGGCCGAGCCGGTCTTCAGCAGGCCGACGATCTCGGCGCCGCCGTCGCGGGTGCGCTGAATAATGGCGTCGAGCTTTTTCTGGGTGATCCATTTCATGCGCACCAGATCGGGGAGCGGAATGCCGGCCACCGTGGAATAGCGGGGCAACGGCACCATGGTATCGCCATGGCCGCCGAGCACGAAGGCGGTCACGTCTTCCACCGAAACGTTCATTTCGTCTGCGAGGAAGGTGCGGAAGCGGGCCGAATCCAGGACCCCGGCCATGCCGACCACCCGGCTGTGGGGTAGCCCGCAGGCATCCCGGAGCACGCCGACCATCACATCCAGGGGATTGGTGATGCAGATGACGAAAGCGCCGGGGGCGTATTTTTTGATGCCCTCGCCGACCGATTGCATGACGCTTGTATTGATGCCGATCAGATCGTCGCGGCTCATGCCCGGTTTGCGCGCCACGCCGGCGGTGACGATGATCACGTCGGCGCCGCGGATACCGGTATAAGAGTTGGCGCCCGTGATCTGGGCATCGAAGCCTTCGATCGGCGAGCCCTGGTAAAGATCGAGCGCCTTGCCTTGGGGCAGGTCCTTGACCACGTCGAACAGGACCACATCGCCGAGCTCCTTGAGGCCCGCCAAATGGGCCAGCGTTCCGCCGATGTTCCCTGCGCCGATCAGCGCGATCATGTTCCTGGCCATGGTTTTCCCTTTCGTAAGGATTTCGTCATTTTTGGGCGCCGATTGCGCGCGCCCGCCAATGGCGCGGCGGCACATCCAGCCCACCCTGCTTGGCTACCTAGCGCAAAGCGCTAACCAGGGCAAGGACGGATACCCCTAACTCCCTTTGATCATTGAGGAATTCCAAGCACCTCCGGCGCCGAACATACATTGTAATTGATCGCGAGGGGTCGGGATTTCAATGGCGGCGGGTCACCGCTGCCTATTCCACGCGCCCGTGGGCTAGGGCGAGGTATTCCACGGATTGCATTTCCATCAGACGGGAGACCAGGCGTTCGAACTCGAAGGCTCCTGCGCCGTCCACGTAAAGCCGCTCCGGCGGCGCATCGGCGGAACAAATCAGCTTCACCTTGTTCTCGTAAAGCGCATCGATCAGAGTCACGAAACGGCGCGCGGCGGCGGCCTCGGTTTCGCCCATTTCCGGAATACGGTCCAGAATGAGCGTATGGTAGCGTTCCGCCAGTTCCAGATAATCGGCGGCGCCCAGCGGTTTTTGGCACAAATCGGCAAAATCCATGCGCGCCACGCCGCCCGCCACCGGCACCTCCAGGACACGGCCCTTGACCTCGACCATTTCGATCACCGGAGCGTGGCCGCCGGTCAGCTCCCAGAAATAGGCGCCGAGGGCGGCGTCGGCCTCGGGCCCGGCGGGCTGGCAGTAAACGCGCATATTGCGCATCCGTTGCAGGCGGTAATCGGCGCCGCTGGCAAGCTGCAATATATCCAGCTTTTCCGATATCAGCGCGATGAAAGGGAGAAATTTTTCCCGCTGCAAGCCGTCTTTATAGAGGTCCTTCGGCGGCCGGTTGGAGGTGGCCACCATGACCACGCCGCGCTCGAACAAGGCTTCGAACAGGCGCCCGAGGATCATCGCATCGACGATGTTGGCCACCTGCAGTTCGTCGAAACACAAGAGCCAGGCCTCGCTGGCGATCTGGTCGGCGACGGTGGGGATGGGATCACCCTGGTCCTCGGTCTTTTCGGCCCGGAAGCGTTTGAAGCGGTTGTGCACGTCCTGCAGAAATTCGTGAAAATGGGCGCGGCGCTTATGGGCGACGCCGACGTTTTCGTAAAACAAATCCATGAGCATGGATTTGCCGCCGCCGACGACGCCATAAATATAGAGCCCGAGGGGCGCATCCTCGCGGCGCCGGGCAAGGCCGAAGCGTTCCTTCCAGCCGGCGGCGCCCGCCGACGGCGTATAGCCGGCCAGCGCCCGGTGCAGGCTTTGCAGCTTTTCCGCCAACAGCTCTTGCGCCGGATCGGGTTTCAGCGCCCCATCGGCGACGCGCTGGCGGTAATCGAATAGGGGTCCTTCGGGCATTTCGGGTGGGCCGGTGCCTTATTGGTTTACAGCTTCACCGGTATTTAGGCATCGCCGCGGACACTGTAAAGACCAGCCTTGTATTGATTTCTCGGAAAAATATTTAACTGGCGGCCGTGCCGCCGCGTCCCAATTCATCGATCATTTGGCCCCTGTAGAGGCCGAAATGGGCCGGATCCAGCTCTAAGAGACTGCACAAAGTCACGATCTCGATCTGATCGACGAGGCTGGTTTTACCGTCGGCTTCGGTCACCGCAAGGCAGATGCGGATCAGCAATTCGGCGGTTTCCTGATTGCCGCGCACACTTTCCAATACGGCCACCAGCTTGTTGTGGCCATCCTTGGGGTTGTCCAGCACCGCATCGCAGAAATCCCGGAACAGATCGGCGGCCTCCACCGGGTTGAACGCCTTCAATTGTTCCAGGGTTACCACGATCTGATCGACGCGCACCCTTTCCGAAAAAGTGACGCGGCCATCGGCGGTCGCCACCAGCGCACAGGCCGCCATGGTGGCGTTCAGGAACGCCTTGTTTTGATGGCGCTGCATCTGGTTTTCATAGGAACTTTTCAACGCCGTAAGAAAGCCCGCCATATGCGCCTCCGGCACCGGGTTGGGATCGATCACGGAATTCCAGAAAAAATGATAGCACCGTCTCGGGCAGAGGGGAACAGGCTTTCAGCCGTCAAATTTACGCATCGAAGCCGCCAGCCGCTGATCGACGCTATGTGGGCTTTTTTCGAGGGCGGAAATAACACCGGACCGGTCCGCCGGCGTCCGGTTTTGGCTCAATTTTGCCTTGCCCTCGATGCACTCTATCGGAATTTCAAGGACAACCACCCCTTTGGCCATTCCGCTCACATAGTTCTCCGGCATGGCGCTTAAGGACCATGGATCATCGAAGCGGCTTTCCTGGAGGTCCACCAACCGGCGCAAATGACCGACCGTGTAGCCGGCGTCTTCCATCAGGACCGGCGTGCCGGAACAATGGACAGCGATATAGTTCCAGGTCGGGACATTATTTTTGCCCGGTTCGTACCAATTTGGCGAAACGTAGGCGTGGGGCCCGTAAAATACCGCAAGCGCTGCCAACTCTCCATCGAACGCCGGCCATTGCGGATTTGCGCGCGCCATATGGACCAGCAAGGTGCCATTGGGTCCACGCGCCGGATCGAGCAGGAACGGCAGATGCGAGGCCACCAGCTCGCCGTCCACTTGGGCAATGAGCAAACCGAAATTATTGTTTTCAATCACCGCATGGAGGATGTCGAGTCGGTCCTCGTTGAAATGGTCTGGGGTATACATGGCCCCCTCCGATTGCTGTTGCGGTTAGAAACGGCGGCGATATAGCATAAATGCGGGCCGTTGAAAATTCTCGATCCGGCGTCTACCAGGCTTGAATTTTGGGATCATCGGACTGGCGCCGGCCATGGAGAATTAGCCGGCGGTCGGGCCCGGCAATGGGCTTTTGCATCCTGGCGCGCCGTTCCGGCGCGCGCTTGACGCGCATGCCGGGCGGTGCCATTGACGGCGATCCATTCCGGCTCCGCCAGGCGGGCTGGTTCTGATTTCTGCTCGAATATCGGCCTGGGTTCAGTTTTGAGACCTGTTTCCGGCGCGGTTTCGGGTGGTGCCAGTACATTGGCGGCCTTGGCCAGGCGCTTGTCTTCGGCGGCGCGGCGGCGGCGGGATCGGGCATCCAGGGCTTTTTCCACATCAATGCCGCCATCGGGGCCGGTCGCTTCCGCGGCGTCCACGGCGTCGACCATTTGCGGGACCAGATCCTCAGCTTGGAAACCGTCGCGCAAAAAGTAATTGCCGGCCTCGTTGACGATAGCAATGGCGGCGCGCAAAGCCCTGTCGTCGTCCATGTTCAACCGGAACAGGAACAGATCCGAACCTTTCGCCTCGTAGGTACCGAGGCGGGCGACGCTGCGGGCCAAAATATTATCGCAAAAGCGGCCGAGATTGTGGCCGGCGCGGTCTTTCGGCGCGACGCCCAGGGTCTCGAATATCGGACCCAAATCCAGAATAAAGACCTTGCCGGCACCGGGCTTGCCGGGCTTGGACGGGTTGTCGTCGCCGCGGCGAAGAATTTCTGATGTGGCAATGGTACGCTCGGGCGGGCTGTCATCGACAACAATGATGCCGTTTTCCAAATCGACACCCTCTTCGATGTCGTTGGATTCCGCCATTGCCCCCGGACGCGCGCCTTCTGCGCGCATTTTTCTCATGCTCCCCAGCATGCACCCCTTGTGCCGCGCGCCGCGTTAACAATGCGTTAACGGCGCGCCGGGCGCAGCACTTGGTGGCGGCGTTCGGCGGCTTTTAGCGCCTTTGCGCCATCAATTTTTTGGTCTCGGCGATGGCCTTGCCCGGGTTCAAGGACTTCGGGCAGGTGCTGGTGCAGTTCATGATGGTGTGGCAGCGATAGAGCCGGAACGGGTCTTCCAGATTGTCGAGCCGCTCGCCGGTGTTTTCGTCCCGGGAATCGGCGATCCAGCGATAGGCCTGCAACAATGTGGCGGGCCCCAGATAGCGGTCGCT
>JAYGEH010000012.1:0-3498 GCA_046582475.1 Rhodospirillales bacterium
AGGTTCCCGAGGATCGGCGCCAGGGTGAACCGGTGTATGCCGCCATGGTTGAGAGCATCGACCAAAGCGTGGGGCGGGTGCTGGTGACGCTCAGGGAACTCTCGTTGGAGCAAAACACGCTGGTCATCTTCACGTCAGACAACGGCGGCTTCTACAAGGCCACCAGCAACGCCCCGCTTCGGGCGAACAAGGGCGCTTACTACGAAGGCGGCATCCGCGTGCCGTTGATCGTCAAGTGGCCCGGCGTGACCCGACCGGGCGCCGTCATCGGCGAACCGGTGACCAGCACCGACCTGTACCCCACCTGCCTGGCCTCCGCCGGGCAACCCCCGCGGCCGAACCAGCATCGCGACGGCCTCAACCTGCTGCCCTTGTTCCAGGGCATGGACCCATTGGGCCGCGAGGCGATCTTCTGGCACTTTCCGCACTACAACCGTCACCCGTCGAGCGTTCCTTCCAGCGTCATTCGCAAGGGCTCATGGAAGCTGATAGAAACCTTCGACCCCGAGGGTGTGGAACTCTACAACTTAGCCAACGATCTCGGTGAAACCAACAACCTTGCGGGGGAACGACCCGACTTGATGAACGCGCTTCGTCGGGAGCTTCGCGCTTGGCGGCGGGAGGTCGGCGCCGAGATGATGCAACCCAATCCCAACCATGACCCGGTCGTGAAGATTCAGAGGAAAGGCAACAGGAAGGATCGCCTGACTGACAGGCGATAGTCCAACTTCTGGCCCCGTAGTGTTTCAGAATTCGGTTACTAACATTTTCAGGCCGCTTTTCGGTAATGGCAGTTCAGGCCGCCGCCTAGCTTTAACTGATTAACACACTCCAGCGACAGCCTTCAGTTCTTGAAATAGTCGACTAAACTGCTCAAACTCTTCCCGATCTATGAAACACCTCCTAATCACAACAATCGCAGCCGCGCTTCTGGTGGGGTGTTTGGTTCCGTGCCCCGGTTCGGTTACTACCGGTTAATGCGAACCGAACGGAAAATAAGGTGTCTGGACAATTCACAATGTTTGCAAGTTGTGAATAACCTGCGAACAACTTTAACTTGATCTGCAATTTTACCATGCTCTACTTTTATTACACATAGAACACGAAGTCAGTCACTTTTCATAAAACATCTACAATGAAAACAAAAACTAATTGTCTCTCGCATGTCAGACATCAGCCAAGTCTGATTACAACCATGTTGCTCTGTCTATTTTTAGGATATCAAGCATATTCTGATGTGCTGTTTGAAGATACCTTCGATCGTGGACTCACCGGCTGGACGGCTATCCAACCCGAGGGTTCCATTGCCGGGGGAGGGCCGATGGCGTGGTACTATGATGCCCAACGGGGAGGGTTTAGCGAAGGCAGCAATATCTATTATGACGCCGCCGCCTTTTCCGCGACTGCTACGGCAGTGATGCTCATCAACGACACGCGGGTAGATGATGAATTTATTTTCACGGCTCGCTTGAACGCAGGTGATGATGACGGTTTTGGCCTGATCTTTGGATACAAAGACACAACCAATTTTTATAGAGTCATGTTTGGAGTCCAGGATCGCTTCGATCCTGATACCGGATTTGGCTTTCCGGGAACCGGCTGGCGCGTAGAACGCAAACACCCGGGCGGCCCACCACAGGCAGGCAATACCGATGTTCTCTTTGGCAATGGTTCGCAAGACTTTACTCCTGATGATCAAACTTTTCTCGTCACCAGAGGCCAACCCTTTATCGTGACCATTTCCGTGAGTTCTGAAAATAAACTAACGCTGACTATTCTCGACAATCCGGACGATCCGGAAAATTCCGTGGAATATTTACTTGTCGATAACCAAGACCTTCCCAGTCTCGCGGGCGGGCAGGTTGGTTTGACTTCCTGGGGGATGTCGGGTGGAAATCCTTCTGGGTTCTTGGCTTCTGATCTTAGTTTGGACGACTTCAATGACCTTTTGGTGAATGCCGAACCTGCTGATATTCTTGGGGACTGGACCGTGGTGACGAACGTGTCCGGCAGGACGGATGGATCGAATGCCTTAAACATTCCACCCAACTGGGGAATCCCGGTTGGAGCCGGCAATCAATCCCGCAATGCCTTGGTGGAAAGCAGCAATGCCTTGGGGGGAAATGACGGACCGGGACAGGTGGATTTTACCGCTGGGACGATAGTAGCGGGGGTTTCGAGCTGGAAAGATTATATCATGACAACTCGGATTACCCCACGCGATGATGATGGTTTTGGTATCATTTTACGCTATCGTGACCCCGCTAACTTTTATCGGATCGCTTTCCGGGGACAACCATCCGGAAAAGGTGTGCAGCAGGGCATTTCAGTGCAAAAGGTAGTGAACGGCGTCTATGAACAGATTTTTCATGACGCCTCTCAGTATATTCCCGCAGACCCGCCAGATAATTTGGCATTAGACGTCATAGCCACGATTGAGGGTAACACCTTGGACATTCGAGTGATAGAAGATGTCAACGGCGCTGCAAATGTGTTCAACTATGGGCCAATTGAAATTACCGGTGGCACCGTTGATAGCGGTAAAATCGGATTTTTCAGTTGGGCGATGGGAGGGGTTGATTTTCATTCTGTGCGGTTAGATAGTTTGTCTTCAGGCGTACCACTTCTGGAAGATAACTTCGAACGGACTCTGGCAGGTTGGACCTCGGTGCAACCCGATGGCGCGATCCAGGCCGGTCCGTTACGCTGGTATTATGATGAAATCCGAAAAGGGTTTGCAGAAAATAGTAATATCTATTATGATGCCTCCGGCTTTTCCGCGACCGCTACGGCAGTGATGCTCATCAACGATGCGGTCGCGCCCAATGAATTCACTTATAAGGCCCGCCTAAGGACTGGGGATAACGACGGTTTCGGGTTAATCTTCGGGTATCAAGATGACCAGAATTTCTACCGAATCACATTCGCCATACAGGATCGTGGAGGCACCGGTTATCCTTGGCACGCTTGGCACATTGATCGAAAAGTTGATGGGCTCACGGAAGATCTTTTTGGAAGTGCTACCCCGGATTATGTAGAAACCTTCGTTCCCGCCGATAATAGGGCCTTTGATGCCACGATCACGGTTTCCACCGATAACAAACTTACCTTCACTGTAGTGGACGATCCGGGTAATCCGGATTTTGAGATGTCCTATGTCTTGGTGGAGGACCAGGAATTACCGGGTCCTGCAGGTGGAAATGTAGGCATCATCTCCTGGGGACAGTCAGGAAGTGCACCCCCGCCTGCGTTCTTGATCACCAATTTAAGCCTTGAGCCCACGCCTTTGGTGAATGCAGCCCCTAGATCTCTTCTCGGTGATTGGACACTAGCCATACCGGTTTCCAGAATAGATGAATCCAATTCCTTGAACATCCTGCCAAATTGGGGATTTCCCGTAGGAGCAGACAACCAGTCTTTTAACACGTTGGTAGAAAGCAGTAATGCCTTGGGAGGAAACGACGCTGAGGGCACTGTGGATTTTGTGGCGGGTGGCCT
>JAYGEH010000037.1:0-12447 GCA_046582475.1 Rhodospirillales bacterium
CGCCCATATGGGCTGCGAGCATGGGGTCTGCGGCGCCTGCTCGGTGCTGGTCGAGGGCGAGCCGATACGCGCCTGTTTGATGTTCGCGGTGCAGGCGAACGGCAAAAGCGTCACCACCGTGGAAGGCCTGGCCGGCCCGGACGGCGCCCCCAGCCCATTGCAGGAAGCCTTCCGCGATGCCCATGGCCTGCAATGCGGCTATTGCACGCCGGGCATGCTGATCGCCGCCGAGGCTTTGCTGGCGGAAAACCCCGATCCCGGTGACGCCGAAATCCGCGAAGCCATCGGCGGCAATATCTGCCGCTGCACCGGCTATGTGCAGATCATCGAAGCCATCAAGCTGGCCGCCGTCGCCCGGCGCAAGGTCGCCCAATGAGCGAGCAGGCCCCCAACACCCGCTATATCGCGCGCAAGCGGCGCACCCAGGAGGACAAGCGTTTCGTCACCGGGCGCGGCAGTTTCGTGGCCGATATCGAGCGGCCGGGCATGCTGCACATCGCCGTGCTGCCCTGCCCCTACCCGCGCGCCGAGATCAATAAAATCGATACCGGCGCCGCGCTGGCCATGCCCGGCGTGCACGCGGTTCTCGAAGGCGCCGAGCTGGCGGAAGCCACCAAGCCGCTTTATGGCGGTCTGAATACGCCGGGAGTCAAATGGCGGCCGCTGGCCTTCGAGCTGTCCCGCTATGCCGGTGAATGGGTCGCCGCCGTCGCCGCCGACAGCCGCGCCATCGCCGAAGACGCCATGGAATTGATCCAGGTGGATTACACGCCGACCGATCCGATGATCGACCCGGAAGACGCCTACCAGCCGGGCTCGCCCATGGTGCATCCGGAGCACGGCTCGAACGTCCTATATGACGGCGCGTTTACCTGGGGGCCGGTGGCGGACGATTTCGCCGCCGCCGATCAAAGTTTGCGCTTCCGCGCCCGCTGGCACCGCTCCTCCACGGTGCCCATCGAAACCTTCGGCGCGGTGGCGGAATGGGACGAGGGCAAGGGCATTCTAGACGTCTGGGCCTCGATCCAGATGCCCAACTATGCGGACCAGATCGCCGCCGCGCTTTCGCTGCCCCTCAACGCCGTGCGCGTGCACCAGGACGTGGATGTGGGCGGCAGCTACGGGGTCAAGCGCGGCATCAAGCACACCGTGCTGATCGGCTATCTGTCGCGCAAGTTGGAGCGGCCGATCCGCCTGATCGAGGACCGGCTCGACAATATGGGCGGCGGCGACGCGCATGGGCCCGACCGCATCTTCGACACCGAAGTGGCCTACAACAATGACGGCGAAATCAAATCCTTGAAAATCCGCGCCCTCGACGATGCCGGCGCCTATCCGGGGCGGGGGCCGTTCCAATTGGGCAAGCCGATCGCCGCCATCGTCGGGCCCTATCGCATCAACAGCGTCCATTACCAGGCGATCTCGGTCACCACCAACAAATCGGGCCAGGTGCCGGTGCGCGGCTTCGGCCAGGCGCCCACCAATTACATGATCGAGCGGGCGGTGGATAAGGTGGCCGCGGCGCTTCATATGGACCGCATCGAGATCAGGCGGCGCAACTTCATCCAGCCCGATGCGTTCCCCTACGAGATACCCAGCGGCACCAAATATGACAGCGGCAATTATCCGGCGGTGCTGGACAAGGTATTGGCGCTGGCCGATTTCGAGGGGCTGACCAGGCGCCGGGACGATATCCGCGCGTCGGGGCGCCTCGCCGGCATTGGCGTCGCCACATGTCTTGAGCCCGGCGGCGGCAACAATATGTTCGAATACCTGATGAACCCATCCGCCGAGATCACCACCTTCATGGAAGGCGCCGAGGCGCGCATCGATTCCGATGGCTGCATCACCGGCGTGATGAGCACCACCACATCGGGCCAGGGCCACGAGACGTTGGTGGCCACCATTTTGGGCGAGGAATTGGAGCGCGATCCGGACGCCATCCGGGTCATCCACGCCGATACCCTTAGCGCCCTGCCGACGCGGAGCCCAGTGGCCAGCCGCATGGCGATCATGCTCGGCGGCGCCATTGCCGGCGCGGCGGACAAGCTGAAGGCCCAGATCATGGCGATCGCGGCGCATAATCTGGAGCGCCCGGTGGACCAGCTGGAATATTCCGGCGGCGACGTGAGCGACCGGGCCGATCCGTCGCTTAAAATATCCTGGAACGAGATTTGCTATATCGCCCATAAGCAATTTCACAAGCTGCCCGAGGGCGCGGCGCCCGGCCTGCAGGCCCAGCATGTGTGGCAGGTGCCCTTGGGCGGCCAACTGCCGGACGAAAACGGCAAGGTGCAGCTTTACCCCTGTTTTTCGTTCCAGGCCCATATCCCCCTGGTGGAGATCGATCCCGGCACCGGCAAGGTGACCATCCTCGATTACTTCATCGCCCACGATTGCGGCACGGTGATCAATCCCGATATCGTCCGCGGCATGATCATCGGCGGCATCGCCCACGGCATCGGCGCGGCGCTATACGAGCGTTTCAACTACACCCCCGACGGCCAGTTCCTGAGCGCCACCTTCGCCGATTATTTAATGCCGACCGCCTTCGAGGTGCCGCTGATCCGGGACACCGAGCATTGCACGCCCTCGCCGCTCACCTCGCACGGCCAGAAAGGCTCCGGCGAGGGCGGCTATCTGGGGGCGCCGGCGGCGGTGGCCAGCGCCGTCAACGACGCCCTCAGCGCGCGTGGGGTGGAGATTGACCAAGTGCCTATGCGCATGTCCCTTATCGAAGAGCTATTGAACGGAACCCCTTAGAATGATCATCGACACCCACGCCCATTTCACCCCGCAAGCCATGCTCGACGCGCTCCTAAAGGACGCCGGCCGCTTCCCGTCCGTGGAAACACTGCACGAAGACGGCCATTACAAGCTGGCCTTCAATGGCGGCGCGCCGACCCGCCCGATCTCGCCGAAGCTGCGCGAATCCGATGCGCGTCTCGGCTGGATGGATCAATGCTCAATCGACGCCCAGGTGGTGGGCGGCTGGCTGGACAGCTTCGGCTACGAATTGCCGGCCGAAGAAGGCGCTGCCTGGTCGCGCTTTTTGAACGAGCATCTGATGACCGGCACGGACGGCGAGGCGCGCCTGACGCCGCTGGCCTCGGTGCCGTTGCAATCGGGCAAACTGGCCGCCGAGGTTTTGCAAGAAGCCATGAACGCCGGTTTCGTCGGCGCCATGATCGGCACCCAGCCGCACGCCACCTCAGGGAGTCTGGACGATCCCGACCTGGACCCGTTCTGGGAAGCGGCGTCTTCCCTGGGCGCGGTGCTGTATCTGCACCCCATGTTCGGCTGCGGCGATCCCCGCCTTCTGGATTACGAATTGATCAACGCCGCCGGGCGCGGCATCGATACCACCATCGCCATATCGCGGCTGCTGTTTTCCGGCCATTTCCTCAAATATCCCGGGTTCAAGTTCGTCCTCTCCCACGGCGGCGGCGCCATCCCTTACATGTTGGGCCGCCTGGCCCGCAACCATGATCTCCACCCGGACGGCACCGCCGACCCGCTGGCCGGTTTCAAGACCCTCTATTTCGACAGCGTCCTGTTCGAAGCCGAAGCGCTCAAGTTCCTGGCCGCCCTGGCCGGACCTGAGCGCATCATGCTCGGCTCCGACTACCCCTTCCCGATCGGCGATCCCGACCCCTGCGGTATCGTCCACCGCTGCGGGTTCGAGGACGGCGCGGCGAACGCGATTTTGGGTGATACGGCGGCGGGAGTGTTCAAGATTGAAGAATAGATAACGCCTTACCCCCTCCCTCATGATGGGGGAGGGTTGGGGTGGGGGTGCGACAGCCATTGCGGATTAATCGTTCGCCCACCGTCTACGGCCCCACCAGCACCCCCCATACCATTTCCGCCGACTTGAAGGGCAGCCAGGTGAGGAGATAACCGTCATCGCCGAGCCCGAGCCAAGATAGTGGAATGAAGAAGCGCAGGAACAACAGCCCGATCACCCCCCAAATCAAAAGCGAGATGAACCACGGCAGGATCATGACGCTGGCCACGCGGATTCGCCGTGTGAACGGTGGTGGACCGCCCGCCACCGCGTCCAGCACATATTGCCGACCAAAATGGGGCATCTTGAAATAGCCAATGGTCCCAGCGGCTAGGTGAAAGACCGTGGGGATAAGTGTCGAAAACAGCATCAGCGTCACCATCAGCCCATCGCCCAGTGGATCGGTGCGAAAAGCGTTCAAGCTTGCCATCCAATCCACGTTCGCCGATCCATCGCCGATGCGGGTGATCAGCCAGCGCAACACGGCCATGCTGGCGGAGAGCACCCCGGCGAGGATGGTGACGCAAAGGACAGCGGCGACTAAATCTCAAAACACACCGGCGAGGTAGAACAGGAAGGCGCGCTGGGCGCTTTGTCCTTGGCGCACCCATTTCCGCATCAAGGCCCGGGTGATGCAAACGGACGCTCAATCGAGGAAGGCATTGGTGAGCGGAAGTGCAGCAATTAACACCGCAAATATCAACAAAAGAACGGTGTCGCCGCTAATAAACCAGAGCAAGCCGACGGCACCAACTATGGCGACAACAGCTGAAACGCCCGAGCTGACGCCAGTGCCAGGGTTACCGCTAAAAGCAACGCCGGAGAAAAACCCGGCGGACGCAGCAACGCTCGCAATTACACCAATTGCAAAAATTTCTCCAGAAAATGAAGTAAAGAGTGCAGCAATGAGCGCGCTACCTACAACCACACCCATAGAAACAATTACAGCGGTGAGAAATACGATAATCGTAATACTAAATTTTAAAATTCTGCTGCGGCGGACGAACTTATTCCCAATAACCTGACCCAACCGTTCAAACCAACCGAACCGGGTTGAGGCATGAAATATTACCATGATCAAAATGCCACTGAAAACGGCCAGGACACGCCAAGCCCAATGAGTTTCAATTTTAAATATCGGAATAGAAACTAAGGCTCCCGCATCCGCTACAGCGTAACCCACGAGGAAAAACGTTATGGTGTAAAGGACCGATAGGGACAGGCATACCTCGTAGGGCGGCCAGAATCGACTTTCACCATCGAACCCGAAAATCAAGTCGATGCGGCCGAGCAACCTTTGCACAGCCGCGCGGTAGCGCTCCCACCCTTGCGGGTCTAGGCGGGCGCGGTATTCCGCTGCTACTTCGGCACAGTTTTTGGCCTCGCCCAGACCAACGGCCCTGTATATGACGAAACCAGCGAACACCCCAAGCAGCCCGATAATGACGGTAACAACAATCGCGAAGACCGTGAGAACCGCCCCCAAATCCCATGCCGAGGGATCAACCATACCGCCTTGCCTCCGTTCCCCGCGTGAACCTTGCGTGTACCATACGCCGTCCACTCTCGCATTCGGCGATGCCGTTGTCACATTTGGCCCCGCCCGCCCTGGATGCCCCGCATGAAGCGGGGCACGACTATTGGCAGGTTGATAGTTTAAAATTTGTGAGACGGGCTCAAAAATAACCCTTGCACTGGTCCGCTTCCGAACTAAATAAGTCCTCTGCTCTTGGACTTCTAATTTAAGTCCTGTGCTCTTGAACATTGTGAATAGGAAGATTCTCAAACGTCGCCTCGCCGGGCGATGCCGATTGTGCGTGGAGGGTTAAAAACCGGGCCGAAAGGTCAATAAATGTGGATAAATGACAACAATGTTAATGTTTTTTCGGGTGTTGCATGTCGCACCACACCTGCCCAGCCCGGCCCGGGATGGCACCGGGCCCGGCCTGCGCAGCCGAGGCGGCTGCTTCGGCGGAGTATGCTCGGCGGGCCGGACGTCTGGTCTGGCACCTTGCCCTGGCGAATACTCCCCCTAATCCTCCGCTTGCTTGAAATCCCCGCGCTCCAACAGCCACGAGGCGGCGAAGCCGAAGACCAGGGCCCAGAAGGCGGCGCCGATGCCGAGCATCGGGATATCGGCCACGGTGACCAGAAACGTGATCAGCGCGCCGAACGAGAAGCGGCCCGTAAAGGCGGTGCGAAAGGCGCTTTGCAAAACGCCGAGCAGCGCTACGCCGGCCAGGGTGGCGATAAACGCCGGCGGCGTCGCCAGCATGAACTTGGTGAAGGCCGGCGAAAACAGTCCGAACACAATCGCCAGCACGCCGATGGCGATGCCCGCCGTGTAATGGCGCTCCTTGGCCCCGGTGGACGAAATGATGGCGTTCACCGGGCCGGTCAGGCAGGTGGAAACGGTGCCCACCACCGCGCCCAACAGCGCGCCGATGCCGCAGGCCGCGGTGACCGCGTTGACCGGCGCGGCGTGGCCCCTGGCGGCCAGGATCGCGAAGCCTTGCGCGTTCTGGGCGGCCAGAACGGTGATCGCCAGGGGCAACACCAATTCGAACATGGCCGCCAGGGACCAGGCCGGGGCGAAGATCACCGGTGCCGCGATTTGCAACGTCAATTGGGCGCCCGGTGCGTAACCGCCGGCCAGCCAGATGGCAATCAGCCCAACCGCCAGGGTCGAGATCAAGGGCGGCAGGCGCCGCGCCAGGGGCGGATAGGCGGTGAGGCCGAAAAACACGAGGGTCATCGGGCCGGCGATCCAAAAGCCCGATTGCAGGGCGCCCAGCCAATCGAAGGCAAAGCGCAAAAAGATGCCGGCCACCATGGCCATGACGATGGGCATCGGCAATGCGGTCATGGTGCGCCGCACCCAGCCCGACTGGCCGAGCACGAACAAAAGCACCCCGGTGGCGTAAAAGGCGCCGATCACTTCTGCAAAACTGAGATGATCGAGGGCCGGGCCGACCAGCACGGTGCCGGGGATGGTCCAGAAGAAGACCAGGGGCTGGCGGTAGAGGATGCAGAAAACAATTGAGATGATGCCGTTGACGAAAAAGGCGCCGAAGATCCAGGACGCCAGTTCGGCTTCGCTCAAACCGCCCCGGGCGCCCGTTGCCAGCAGGATGGCGACCGGCGCCGAGGCGGCAAATATAAAAGCGATCAACGCGTTGACCGCGAGCGATCCGGAGAAATCGGACAGCACGCGGAGCGGCCCCGGATAGGGCGGTTTCGGCAACTCGATCTGCATCACTTGCACTTGGCCCCCGGCGGCGGCGTGGAACGGAATTTGTTTTTTAAAGGTTATCAGGCCCGCCGCCAACCGTTCAGAAAGCGCCGGAAGCAACCGGCCAAACGTTGAAATCCGCTGCCCGGCGCCCAATATCAGTGCCAGGCGATCCTAACCAACGGTGTGACAGGGATGTACGGTAAACCATCCAAACCCCGCAATCTATTATGGCCGATCATCATCGGCGCCGGGTTCGAGATTTGGATCCTGACGGCAAATACGGACTGGATGTTGAGCCTTCTCGGCTTTGTGCCGGCGGTGCTGTTTGCGGCCATGTTCGTCTGGGCCGTGGTCTCGGAACGGCGGATATAGGGCCGGTTCCGCTCAGGCCTCCGCGAAGGCGCGGCAGGCGGCGACCAATTCCGTCAGTTCTTTGCTGTTCTCCGAGCTGGGCATCTGGCCCTGCTTGCCGATACGCTCGCAGAGACCTTCCAGATCCGATGCCGCGGCGCTGAGTTTGGGATGGCCGAAGGTGCCCGCCGAGTCGGCAATTTTATGGGCCAATTCCAGCAAATTCCCGACCGCCGCGATTTGCCCGGCGGCATCGCCGGCGGCGGCGATTTCCGCGAGGGCGCTTTCCAGGGCGCCGATGCGTGGCCCAAGCTGCTGGTCATAGGCCGCTTTCAAGGCGTGTAATTTTTCGGCGATTTGGCGCGTGTCAGCGGCCATGATACTCGACCCAAATTTCCCGGATTTGATCGGACAGCGTCATCGGATCGAAGGGCTTGGCGATAATCCCCGCGGCGCCGAGCGCGCGGTAATTTTCCCGGTCATTGGCCATGACTTTCGCAGTCATGAATATGATCGGAATATTTTCATAACCTTCCAGTTTGCGGATGGCTTTAAAGGTGTCGGGCCCGTCCATGCCGGGCATCATAACATCAAGCAGGATTATATCGGGACCGAAACCAGGAAGCTCGGCCAGGGCGTCATTACCGGAGCTGCACATATGCACGGTAAAATTGCCAACCGACTCGAGCGCCAGTTTGGCGACAATTTGAATATCCTGTTCATCCTCGACGCAGAGGATTTTGGTTAACCCTGGAACCATCGAAAATACTCTTGCGCCCCGTCTGCTATCTTAAAGATGCCCTGCGTTATGGGGAATCCCACGAAAACGGTTGGAAACTACTGGCTTTCCGGTGTCTGAAAAATGGCCTTCGCCCGGGACTGGAAATAATGGGACCGCCGAAGCGGTCCCGCAGTTGTCGATGAGGTAAAATGGAAGGAATGCGAGGTCCTTTGGCTCAAGCGAGCCGGCCCTCATCGAGCCCCAACAAAAAAAATTCATTCATCATAACCATTGCAGCTTGGCCGGAGCCGGATCGGTCATCGAACCAGTTCCGTTTTTCCGCGTTCTCTGGATTTAGATATAGGCGCCCGGTGTTGCGCCCTGATAAAAAGGTTGTGAACAAGATGTAAATTCATGTAAATCTGCGTTTCGCCAGGGTTTGCTTCGGGTTTGCTCTGGAAATCATTTCGCGGATAGGCTCGGGCATGGCAAATCATCTTCTCATTGTCGAAGACGACGAACTGGTTCAATCGTTGCTCGCCGCCTATATGAAGGGCGAGGGCTATAAGGTCAGTTACGCCGGAACCGGAAAAGAAATGATGGCCACCCTCAATGCCGAGAACATCGATTTGATCCTTCTTGATCTGGGGCTGCCCGACGAAGACGGCTTGACCCTGACCCGTCAAATCCGGGCGCGCTCGTCGATCCCGATCATCGTGATAACCCAGCGCCAGAGCCGCGAGGACCGGTTGGCCGCCCTGGAGCTGGGCGCCGACGATTACCTGACCAAGCCGTTCGATCCCGAAGAGCTGGTGCTGCGCGTGCACAATATTTTGGACCGCGCCAAGGATGGCGGCGGCGGCCGGCGGCAGTCCAACGTCATCGAATGCGGCGGCTGGAAGATCGATGCCGGCGCCCGCAGCGTCACCGGCCCGATCGGCCAGGATATCACCCTGACCAACGCCGAGTTTAATCTTTTGGCGGCGCTGGCCAAGGCGCCGAACCGGGTCCTCAGCCGCGATTATCTCTTGGACGCGGTCAGCCGCAGCGACGACGCCCCGTCCGACCGGCTGATCGATGTGTTGATCAGCCGGGTCCGCAAAAAGATCGAGGACGAGCCAAAAATCCGAAAATCATCATCACCGTGGCAGGCAGCGGCTATAAATTCTCGGAACCGCAGTAAAGCTTATAGAGAGCCGCAAATTCGAGGCGTAATTGAAGGAGGCGATCATGGATGGCACCGGCAAAAATCCGGCGGACAAGTGGGTGGACTTTACCGCGGCCGGGCCGGGCACCGTCGGCGGGCGCTATTTGCGCCTGTTCTGGCAGCCGGTTGCCAACGCCAGCGATCTGGCGACGGGCAAGGCCATGCCGATCCATGTCATGGGCGAGAAGTTCACCTTATACCGGGGTGCGTCCGGGACCCCGTATGTAGTCGGTTTCCGCTGCGCCCACCGCTCGACCCAGCTTTCGACCGGCTGGGTCCGCGATGATTACATTCAGTGCATGTATCACGGCTGGACCTATGACGGCGCCGGCAAATGCGTGGCGCGGCCCGGCGAGGACCCGCCAGGACCGGCGCCACGGGTTGCCATTCCGTCGTACCCCACGCGCGAACATCTGGGTCTGATCTACGCCTATTTCGGCGAAGGCGAGGCGCCGGCCTTTCCGCCCATGGAATTTTATAAAAATTTGGAGATCATCGAAAACCACGCCCTGGATTTTCCCGCCAACTGGTTCCAGACCATGGAAAATCATTTCGACGAAACCCACCTTGCCTTCGTGCATACCTTTGGCGGATCGCACAACAATCTGGGGCGCGCCTACCAGCTCCCGGAGATGAAGATATACGAGACCGATTACGGCATGGTGCGCGAAACTCAGGCTGCGGGCGGCAAGCTCCGCAAAACCCTATACCTGCTGCCCAACATCATGCGCATCCTGATCCCCACCTTCAACGACATCGCCGAAATCGGAGGCTGGCGGGACACCTATATCGTCATCGTACCCACCGACGACGCCAACCACCGGGTCTATTTCACCCAGAACACTCATGTGGACGACAAGGACTTGGATGCCTATCACGCCATGCACGACCGTTTCCGCGAAAAGGTCGCCGCGGCGCCGCCAATCACCCAATTGACCCACGAAATCCTCGCCGGCAACGGCCATCTAACTGATTATCTCGACCATCCCTATTTGCTTTTGCTGGAAGACGCCATCACCCAGGGCGGACAAGGCCAGATCGTCGACCGGGGCCTGGAATTTCTCGGCCGCACCGATGCCGGCGTCGCCGCAATGCGCCGGGTCTGGGACCGGGAAATGCGTGCCCTGGCCGACGCCAAGCCGGTCAAGGAATGGATTTACAAGGGCGAGGAGCCGGCGCTCGGGTTCTGATCCATGTCCCGCGTTGCAGCAGCCCGACTAACCGATCCCTTCCAGCCATGACTTTAGCGCCAGTCCAATCGCGTCCGGGGAATCTTCCTGCGGGTGGTGCAGGCCCTTGACCACGGCTTCGGTCTGGTTGGGCCAGGAGCGGATGATGTCGAGATCGCGCTCGAATATGATCTGGCCGGGATCGCAGCGGAGGAACAGCTTGGGGATCGATTGCCCGGCCATCCAGGCGGCGTTTGCATCGAGGCGTTTGGCGACCGCTGGCGGTTTCCCCTCCACCGGGATTTGCCGGACCCAGGACAGGGTAGCGCGCCGCATTTCGCCGGCTTGCGAATAGGGGCGGCGCATTTCGGTCATGGCGGCATCGTCGATTTCGCGCAATACGCCGCCGGTGAAGACTTTTTCGACGAAGAAGTTTTCTTCCAGAACCAGTTTTTCGCCCTCCGGTCCGCGCAGCGTTTGCAGCAGTTTGCCGATGGCCGGCGGGTATTCGTCCCAGGAGGGGTGGTTGCAGACAACGATCTCCGCATGAGCCAGGCCCTTGAGCTTGGCCGGATTGCGGCGCGCCCAATTGATGCCCAGCGGCCCGCCCCAATCATGCATCACCAGGGTTACATTGTCGGATACGCCGAGGGCATCGAGGGCGCCGTCGATAAATTCCTGATGCTGTTCCAGCGCGTAGGAATCGGGACCCGAATCCGCCAGCTTGTCGGAATCCCCCTGGCCGATATTGTCGAGGGCGATCAGCCGCCGGTTGCCCTCCAGATAGGGCATGATGTTGCGCCACATATAGGACGAGGTGGCATTGCCGTGCAGGAATATGACGGGATCGCCATTTGGATCGCCGGCTTCGGCATAGGCCATCCGGTAGCCGTTCACCCGGACCGTCTTTTTCGGGTAGCGAAACCGGGGATCGATCATTAATCGTCGAGGATCGCCACGGCCCGGGTCCAGCCCGCCGAGGCACCCCGGATTTTGACCGGGAAGCAGGCGATCTGAAAGCCATCGCCGGGCAGGGATTCCAGGTTGTGCAGCTTTTCCAAGTGGCAATAGCCGATCTTGCGTCCCGCCTTGTGGCCTTCCCAAATGAGGCCGGCATCGCCGGTCTCGGCAAATTTTATCTTGGTATGGACGAACGGCGCATCCCAGCTCCAGGCATCGGTGCCGGTGACACGGACGCCCCGCTCCAGCAAATACAGCGTCGCTTCGCGGCCCATGCCGCATCCCGAGGAGACGTAATGGTCGGACCCGTAGGCGGCGCCGGCGCCGGTGTTGACGACGACGATATCCAGCGGCTGCAAGTCGTGGCCGATGCGCTTCAATTCGGCCTCCACGTCTGCCGCGGTGACCACATAGCCGTCGTCGAGGGCGTGGAAATCCAGTTTGACGCCGGGCTGGAAACACCAATCCAGGGGCACCTCGTCGATGGTGATCGCCCGCTCGCCCTTATTCATGGTGGAATGAAAATGATAGGGCGCATCCAGATGGGTGCCGTTGTGGGTCATCAGCCTGATCCACTCGATGGCCCAGCCTTCGCCGTCGGGCAGGTCTTCTTCTTTCAGGCCCGGAAAAAAAGCGGTTACGTCACTGGCGGTATCCTTGTGCGTCAGATATTCGATCTTGGGCTCATATCCGGGTGGATCGGAAACCACATCGTTTTCCAGATGCATGGAAATGTCGATAAACCGGCGCGTCATCGTATCTTGCGCTCCCGGGCGCTTATTTGATGGCTTGCGGATTGAGCGGCGAGCCGGTGCCCTTGGGGATCACCAGGGGCGGCGCCGCCAGGAAAAATTCCCATACCCCGTCTTTCGCGCAATCTTCCACCAGTTCCCGGAGGTACCAAATCTCGCCGTGGGAAATGCCGATATAGGGGATCGTCACCTGGTGCCAGGGCTGGAAGATGCCGGGCACGGTGTCGTTGGGCCGCACCTCAATGCCCCAGGTGTCGGAGCAAAT
>JAYGEH010000060.1:0-4069 GCA_046582475.1 Rhodospirillales bacterium
ACCAACGTCTTACCGTCTTCTGTCAGCAGCTCCGAATACCGGCTCAAAAATTCCGCAATCTCGGCCTCCACCGCTTGGCGGAACAGTTGCTGAGCTCCTGATTTGAGCAATTCCGTCAAAGGATCGGAAATCTCTTCTCGACCCGTAAATTCTAAAACGTTATTCTCAGTCATAGTGGCGTATCTCCTTTGGTTGGTTTTGATGTCTTGCAACAACAAATCAACCTGATACGCCGCTTCTTTTCAAATCGTCAAACACCAGATTCGGGCATAACTCTTCAACGCATAATGGTACGTATTGCTTAATTGCTAATCTTCCCGTTCGTTAGCTTATGGTAGTTCGTCGGTGTAATTAGGGTGCGGTTTGTGCTAGCCTGATCCAATAACTGGTAAGGAGAATCTACCATGACCGCCGCGGCAACGGTCCAGACACTCGACCAGCCTAAGACCATAGCGGATTACATCCACGAGGACATTAAGCGTCCTGAGCACCGTTATCTCGGCACCACTCTGGTGCGATTGATTACCTCGGGCCGGCTGCCCAAGGAGGCGCTCAAAGACTTCGCACTGATGCGCTGGTCCTTCCAAGCCCACGCCGAGCCCAAGATGATGCTGAGCCACGCCGCCTATATGCGCGGCGAGGACGTTCATCACTTGCTGGAAAACACCTATGATGAGATCATGCGCCCTGAGGATGAGGGCGAGCATCCTGGTCTCTGGGTGCGCTTCGCCAAGAACCTCGGCGCCACAGATGAAGAACTCGACGAGGCGGCACGCAACCCCATAGCTGAGGTGATTGGCTTCTCGCGCACCCTCACCTATTACTGCCGCCGCAGCGCCGCGGAGGGCCTCGCTTCCTGGTACGCCGATGAGGCTCAGCTTCCCGAATCCCATGGTGCGACAGCGCTGGCGCTACGGAAGTTCTATGGGCTCAACGACGAGACCATCGAATATTTTCTCGAGCACGTCCGTGCCGATATCGAACATAGTGATGCTTCGTTGAACCTGCTCGGTATCTACGTCAGTGCGGGGATGGAAATCGCTCAGGCGCGCCGCGCTAGCGCAGCGACCCTGTGGGCCTGGCGCGAGATGCACGAAGGCATTCTTCGAGTGCTGCGGCACAAATACGATTTCTGATGAAACTCGATGACGATAACACTGAACGGTACTGGTCGTTGCCCCGCATCGAGCTGCATGGCTGGGAGACTGGTGCTGGCGCGCCGCTGATCATGCTGCACGGAATCACCTCCAACGGGCGCGGCTGGGACCCGGTCTCCGATAGGCTCTCCCACCGGTTCCGCGCCATCAAACTCGATCAGCGCGGTCATGGAAGGAGCGGTAAGCCGAAAGGCGCGTTCTACAGCCGGGACGATTTCACCGGCGACGTGGCCGGACTTATCGAGCTGCTCGATGCGGGACCCGCCGTCGTCGCCGGTCATTCTCTAGGTGCCCGAAACGCTCTTGCCCTTGGCGCGGCACGGCCCGAACTCGTTTCCGCAGTTATTGCCATCGAATTCACGCCATTCATCGAAGATGCAGCAATGGACAGACTGGATGAACGGGTTGCTGGCGGTGACTACGAATTCTCCTCGCTAGACGAGATCCGGGCCTATCTGTCGGACCGATATCCGCTGATGCCAGCAGACGCTATCGGACGCCGAACTCGTTTCGGATATCGCGAGGTCGACGGCGGTGGCTACCGGCCTCTCGCCGACGGCGCCGCGATGGTGGAAACCTCGAACGGGTTGCGCGAGGATATCGAGTCGGCTTTGCGCAATATTGCGATACCGACCATGCTGGTGCGGGGTGCGCTCAGCAAGTTCGTCTTGGCGGATACGTTCAGGCGTGCCTGCGGGCTCCGACCAGACTTGCCGGCGGTGACTGTTGCCGATGCAGATCACTACGTGCCCGAGGAACAGCCGGCGGAGATCGCGCGGTTAATTGATGAATTCACCACTGAAAATCACATCGCTTAGATGCATGGGAGTTGCTGAAAATGGATGACGATTTTGAGGGAGGCATTGAATGGTCGGTCCCAGTGCTGGCGCGTCGCGATGCGGACGGCAGGCTGATCGCCGAAATACCCGATGCAGCGGCCGAACGGCTTGAACTCGATGAGGGCGACGTAATTTGCTACACCGCCTTCTTCGATGGCGGGATAGAGTTTTGGTCGGTGAAGAAAAGTCCTTATACCTCGCTCGATGACGAAGAGGTCGCCGCCCGCCTTTCCAAGGAGACCAAATCTTGAAGATTGTCGAGGTCGACGAGATCGTTGCCAGTGGAACGCCGACCGAATTACTGGCATGGGATGAGAACGCGCCCCATATGTGCATCGCCGACCATCCGGTGTGGCGGGCGGCGCTGGCCGGTGAGTTGCCGGCTGACCGGTTGCGCGGCCTAGTTAAGCGGGTCTACCCAGTTGTCGCTGGGCCGGGCCGCTATGCCTTCATAGCCAAGATTGGAGTGATCGACCGCGACGACGGCACACGGTTATTCGACCGCCTCTACCGCGTCACCCATGATGCGAATTCAGACGCGGATGTTGGCTGGCGGCGCATGGGCGAGGCGATCGGCGTTGCGGGAGACGACTTGGCGGCCGTGCTGGACGACCCTTCCCCGGAAGCACGCGATTTGGTCGATACGGTCCGCCTGCACGGCGAACAATCGGGCACAGCTCAGGCGGCGGGTGTTGCATGGGTCTTGGAACGCCAGATGCCAGGGCTGATGGGAGCGCTAGCCGGTGCGCTCCGGGATCATTACGGCGTCTCTGAGGTTGCGCTTTCCTACCTTTGGGCCGAGGCCACGCGCGCCGAAGAGGTCGAAGACTGGGTAGCGCATCTGATCGATAAGTATTTCATGACTGCCGACGCCTATACCGTCTATGAGGCTCGCCGCGCGATGCGCGAGGTGGGGTGGGCCTGGACGGCGCTCAGCGAGGCGGGCTGAACCAGACCCGCATTCCAGTCCCGCGGAACGCTGTTTGAGAGTAATTTTGAGGACGGCGAAACGTCTGTTAACCATCCCGGTAGGGATTAATGATGGTGGAACTCACCGCCAAATAAAATACGAGGGTATTATTGATAGGCCTGGGTGATGATTCAAGCCAGTTCCAGATGGATGCGGCGGTCCAACCGGGAAGCAGTGGTGGCCCAATCTATGATGGCAATGGGAACATCGTCGGCGTCGTGATTGCCCAACTGAATAAACTCAAGTTTGCAAAGATGACTGGCTCAATGCCAGAGAATGTGAACTTCGGCATCAAGGCATCCACGGTAAGGCAGTTCCTCAAAACAAGCGGCCTGCCTACCAAGTGGCCCAGACGCTCCAAGCCCATGACCTCCAAAGAGCTTGCCAGGATTGCCAAGAGCCAGACCGTGATGGTCATGTGCCACAGGTAATCAAGCGCCTATCCAAGCGCTGCCCCGAGTACAGCGACTAGCGCCAGCGCATCACCGGGCGGACTGCAAAGCCCTTGCGATATCTCCATTCATAATGTTTACTGCGACAATCAAAAGGAGAGCGCTATGAAAAAGCTTCTTACAGTTATGATGGTCGCCTTTCTCGCAGTCGCGGCTGGTCCGGCCTTAGCAGACTGCGGCGGGAACCACGAAGCCTCCGAAGATACCAAGAAAGAAAAGTCCTCCGGCGTATAATTAATCCGCCACCGAAACAAAATCGCTCGATCAATTTCTGGTCTGCAACGCCCTAGCGATGGCCTTGTTCATCTCCGCGCTAACAATCTTCGGCACGCTGCGCCTGGCGATGCCGTAGAAGTCAAAGCGTGGCCGGTAATGGGTTCGCGATTCATAGGCCACCAGTAGCTCCAAGCCCAACCGGCCGATCCATCCGTTGCGCCGATATCACCATCGCCCCCTCAATATCAGAAACACTCCCAATACCGCGATGGCACTTCCGTAGTAAGCCCAATTAATGTCGTTGATCATAAAACTGTTAGATGGCCAACGGATGTATCCCAATCCTTGGCCTACAAATAACAGCCCGAATGCGACTGCAATTACGCCACCAAGCACAACAATGCTTTTCAACCTTCGTCTCCTTGGCCACTCATA
>JAYGEH010000064.1:0-13821 GCA_046582475.1 Rhodospirillales bacterium
TCAACCCGGTCGAAAACATCTGGCAGTTCATGCGCGATAACTGGCTCTCAAACAGGATATTCAAATCTTACAATGAAATTATTGATCACTGCTGCTTCGCTTGGAACCAGCTCGTCGATCAACCTTGGAAAATTATGTCAATCGGACTACGTGAGTGGGCGTATTAATGATTCTTTTTGCAAGTTGGTATTAGTCGTCGACGCCGATCATGTATGCGCCCTTGGCCTTACCCCATTGACCGGCCAATGTGCCGACACCGCCGCCTGAGCCCAGGAATCGCACTTTCTCATCCGGTCCTTGGTAACCCACCTCTAAAACCGCCGTCAACCCGGCCGAAACCGCTGGCCTCGATCAAATCGTGCAGACAGCGTGAATAATGCGGGTTAGCACCCTCGTGACCGCGGCATCTGGTTTGCTGGTTTCCGACTCCTGCGGTCTGGCCGACGCTTGATCGCGGTCGAGCGTGCCGCGACGAGCCCCGGACGTCAAGGTTTCCCGACCATTCCGCCGCCGAAGATGGTGGAGACATAGCGCGGCGCGCCGATCGCCTCCATGAAGCGGTTTTTGACAAACGCCGGGTCGAACGCCAGCGGCGGCACGACGGTCTCCGTATCGGGAGCGGTGGCGAGCGCCAGAAACGTCGGGCCCGGGGCCGCGAAGGCGTCGGCGAGGGCGGCGCGCAACGCGTCTTCGGTCTCGACGCGGGCGGCCTTCTCCAGGCCCACGGCGCCGGCGAGGTCGGCGTATTCGATGCTTGCGCTGGTCAGGGCTTGGCCGCCCGACGCCCCGTGCACGCCATTGTCGATCAGCAGGATGGTCAAATTGCCCGGCGCCACCGCACCCACCGTCACCAACCCGCCCATGTGCATCAAAAGCCCGCCGTCGCCCTCAACGACGACGACCTCGCGGTCGGGTTGCGCGACCGAGAGCCCCAGCGCCATGGGCAGGGCGAGGCCCATCGCGTCCTCGAAATAGAAATTCTCCGGCGCGTCGTGAACGGCGGCCCAGAGATATGATGCGTTGCCAAGCGCGGTGACCACGAGCGCCCGCGCCGGCAGCGCGGCGGCGAGCGCGTGGTAATAGTCGGCGCGGCTGGGTCGGGACCGGCTCACCATTCGACGTCTCCTCGCGACAACAGGAGGACGAACGGCGCCGACGATTCCTCGGCATAGGTCGCCGCCGCCTCCACCTGGGGACCGATCGGGCGGGCGTCGTCGGCCACGGCATAGCCCAGACCAAGCCCGCGAAGCACGGGTTCGGTCACCCGTCCCTTGGGGATGTGGTAGAAGACAGGGTCCCTTGGCGTCCCCCGATAGGATGCCAGAATCAGCAATGGAAACTGATAGCGCTGGGCGAGACACACCATGCCGGCGCCGATGCTCAGCAGCCCGACGTTCTGAATGACCAGAGTCGCGCGCGCGCCGCCCAGCCGCGCGCCGCAGGCGATCGCGAGGGCCTCTTCCTCGTGGGTCGCCCGGACCAAAGAGATCCACTGCTCTCGGTCCATACGGACGAGCAACTCGCCAAGCCAGCCATCGGGAACCGTCACCGCGACCCGCATGTCGAGCCGCTTCAACGTGTCCAGTATCTCGGACGGGCGGTGCGTGGATTGGCCGGTCATCCTATCTGGCCTTGCCTCCAAATTTTCGCCCACGAGGAGCATCCCGGGCCGTGCCTCATCCCGCGCGGCAGCCGTGCGCGAGCCGGTCCCACAAGAACGCCAGCCGGCCGTTTCGTCAAGCCAATAGCCAGGGAGAAACTCGTTTTGACTTGTTTCGATGTTTCCGGGGCTTTACGCTTCCCATCAATATACGGTCCGTCTGCCGCGTCCGTGCGGCGGACGCCCAGGCCTAGAAACTGCGATTCGGGGGGTTCTGTCCCGGGCCAATGCGGGCACGAAACTAACGGCGTCGCCCGATGCCATCGGGTCCAACCTGACACGGGGCAATACCGATATTCCCGACGCGGACGATCCTGTTGTTTGCGTGCCAAGGACACGACGATCGGCGACAGGGTTCGTCGCATGCGAGAGGCCGTTTTCTCGGGAGGAGAATGATGATGAAATTCATAAAGCTTAGAATGGGCGTGGCTGGAGGGGTGAGATGAGCGGCCAAAAAGGTCATTTTCTGAAGGTGCCATTCGGAGCCTACCATAATGAACCGATTCCCGAGGAGAACGCGCTCCTGACCCATGTGGAGAAGGGGTCGAAGGCCGGCGAGTTGCTGCGACGCTACTGGCAGCCGGTTTGTCTTGCAATGGAAGCGGGCGAGTTGCCGCTCAAGATTCGTATGTTCGGCGAGGACCTGGTCGTATTTCGCACCCGGGAAAACGACGTCGGCATCCTCGACCTGCACTGCCCGCATCGGGGCACCTCGCTCGAATTTGGAATGTGCGAATCTAATGGGCTGCGGTGCTGCTACCACGGCTGGCTGTTCGCCCCGAGCGGCAAAATCCTGGATACGCCGGGCGATCCGCCGGACAGCACGCTGAAGGACCGCCTCTACCATGGCGCCTATCCGGCCAAGGAATACAAAGGCCTTATATTCGGCTACTTCGGCGACCCCGAGGAAGTTCCCGACTTCCCGATCTATGACAGTTTCGAATACGAGGGCGACGAGCTCCGGCCGTACAGCATCCACTACCCGTGCAACTGGCTCCAGGTTCACGAGAACGTCATGGACCCGGCACACGCCGTTTTCCTGCACACCAGAATTTCCTATTCCCACTTCGCCGACGCCTGGGGCGAACTGCCGATCATGGATTTCGTCGAGACGCCAACGGGGATGATCTACGTGACCTCGCGTCGCTGGAACGACAATGTCTGGGTACGCTCCAACGATATCATCCTGCCGAACATCGCCCAAGTCGGTCATGTCTGGGAAGACGGCCAGGCAGAGATCAAGGCGTTCGCGCGGGTTGGGATCACCCGTTGGACGACACCGATCGACAATGAGAACTGCAAAGTAATCGGCTGGCGGCACTTTCACCCCGAAGTCAATCCTCTGGGCATCGGCGATCCCGAGGCGTGCGGCGTAGAGCAGGTCGATTTCGTGGGCCAGGATGGCAAGCGCAGTTATGAAGACAGACAGCAGATCCCAGGCGATTTCGATGCCCAGGTTTCGCAGCGCCCAATTGCCCGCCATGCGTTGGAACATCTGACGCATTGTGACAAAGGCGTGAACTTGTTGCGTCGGCTCCTGCTGCGCGAATTGAAGAAGCTCGAAGCCGGTGAACGGCCCAACCTGTCGCCGCTGCACAATGGCATGGGACTGATCCCGACCTATTGCCACGACACTGTCCTATCCGTCCCGAAGCGGATCGACGTGGACGACGATGCACTTCTCGCCGAAATCGGCGGCAAGCTGACCGAGATCATAGTTGAGGGAGACTATCACGGCGCCGACGATCGCCTCGATCAGGTCCGCCGCGATATCCACTCCTACGCCCAATCATTCGACGCCGAAGCCGCCGAGTAGCGTTCGAGGGCCACCAAATCAGGGGAGACGACACATGCCAAGCAGCCCGATCCATCCAGGCGTGGTCGCCTGGACCGGTGAGAATCCAGGCATCTATCTGAAGGACGAGCAAGACGGCCCTTGGACCGGTCTGATGACATTCTTCCGTATCACCTGGTCGGAACACGGGCGCGGTCATGGCGTGTTGCTGCTCGACGATCCGAATGTCGAGCAAAGCCTGCCCGAGGTCGCCAATTTTTGCATCACCGACAATGAACCGCTGGCCCGATATCTGGTCGACGAATTCTTCTCAAAATTCGCTTCCTTTAAGGTTTCGCCTGGCCTGAAGGCGATCCAGTACCTGCCCCTTACCGAGGTCTATCGCGAAGGCGATACGCGGGCCGAATACACCGAGGTAGTGAAGTCCGCCGACCAGGAGGTCCGCATGACATGGAAGGGACTGGGCAAACCGTACGCGGTCGATATGCCGCCTGAGAAGGGACCGACGAAGGCGCACGAGATGTACAGCCTGTTCCTCGATGCAAGCGACGCGCTGGTCACCGTGAACGGGCGCCGACTCAAGGGCAAAGTCGTGGAGCGCGATTTCGCAAATACCAAGAAAACGACCGCGTTCCTCGCGTTCTCGGAAAGTTGGATGGGCGCACGATAGGTTCGCCCGACCGCCGGTCGACGGCAAATCAGGGTTTGCCCGGCGGATTGACCGACAGGCTTCGAAAAGGGGATGGAAAGGGTCGAGGCGCGCCAGTTCCTGATCGCGGGACTGATCCTAGGAAGCATCCGCGAACTGGCTCCTCCTAGACGCGCGTAGGACGCCAAGTCCTATGCACCCGGCGGGGGCGGATCGATAAAGTCCGAAACATGTCGGCCTAGCCTCCAACACCGAACATTCGAGAATCTGATTTTCGCTGATGGACGCATAGCGGAAGCTCGACGGACCGCCCAATTGCGTGCCTTGGTGACCCGAATTGGGGAATCCCATTCGAACAGCGCAATTCGGTATCAGGCCGACGAATACGCCGGACGGTGCGCGGAACAGCCGAGTTGAGCCATATGCATGGCCGGCGTTGCGTGTCGAGACATGATGAGACACGCTCAACTGTTTCCGTGGGTCCCCACCAGAACTCCCGAATGAGGTCTCTGTGACACTTCGCCGCTTCTTGGCTCTTTTGGGCGCCATACTCGGATTTGCACTGTACTTCGCACCCCCGCCTGAGGGCGTGTCAGAAGGTGTAATGCAGGTCGCGGGTGTCGTCGCCGTCACGGTTGCGCTGTGGGCCACTGCGGTTGTGCCAGAGTATTTCACGGCGATCCTGTTCTTCTTCTTCGCGGTGACGCTCACTGGTCTCACGCCGAAGGTCGTGTTCTCAGGGTTCCACTCGGCGGCAGCCTGGATGATCTTCGGCGGCCTGATTATCGGCGTCGCGGTCCAGTCGACTGGCCTCGGTGCGCGCATGGCGCGGGTGTTGCTCGACCGTTTCGGTCGCTCATACCTTGGGCTTCTTTTCGGCACAGTGACGGTCGCAGCGCTGGCAGCATTCGTGCTGCCAACGAACACCGGGCGCGTTTTGGTTCTCGTTCCAATCTTTATGTCGCTTGCGGACCGTCTTGGGTTCGATGAGGGCAGCAACGGCCGGACGGCGTTAGCGCTGGCGGTCGGCGCAGGCACGCTCTACCCGGGACTGGCAATCTTGCCGTCAGCCGTTCCCAACCTGGTCCTTATGAGCGCCGCTGAGAGCACCTACGGAATCGCACCGACCTACGGCAGGTATTTTCTGCTCCACTTCCCGGTGATCGGTCTCGTCAGTATCATCGCGCTCCCGTTAATCCTCTGCGCACTGTTTCCCGATATTCCTCGACACCGGGCAAGCATAGCCAAGCCCGGATCCATGAACCTGGACGAGCGAAAGCTCGTCTTGTTGCTGTTCGCCGCACTTGCGCTGTGGGCGAGCAATTTTTCACATGGCATCTCGCCGGCATGGATTGCGCTCGGAGCCGGCCTCCTCTGCCTCGTACCAAAAATCGGCGTCTTGCCACCCTCTGCCATCGTCAACAAGATCAATCTCGCACCTTGGTTTTTTATCGCCGGCGTCGTCAGCATGAGCGCCGCTGTCTCGGCGAGCGGCCTTGGTGACCTTGTCGGGCGCTAATTGTTTGGGATGGTGAAGCTCGAACCCGGCCAAGACGCACTTAATTTTGCCGCCGTCAGCGCCATGGGGATGGTGATCGGCCTGATAACAACAGTCCCAGGCGAGCCAGCGATCATGAGCGCGTTTGCTGGCAACATCGCCGCCGGCACTGGCTGGCCGCTCAACACCGCGTTGATAGCCCAAGTGATCTCCTGGACGATGGCGCCGTTCCCGTACGTCTTACCGCCACTTGTAATCGCCGCGCAACTGGCCGGTGCTCAAGCAAGCCATCTACTGAGGCTGCTTCTCGCAATGACGGCGCTTGCCTGGATTGTTATGTTGCCGCTTCAGTACCTGTGGTGGCGTGCGCTGGGCATGTTTGCCTGACGAATTCCCTCAGCAGCTTCAGAAAGAAATAACCTCCCAGGTGTGTATCGGATACGCTGCCTCGTTAACGTCGGCGGGGGAATAAACAGTTCGACATGGACATCCGAGGCACCTGTATGCAACGGCTCGTCGCACTACCGGTCCCCTTGAATTTGACAGGGTGGTATGGTTATCATACTAAGGTTAGTAAGATGGGAACATAACCTATTTGTAGCCGATGGGAGGGTGAGCGCAATGTCCACGATTCCGCTGTTGCCAGACGACGAAATTCCAGAGTCGGCGCGAGAACTGGCCGCACGGATCTTCTCTCGGGAGCAACGCGTATTCGGGGCGACCTCGCTATCCAATGTTTGGCGCTGTCAAGCCCGTCATCCTGAATACATGCACGCGAACTGGGCGCGTTCGCGCGCGCTGATGCAGCGCGGCGACGTTCCGCCGGAGACCAAAGAGATGGTCGCTTCCGCGGTATCGATGATCAATGGTTGCGAATACTGAATTGACTCACACGTTGCCGCCGTGATGCGGCTCGGTGTCGATGAGCGGGGTGTGACCGAGTTGGTGGGTATCGCGGAACTGGTGTCGGGGCTGAACAAGGTCGCCTTCGGTATGCTGCTCGAGGACAACGATGACACAGAAACCCTGCTGCCTTACCCGGCAGACGAGGATCTCGAAGAATCGACCCGGGCGGTGTTGGCGGAGATCGCCGAGGTGGAAGGGCGGCGGCTCGGGCGCGACGGTATTCCCAGCATTTGGCGGCAGCTGGCACGCAACCGGCACTACGTGGCGGCGGCTTGGGAAAAATACCACCTTCTATTCGACGGACCGGGGATCGATCCGACGAGCAAGCTCGCGGTGGGGCTCGGCGCCAGCGTGACTAACGGCTGTCGGTATTTCATCCGATACTACCACGATGCGTTGAAGCACGCCGGGTGGGACGACGGCCGGGTGCTGGAGATTTTCGGGGTCGTGGACTTCTACAACAGCTTCAACACCCTGGCGACCGGGATGCAGATCGAGTCGGACATTCGCCCGCCAACCGGCGGCGCGTAGCATGCATTACGGGAAATCGAGCCGCTAAAACTCGGAAACAAAAATTAGAAAGGAGGCAGACCAAGGTGATCTACACTCAGATACTCGTCAATAGCATTCTCTTGGGTGGGATGTACGCCGCGGTCGCGGTGGGCTTCTCTCTGGTGTGGGGCGTGATGAACATCTTGAACATTCTGCACGGGACGTTCCTGATGCTCGGCGGCTATGTCAGTTTCTGGCTCTTTCACTTTTACGGCGTGGATCCTTTCCTGTCGTTGCCCCTGTCTGCGATTGCGATGTTTTGCCTCGGCTACTTGATCCAGCTCTGTATCGTCAACCAGGTCATCCGGGCTGCTTTCTTCATGACCTTGGTATTGACGTTCGGGCTCGAGCTCATCGGCGTGAAGTTGGCGCTCTTCTTTTGGACCGGCGACTACCGTTCGATCCAGACGGCGTATGCCGGCCACTCGTTTGAGATCGCCGGTGTGGTCATACCGCTAATACGCCTCTCGCTGTTCGGGCTCGGTCTAGTGCTCACCGGGGGGCTCTTCTGGTTCATGGCGGCTACCCGAACCGGACGTGCAATTCGGGCGACTCGGATTGACCTGGAGGCGGCGCAGCTGATGGGGGTAAACCCAGCCAAGATCTACGCGACTACCTACGGGCTCAGTGCCGGCTTGGCGGGCGCCGCCGGCGCCCTGGTAAGTGCTGGATTCGCCATCTCACCGGTGACGGACATCGAGTTCCTGGCGAAATCGTTCGTAATATGTGTTATCGGGGGCCTTGGGAACATCACCGGCGCGTTGGCGGGCGGACTGGTCCTCGGTCTGGTCGAGAATTTCGGCGCGCTTTATTTCGGGCCCGGTCTGCAAAACGCCCTCGGATACGGTGTGCTCCTCCTCGTATTATTTATCCGTCCCTCGGGCCTAATGGGCAAGGCGGGGTACCACTAAGCCATGTTTCCCCGATGGACCATGAAACAGTGGCTCGCCCTGTGGCTCGGAATCGCGGTGCTGGTCGCGATACCCCAGTTCACAGACAACGACGGAACCCGCATGTGGATGGATATCCTCCTGTACATGATCCTGGCGATGAGCTGGAACTTCATCGGCGGGCTCACCGGATATCCCTCATTCGCACCGGCAGCGTTCTTCGGACTCGGCGCATACACGACCGCGATCCTGATGAACCACGGCGCGCCGTTCCCCGTCGCCATGCTGGCGGGAGGCGTCGTCGGGGCTACCGTCGCGCTCCTGCTTGGCATACCCATCCTGCGCCTGCGGGGCCACTACTTTGCGATCGCGACCTACGGGGTGGCGGAAGGTCTGCGCGAGGTTGCCGAGAATCTCGAAATTACCGGCGCGGCGGACGGCATCAACCTACCGCAGATCCAAGGCACAGTGGAATATTTCACCCAGTACTTCTACTACGCGATGCTAATGGTCGCGGTGCTCACCGTTCTCACCATGTACTGGGTTACACGAAACCGGCTCGGCTACGGCCTGGTCGCCATCCGCGAGAACGAGGACGCCGCCGGGATGCTCGGGATTGAGGCGACGAAATACAAGATTGCGGCATTCGTGCTCTCGGCCATCTTTCCTGCCATGGCCGGCGGTGTCTACGCCTACCGGGCCGCATTCATTGAACCGATCGACGTGTTTGACGTTCTGTTCTCCATCCAGGCCATCGTCATGGCCCTGCTGGGCGGCGTGGGCACCGTCGTGGGTCCGCTGGTCGGCGCATTATTTCTCGAGTACATCAACAATTTCTTATGGGCCAATTTTCTCGAGTTTCACAGTCTGTTTCTCGGCCTCATTATGGTGCTCGTGGTCCTCTTCACGCCCCGCGGTTTGATGGCAGTGGCGCAAGAGGTGCGGACAAAGGGGGGCTTGCGCTCGTTGGGAGGCATCCTTCTTGCCAACACGAAACGGTTCAGAGTATGAGTGCGGAAGTCTTACTCGAAGGGCGAGGTGTAACCAGGCGATTTGGGGGGCTCACTGCTGTTTCCGAGGTGGACTTCGAGCTGCACCGCGGAGAGATCCTCGGTCTCATCGGACCGAACGGCGCCGGCAAGACGACGTTGGTCAACTGTCTTACCGGCGTCGAGCCGCCGAACGAGGGCACCATCACATTCGCCGGCAAATCCTTGATCGGGCTCAAACCTCATCAAGTCGTGAAACGAGGTATCGCACGTACATTTCAGATCGTGCAGCCGTTTCCGACCCTTACCGTCAGGGACAACGTCGCCATGGGGGCACTGTTCGGATCCGCGAAGGCGCACAATAACGTACGCCGGGCTCAGGCCAGCGCGGACGAGATGCTCGACTTCGTCGGGCTTGCCAATAAGGCTGATCAACCGGCGGCCCAGCTCACCCTGGGTGAGCGCAAACGCCTCGAGCTTGCAAAGTCCCTCGCGACGGAGCCGGAGCTCCTGCTCCTCGACGAGGTTAACGCCGGGTTGAACCCAGCCGAAATCGAAACCGCCATCGACCTCATGCGCAAAATACGTGACGAAGGCGTGACGCTGCTCGTGATCGAGCACGTGATGAAGGTGATCATGGATCTTTCCGACCGCGTAATCGTGCTCCACCTCGGCGAGAAGATTGCACAGGGGAGCCCGGAAGATGTGACCAACAACGAGGAGGTCATTGGCGCCTATCTGGGAGAAAAATACGCAGAGCTCCTCGCGCGCGACCAAAGTGCCGTGGCCAACCCCGAGGGGGCAGCATGACGGTGTCCGCGAATGACGTTCTCCTCTCCGTGGCCGGTCTCGAAGGAGGTTATGATCAGGTGCAGATCCTCTGGGGCGTGGACCTCGAAGTATCGGCCGGCGAGATGGTTGCCATCATCGGGAGCAATGGTGCCGGCAAGACCACGTTTCTCAAGACGATCTCGGGCATCGTCCGCTCGCGGGCGGGCTCCATCGTGTTCGACGGTATCGCCCTCGAAAGCGCGACGGCGAAGGAGATCGTGGAACGTGGAATTTCCCACGTGCCAGAGGGAAGGCGCCTGTTCGGCGCCTTGAACATCGAAGAGAACCTGCTCATGGGCGGCTATGCCCGCGGCCTCAATGACCGCGCCCTCGCCGCCGATCTGGAACGCGTCTATGGAATCTTCCCGATCCTCAAAGATCGGCGCAAGCAGCTCGCCAGCAGCATGTCGGGCGGAGAACAGCAAATGTGTGCGATCGCCCGTGGTTTGATGGCCAAGCCGCGGCTCCTGCTCATCGACGAGCTGTCCCTCGGATTGGCGCCGCTCCTCGTCGAGGAGCTCTGCGCCAACCTCATTGAGATTAACCGGGATGGCGTTGCCATTTTGCTCGTTGAACAGGACGTCTTGACCGCCTTGAATCTTGCCGAACGCGGGTATGTATTCGAATCGGGCCGAATCGCCATGAGTGGCACATCCGATGAATTGATTGCGAATCAGGAGGTAAGGCGGGCCTATCTAGGCATATGATCGGTTTGCCACAACCTCACTGACGACGAGAGGCTTCACATATGGCTTCTCTGACAGTACCTTGAAACGTCGAGTTTCCACAACACCGACAGAGGAGGAGGAGAAGATGATGAAACGAATAGTACGCTACACCCTACGGTTTACGCTCGCCCCGGTACTCGTGGCGGCGACGTTAGTGGCGGCTTTCGCCGTGCAAGCAGCCGAAGTCATCAAGTTCGGAGCAGCCCTGCCGTTGACCGGGCCGCTCGCCACGGAGGGCATAAAGCAACAGAGAGGATTCGAGATCTGGCGTGAGATTGCGAACTCCCGCGGCGGCATCAACGTCGGCGGAAAAATGATGAAGGTGGAGATGGTCTACTACGATTACGAGAGCAAGAGCCCCACCGCGACCAAGCTCGCCGAACGTCTGATCACCAAGGACAAGGTTGACATCCTCATCGGGCCGTTCGGCAGCGGTGCCACGAAGGCAGTTGCTGCTCTCGCGGAGCGCTACAAGATTCCATTGATTGCGCCCACCGCGAGCTCCGAGGCCGTCTTCGACCAAGGCTACAAGTATTTATTCGGGTTACTCGCTCCGAACGGCTTTCTGCCCTTTGGATTTTTCCAGACCGTGTCGAAGCTCAATCCAAAGCCGACTTCGATGGCGTTCGTGACCCGAAATGACTTCTTCCCGAAGGCGATCACCAACATGCTGCGCAAGGCCGCGAAGGAGTACGGCATCAAAGACGTCTATTACGCGGAGTTTCCCAAAGACGCGAAGGACATGTCAACGTGGCTCACGATAGTCAAGTCCAAAAACCCGGATATTCTCATGGTCGGCGGATACGTGGGTGATTTGATCTTGGCAACGAAGCAGGCCAAGGAGCTCAAGGTCAATCCAAAAATCATGTTCATGATGGCGGGACCCGTCTACCAGCAGTATGCGGATGCGCTGGGCGATGCGTCGAACAATATCATGTCTGCCGCATGGTGGTCGGAGACCTTCAAATACAAAGGGAAAATCATCGGCACCGCGGGCAACTTCGCCGACATCTGGATGAAAAAACACAACCAGATAGCGGACTATGTCGGGGCGGCATCCGCCGCGGCCGGAGTCGTCGCTCAACTCGCCATCGAAAAGGCGGGATCGCTCGAGGCGAGCAAGGTGATCGCCGCGCTCAGCTCGCTGAAGACCGACACTTTCTTCGGTCCGGTGGAGTTCAACAAGGGCGGCCAGAACATCGGCAGCAAGATCGCGATCTTCCAGATCCAACAAGGAAAACGCAAGACGATCTATCCGCTCGACATCTCGGACGGCAAGCTCGTCTATCCGCGGCCATAAGCGAGCGGTTTAATTTGGGGTCAGGTATCCAGTGCTGTGTACCTGACCCCACTTCCGTTTGTCCATTGGGTCCGCGCCAGCGGCCAATATATCTCAACGCCATATGCAAATGTCTTCCCGGAATGGCGAAATTCCCCGGGCGAGGTGGAGGGCGTCAATCATTGCACCGCGTTGGCGGGAACTCAGGAGTCGAGTACTATCCGGGCCAGGAGGCCGCGCCAGCCGTGCAGATAGGATCATGGAAATACAAACATTGTACGATATGGCAATGATTCACATACGGGGTGATTTAACCGCGTCCCATCGGCGCGCATGGAAACGTCTCGCCGCGCCGGGAACGTGCTGGGACGGCGAGAGACGGGTAGCGATCGCGGCCGAGACCAGAAATGCCGCCACCTGCGGGCACTGCAACGACAGCAAGGCGGCGCTCTCCCCCTATGCGGCCGAGGGATCGCACGGGAGTCTGGGCGATCTGCCAGAGAGTATCGTCGAAATTGTCCATCGGATAGCGACCGATCCCGGCAGGCTCTCACACGCGTGGTTCGATCGCGCGATCAATGACGGTATCAGCGATGCCGAGTTCGTCGAGACGGTCGGCGTCGTGACGACGATTGTCGCCCTAGACACCTTCACCCGTGCGATTGGGCTACGCCCGCATCCGTTGCCCGAGCCGGACCGCGGCGAGCCGTCCTACGCACGCCCGGCCGGCGCGAGGCCCGGGCCGGCCTGGGTTCCGATGCTGGCGCCGGAAGACATGACCGCGGCCGAGGCGTGTCTCGGGAAGGTCTATGTCTCGCCCGATCCGACCTTCGTTCGGCGCGCGCTCAGCCTGGTGCCGAGCGAGGCTTGCGGACTGTTCGACATGGTCGATGCACAGTACCTTCCAGGCGCGATCATGCCGGATCTGGCGACCCGGCACCGCGCCATCAGCCGCGCCCAGATGGAGTTGATCGCCGGGCGCGTCTCCGCCCTCAATGGGTGCTTCTACTGAACGACTACCCACGCGGAAATGCTCCGTGAGAGCGCCAGGGTGACGAACAGCACGATAGACCTCAAGGTGATCACCGGCGATGACGCCGGCGGTGGCGGTATTCCCCATGGAAGCGTTCTGACGGCATTCGCCGAGGCGGTACTGGGTAACGACGAGGCTAGATTGACCGACGCCCGGCAGCTGGTTCGTGACGATTTGGGTGACGCGGCACTCGTCGACTCGGCGGCCGTCATCGCCAACTATTGCGCATTGGACCGGGTCGCCGACGCCACCGGCATCCCGTTGGAGCCGGCGAAGGAAAAGAACACGGTCGAGCTCCGCACCGAGCTCGGAATCGACGAATTTGCGCGACCCTTCGGTGCGCAGACGGAATCCGCACTGCCATAACAAGAAAAGTGGGACACTTGTTTCAGAAGACATAGGAGGACTACGGAAACATTGAGTGTCCCACCGGTGGCTAACCCGTTGAGCCAATTTGATAAGCGGCGCCCGCCCCTGTGGCCATTCAGTGTGATTGATCAGCCGGGTCCTACCCCCACCCATCTGCCAATCAACACCCCCACCCCCAGCACGCTATTACCACCCTTTAGCCCGACCTACATGCAGATTTGCTCTCTCGCTCCGAACAAACCAGAGACCTGAACAGACCCCGAAAATATATATATGAAAATTATTCTGACGGCCTGAACAGGCTGCGTTCAAACATCGACCCAGGGCTTTGAGGCGTTGTTTGAAGTTGGCCAAGTCGTGGCGCATCCAGATCGAACGTACACCGCTGGCCGACACGAACACGCCCAATTTACGCAACTCATTGCTGACGCGGACCTGACCGTAGGCCGGATATTCAACGGCGTAATCGACCACGGCGCTTTCGGTTTCTTCATCGACACGGTTCTTGAAGTTTGCAACCCGCCGCGGCTTCTCCAACAGCGCCTCAACGCCACCGTCTTCGACGGCATCGCGATAGCGATAAAACGTGTCTCGCGATAGCCCCATCATCTGACAGGCCTTCGAGACATTACCAAGTTCCTC